>JAWOBC010000186.1:0-4049 GCA_046498165.1 Thermoplasmatota archaeon
ACTAGAATTGAACCCAGATGCTTATGGGTTTTTTTCCCTCTTTTCAACAACGATGACGCTGGAGAAAAACCCTGTTTTTGTAGATACCAAGAAATCGGTCAGTTTCATTTTTGTCCGATTTCTTGGTATCTACAAAAACAGGGTTTTTCTCCAGCGTCATCGTTGTTGAAAAGAGGGAAAAAAACCCATCAATATCTTGGTTCAATTCTAGTGAAGACAGAAAAAACAAAAAAAAGAATTGTTCTTCTTCGTTTGTTAGGATTAGTTTTATTTTTCATCGCTATTATTATTTTGGTTTTCGAGGTTTTCATAGGATGATTGAGAATATATTTTTTCTAGCGATACTTGTTTTAGCTGGGTTGTTTACCATTATACTTTCTCTCTATATGGGACGAAAAAACGAGTTGACAAAATCAAAGCACATGATCCCTGATGGCCGAGCAATCTATGAGGATCTTTTTGAACAATCAAAACCGTTGTATTCATCGGTTTTTCCCCTGGCTGGAAAGCCAGATTATATCCTTAAAACTGCTGATGGTGTTATTCCAGTTGAAATAAAAACAGGGAATCATAATCAGCCACAGAAGCATCATGTCATGCAGTTAGCTGCATATTGTCAACTAGTTGAAGAGCGTTTTGGAAAAAGACCAGCATATGGATTGCTTGTTTATTATGATTCAAAAAAACAGTTCAAGATCTCTTATACCCAATCATTGAAAAGACAGCTCAGTGAAACTGTTGAGATGATGAAACAGATCTCTGAAAAAGGCTGGGATGACCATGTGAAAGAGTATATAGATACTAAAAAATGTGGTTCATGTGCTATGAAATCATATTGTGATATTGCAAAAAATCATGGAAGATGATCTGTAAAGTGGTTGTTGAAAAACTATTTAAAGGCATATTTTTTATTTATTATTTGATTAAAAATTAGGGGGCTCATTATTATTGAGATTAAAAAACGATTGAACAGAAAGGTAATTCAGTGGTCTTACTGCCTTATTGTTTTTTTTGTTTTGTTGACATTATGTATACCAATAATAGCTCCTGCATCTCATTCTTCATCTCCTTCTCTTGTTTCTGCATTTATAGATACCATAGAAATCCAACCTGGAAAGGATTATATTATCAATTGGTCTGCAGATCGACAAAAATTCAATCGATATTATCCTCAAGAAGAAACAGTGTTTTCCGATGAGGTTAAATCGGTGATAGCAAAAACACCTCGCTGGCTGCATCAAGATCTTATCAAACAGTTTGAACTGCTTTCAGATACATCCCCATATATTGATTTGTTAAAAAAAGTAAGTAAAAAGTATACAGATGAAATTGCTTTTTGTATTGCTTTTGCTCCGAAAGGAAATATCCCTAGTCCTGAGGTATTATTTGAGAATGTGTATTGGTTGTATGAGATTGATACTCAGATTTCTTATGCTGATATTGTTGAATATGATGAGGGAGATGGTAATTATTTTTCGACCATACAATATCAGGTGTTATCCAATGGTTCCAGCAAGCAATATGAACTACCTCGGAATATGTATTATTGGTATATTGTTCATCCTCAGCTTCTTGGTGAATCTGCCCTATTAAAATATGATTCGTTTTGGCGTGATTACTTGTTTAATCACAATGATATTGGGTATCCCTTGCTAAAAGAAAAAATCCAGGATATCCAGTTTTTATGGGATGAACAATCATATTTTCAATCTGCTGATCGATTATGGAATAGGTGTATAAGCTCTCATCCAACAGCGGTTGAAGCAATGAGTTATTGGATTGGAAAAACCGTTCCTTATCAAGCAACAGGGAGTAGACCTGCTCAGCCTAATATCATCGCTCATGAACATAATGGATGGTGTGGTGAATTACAACGATTAGCTATCGCTGCTCAACGAACAGGGTTGATTCCAACGATTGGTGCATGTAATATTGGTGAAGATCATGTTTGGAGAGAATTTTATCATAACGGCTGGCATCAGAATGATAACTGGTGGGCAGATGGAGGCGGTAGTGTTGATATTTTTGAGGTGTATGCACATAATTGGGGAAAGGATATGTCTGCAGTCTTTACTTGGAGAGGTGATGATACCATTAAAGAGGTTACCTCAAATTATGTTCCCCCGGAGGATCTAATTAATGTAACCGTTGAAGTCTCTAATGGAGTACAGCCCTATGACGGAGCACTAGTCACTGTTTTTGTAAAAGGCCCAAAGGATATAACCTGGTATAAAAACAAGATTTTGAATACAGTTGAATCTTTTTGGGAAAGGCTGCCACCGGTTATACAGGAGTCCAGACTGAAGGGATGGTATCAAATGTTTCAGGATTTTGTTGAGGAAAAACCAGATGTCATTGATGGAGGCACAGCTACCATATGGAATTACACGGATACTACTGGAAGCTGTAAGTTTAGACTGGGTAAATATGATGAATATGTGTTTTTAATTCAGAAGTCAACAGAAGAACTGCCTTGGCCGGTTTCATTTCATAATAATATTAGAGTGTTGAAAACTGCTGAGGATAGAACCTTTCATGTGCTTCTTTGCTCAGATTACCAGAGAAGGCCGCAGATGAGGGTAAGTAAGTTTTCTTCAGCTGAGATGCATTGTGATGTTGACATCCGTTCATCATTTGTTCAGCTTCAAAAAAACATTCGGAATAATCATGTTGGTCAATGTGAGATGGATGGAGACATCGATTTTTTTGTGGTTGATTCAACTAATTTGAAAAGATATCAACAAGGTAAATCATTTACCTGTTTTTATGCACAAAAAAATGGGAGCATCTCTGGTTCGTTTCCTGTTGATCAGGATTGTTTTCTAGTATTGAGAAATCCAATGATCAATACGATGGCTTCCGTTGTTACATCCTTTGAGGTTTACGGTGATTCAACGAAAAACAATATAGTGATACTTGATCCATTGAGTTCGACTCAAAATCCTTCTTTTTCCCATGTTGGTAATCAAATTACCATAACTGGTGTTTCTACTGAGAAGGGAATGGTTTCGATTCATAATGATTCTTACGAGATACCTCAAGGTTTTTGGGAGATAACATGGAATACTTCAAAATGTTTACCTGGTTTGTATCATGTCGTTGCTACTTGTGGGAATGTTACTGATGAGCTTATGATTGAACTTGTTGATGTCACTCCCCCGTTGCTTCATATCCTTTATCCGGCGAACAATGAGTTATTGAATGGTGATGAACTAACGGTAAGTGGTTTTGTTGCTGATGAAAGCAGTGTTAAACAGGTAATAATTTCTATTGATGATGAGCAGATAGTAATACACAATCCAAATAGGAATTGGTCAAGAATGGTTTCAATTGAGGGTTTTTCATCTGGTGTTCATACCATAACGGTAACAGCTGTTGATACTGCTGATAATAGTGTTGAAGAAAGCAAAAACTTCATCATTGATCCCGAGGTGAGCTCTCCTCCCGTGATCCATCAGGTGTATCATCAACCATCGATGGTTAGCAATGCAAGTAATGTCATCGTGTATGCAAATGTTAGTTTCAATTCATTTCCTATTAAGGATGTACAGATTTGTTATAGTGTTGACGCTGAATCAGTTCAGAAGAACATGTTTCAATATGCATCATTTCCTGTGCAGGGTAGACATAGTGAGGATCCGTTGAGGAATCAGTCGAATCAACCAGTTTTTGGTATTGAACTCGGGCAGTTTCCAAAGGATACGGTGATTTCGTATTATATTGTTGCTACTGATATTGCCTTGCATGCTGCTGTTTCGGAAGAATATGAAATAATCATTCAGTGAGAAAAAAAAGAAAAAAATTATTGTTTTTTGTAGGTGTAATTGATTGCGCTTTGGATTTCTCTATAAAGCTTTGCTCCTTGGTTGAGGATGTCTTTTTCTTTCAGAACTGACAGGGTTTCTTCACCAATGATTTTAACAAATTCTCTTACTTCTTTTCGATGTGTTTTGGTGTAGTTAATAATGGCGTCAATGCTTTCTTCATCAAGTGTTATCTTTACCATAAATTATCCTCCAGTGATTATATTCATCCAACAGTTTTTTAAG
>JAWOBC010000031.1:0-30124 GCA_046498165.1 Thermoplasmatota archaeon
CTATTACCGTTGATCCAGCACAACCCAAACCACAAGGAACAGTCACCTTCACCGTAACGATTCCAACCGCGGAAACCATTACCAACGCAGTCATCTATGTTGAAGAATGTGAATCAGGTCTCTGCTTTACTGACAACTTTAATGAAACCATGACAAAAACAGGATCTGATACCTATGAAGCAACCATCACATTGCGTCATAAAACCGCAGTTGAAATAAAATACCGAGTTGGATATGCCACCTCATCCGGATGGACCTGGTATCCAGCAGATGCAGGCAATGCCATATCGGTAAATTTGGACACAAGCGGAAATAATGGTGGCGGAGGAGATAATGGAGGATCTGATACTCCAGGCTTTGAAGCAATAGCATTTATTGCAGCGGTAAGCTTTATATTATTCATGTTCTTTAAACGTCGCCGATAATCTATGAAACTGCAATTCAAACGATTACTTTCTCAACTCCTCATTTTTTTCTCAGCAAACCTTGGCCCACTTGGAATAAAAACGGGGTTTTGCTATCCTTTTTTTTATTGTAATTCCTGCCCTGCATCAACATCAGCTTGTCCCCTCCGAGCCCTAGAAGTAAGTGTTTTCCAAAACAGTTTCAAATGGAAACTATTTCTTTTTCCACTTCTCATCCTTGGATTCTTTGGAGTGCTAACTGGAAGAGCAATCTGTGGATGGGCCTGTCCTATTGGCCTGCTGCAACGAGGTACCGGAAAAATAGCTCGGAAACTCAAAAAAATAGCATTCATAAAAAAAATCGGAAACCACCCCATTGAACCAAAACTTCGCTATATCAAATACTTTATTCTCATTGGTCTCGTATTTCTCACTACGGCACTCATCGGCTTTATGTTCACGGATATCTGCCCCATTGGTTTTCTCACTGGAACCATTCCAACATTACTTCTCTTTCCCGGAGAATTTGTTACCAATCCCTTTTTTTTGACTGCACTCATCATTTTCATTCTCTTCCTCATCTTAATCTTCACCGTAGAACGAGGATGGTGCAGGTATTTCTGCCCGCTCGGAGCTCTCTTTGCACCATTTAACAAAATCAGTATCCTCTACGTCGGAAAAACAAATGAAGACACCTTTTCAGATGAATGCATTCACTGCAATGCCTGCAGCAAAATTTGCCCAATGGGAATAGATGTGATTCATATGAACCGAGATCCCGAATGTATCCTCTGTGGAAAATGTATCAACACCTGTCCAAAAAATCTGCTTAGCTTTAAAAAGGAGTAAGAACATGAAAAAACAACAAATCCTTCAAATCAGCACAATAATCATTGTTTCCCTTGTATTAACCGGCATGCTGATAGGTACTGACGTCTATGCAGAAGTTCAAGATGGAATCGTCACCGTGATCTGCCTGAGCTGTCTAAAACTTGATCCAAAAACAACAGTTGATTTCACCTTTCAGACAGCAAACAATCAAGCCCACCCATCCTTTGTCTTGGATAATATCACTGATGGAATCGTCTTTCTTCATTTCAGCGAGGATGCCTGTCCAGGTTGTGATATTATGCTTCCCATCATCCAGGATCTGTTTTCCGTTGATTATGAAAAAGAAGAAATGTTTTCAACAACAGGCACCTATGAGAATCATAGTATTGCCTATTTTTATACAAACATCGATCATGCAACCGAAGAACGAGCTGATGCACTCGAAATCTATGATCAAAAACACATCAAAGGTCTTCCCATGTTTACCGTGGTCACCCTCGGTTACGAAAAAGGAATCATCAAACCATATTATGCAAGTGTCTATGGCACCCTAGGTCTTGATACCGATCAAAAGCGGGAAGCGTTTTTAAAAGATATTTTACAGGATAGTATCGATCTCTATGATGAAAATAGACCTGGATATCAACCATAAAAAAAACAAATGCTTGGAGGGAGGGAAGAAAGGGTGAGAGAGATGGGTTTTAAAAGGTCAGGTCCCTTTCCTCAACTATATACTGTGCCTTTTTGAGTATATAACCATTATTTGACAAATATAGCCCAAAACCACGAGAGGAAAAAAATACTTGCTTCCGAACATACTGTTTACCAATATTTCTTAATCACCGAAGATACTTTTTCTAAGAGCAAAGAAACAAACTCATCTTTTTTTGATTCAAGTGGTTGTGTAAATCCCTCTCCAAAGGAAACATCTTCTGGTTGCACGCCAAAGACATAGATATGATCTGGGCATTCACCGATCTTTTTTGCAAAAGAAATGATCTGTAACACATCGATGTGATGGGTGGACAGTTGAGGATTTTTTTTGTTGCTGATGACATCATCAATGGTAAAAAACCGGATGGTACCTGGATCAGCATCAAAATCCACTGCATCAAGAAGGATTACCACATCAAATCGATGAAACAAATGCAATAGATTCATCCCACCCGTTCCTCCATCCAGAAAACAAACATCATCCTGAAAAAAAGAAGGATGCTGCCTGAGTTTTTGTAACAAAAACAGGCCAATCCCATCATCCCGGCGTAATGGATTACCCACACCGATAATACCAATCTTTTGTTTCATAACCTAGTCAACAAAGGAAACATCTAAATAATGAGTGCTACAAGAGATACATGGATCATAAGCACGGACTAACATCTCTAAATTAAGCGTGATTTCCTTTTTGGTTTTCTTCAGTAGATCAGGAGCAAATACTTCCATATCCTTCTGAATATTATTATGATTCTGATTGGTTGGAATAACACAATTTGCTTTGGTACAAATCCCGTTCTTATCATAGGTATAATCATGAAATAAAATACCTCGAGGTACTTCAATAGCGCCAACACCACGACCTTTTTTCACTGTGAACTCAACAGGTTTTTCCTCCGGATTTAATCCTTTCTCAAGGAGAGCATCAATTAATGCAATGCTATCCTCAACGGAATGAACATATTCAATGATTTGCGCAACATTATTCATAAACGGATTATAATTAATCGCAGAAAGATTGAATTGATCTGCTACCGCTTTCGCCTTTGGATGAAGTAAATCCGCATTAAGATTGAAACGAGCAAGGGCACCAACCATGTAGCTTTCACGCTGATGTTTACAATATTTCGCTGTAGATTGTGGCACCACAAATTCATTGACCACGGATTCATACTCTTTCACCGGATGCGTGCCCGTATCAGTAGATCCGATCACCCCATCATACAACGCATATTCATCCTTACGAGTTAATGCAATATACTCCGTCTCACGCGTAAAATCAGGGAGTTTATCAGCATTATCTAAAATCACCTGCGCAACATCCTCACAGGTTGACATACTCTCCTGCAATCGTTTTTTTAAGCGTTGTAATTGTCTTTCTGAGGGAATCTCAGAGAACCCTCCCGGTACAAGACTAATTGGATGAGTAGTACGACCACAGAGCAGTTCACTCATCTCATTAGCAAGACGATGCAAATAAATGATTTTCTTTACGGTATCCGGAGCAGAACCAATCAAAGGAAAAACACTACCAACCTTAAATAAATCCGGAGAAACTAAATAGCCAACATGCAAAATATGACTCTGCATGTTCTCCCCATGAAGAGCGATCTTTCGAAGCATCTTTGTTTGCTTTGAAATCTTAATGTTCATGGCATTCTCCGTTGCCTTCAATGAAGCTAAAGAATGCCCAATTGAGCAAATCCCACAAATCCGAGAGGTCAAATGAGACAGCTCCGTAAAAGGTCTATTTCGCACAAATGATTCAAAAAAACGAGGAGCCTCAGACACCTGCCATTGCACTTGTTCAATCTCACCGTTTTTTGCATTCAATACTATATTTCCATGTCCCTCCACCCGTGTCAGATGTTCAACATTGATTGATACTTCTTTGTTTGCACTCATTGAGATTCCTCCTCAGTTTCCTCAACATACCGATAGGTAAACATGGTCTTCCGATTCATGATTTTATCAGCAGAAAGCCCATATTCCTCCAACACATCAGTCTGCGCTCGTTGATGAGGATGGCTTACATAACCCCTGCAGGCTTCACATTCATTGCCATGCGAAGGACATATCGCACCGCATCCAGCTCGAGCAACCGGCCCCATACAAAACTTACCAATGGTAAATAAACAAATATTTTCTTTTTTCTTACATTCCACACAAACCGGATAATCAGGAATCGGTGGTTTCTTACCATGCAGTAACGCAACAAGCACATTAATGAATTCCTGCCGGTCAATAGGACAACCAGGGATAACATAATCAACATCAACGACTTCATCCACTGCTTTATGCCGTGGTTTTTCAAAAAACTTATTTTTCACTATATCCTTTGCTTTCGCTGTGGGATAGACCTCTTTGATATTTTCCTTGGCATCCCATTGATTACTTAATCGTTGCACCCCACCAAGATGAGCACAGGTTCCCAGAGCCACAAGCGTTTTTGATTTCTTCCGAATTGCTTTCAATCGTTTCTCATCAATCGGTCGGGTAATAGATCCTTCAATGAACGCAATATCATATGTTTCTGCTTGTTCAGTCATCACTTCACGAAACTCAACCACATCCACTACATCAGCGACATCAATAATCGTTTCCTCAAGATTAGCGACCTGAAGTTGACAGCCTTCACAGCTTGCAAAATCAAAAAACGCTATTTTTGGTTTCATGCAAAAGCCTCCGGTAAATCCTTAATAACCTGATAATTAAACACCGGACCATCCTTGCAGACATACAACTGATTAATCTGACAATGACCACATTTACCTACCCCACATTTCATCCGACGTTCCAATGAAACAATGATATGATCCTCAGGAACACCAAGATCAAGAAGGATTTGAATACAAAACGGATACACCACGGGTGGACCAATGATGATACACATGGTGTTCTTCGGATCAAATCCTGCTTTAGGAATCAATTTTGTTATCAAGCCTGTTTCACCTTCCCAGCATTCACCTTCAGGACAAGTATCAACAGTACGTAAAATCTCAACATCATCAATTTTTTCCCACTGCCGAATTTCCTGGTTAAATAAGACTTCACAGGGTTCCCTGCAACCAGTGAGAATATGAATCTTACCGAAATCCTTGCGATGTTTCTCATCAAGAACAAAAGAAATTAATGATCGTAACGGCGGCAGCCCAAGACCAGCAGCGATAAACAATAAATCACGTCCTTTCAAGGATTCCACATCAAAACCCTTTCCAAATGGACCACGGATACCAATTTTATCACCTGTTTTCATCTGATGCAGTTTCTTTGTTACCTCACCCACATTACGAATCACCAGATCAAACCGGTCTTTCTCCGGAGAAGAAGCAATAGAAATCGGTGCCTCACCAACACCCATCACTGAAACCTCAACGAACTGACCAGGATCATGATTTAATTTCTCCTTTGAATCCAGTTCAATTTCAAAGAGTTTTTCTCGAGCGGTTAACTGTTCAACATGAGTAATGATCGCAGGAAATGGATGATGCAATGATTGCGCATCCTTTTCATCGACTTCCACGCTTTCCACAGAAATCGATTTCGGTTGCGCATCCTGATCCTGGATGAATGATTCAGATTTATCAAATACCAGATTCATTACTTTCACTGGATCAGCGATATCTGGGATACACTGCGTTGAACATCTCCCGCAGCCCACACAGGCTGTAAATCCCAATCGATCAGGAAGATATTTTCCTTTTCTAAAAAAGCGATGTCGATATCTTTCTTTGATATCCTCACGGAAGATTTCACCACCAGCAACCTCAGTAAACTGACGAAGCAGACATCCATCCCAAGTGCGCACTCGTTTTGCATTTCCTTTTAAATCAATTTCATCATTAACATCATAGCAAAAACAAGTAGGACACACCAGTGTGCAGGTTCCGCAAGAAAGGCATTTATCCGATTGTTCCTTCCAGACCTCGTTTTCATAGTTTTGCTCAAGTAAACTATACCATTGTCTTGGTTCAATCTTCATCCCTCTTTTTGCTTTTCCCTGAGCAGCCAGTTGAATCGCGGTCACTTTTTGAGCTTCAACCTCTGTTGCCTCACGTACCCGGGCTGCCCGGCTGATGAGATCTTCACCTTTCTTTGAACCAATCTCAACTGCGATTTTATCTCCCAGATCAGTGACAAATAAATCGAAACCTGTGTCAACCTGAGCTGTATTCATACTCCCGAAAAAAGCTTTCTCATGGGTGTTTAAAATACTTGATCCAATGATAAGAGTATTTTTTCTTCGCTCAAGATATGCTTTTGACACATCTTCATTGAAATAATAGGCATCCATCTGATTAATAGCTATGATATCATAGGGATGAACACCGATTAACACCAATGGCTGTTGTGGTTTTTCCTCAGAGATCTTAAATGGTGAGGAAAGAGAACTTTTCATCAAGGTCTCATACTGAGGCATGAAATATTTTTTGGGTGGTAAAATCGTGGTATCATAATCCAGACGTAACTGCTGAGCAGTATCAAGCTTTCCAAAAACAAATTTTTCACCTTTCGCCTTCACTCCATGGACGTCAAGGGAATCATCTTGAATTAAATCATCAATAAAATCATTGAAATCCTGCTTTGCTATAACCTTCATAGACACACCTTCTCATTCAATTTAATTAAGTATCCTATTTCTTGGAGTAATTTGGTATTTGATTACCCCATATAAGCATTACTGGAGCCAACGTTCTCACTAAAAGACTGCCGACAAGTAACAGATGAGAAAAAGAACAATTGTTCACTATAGATTTGGCTCGTTCACCTATATTAACGTTTCCATGGTCTGCTTTAATCGACGTATGCCTTCATGAATATTATCTAAGGATGATGCATAGGAAAGCCGTAAAAAGCCTTCGCCTTGACTACCAAATGCTGTTCCAGGAAGCAAACAGACCTTTGCTTCTTCAATAATGTAATTCGCAAGTTCCTCACTGTTCATCCCTGTCTTTGAAATATTGGGAAACACATAAAATGCTCCCTTGGGAAGAATACAGCTGAATCCAGGCACCTCATTTAATCCATTTACTATCGCAGTGCGTCTTTCTGAAAATTGTTTCATAATATGATCAACAAAATCCTGACCATGCTCAAGGGCAGCAACACCACCTTTCTGCACAAAAGAAGTGGTACAGGATGCCACATCAGCAAACAACATATCAATCTTATGAATAATCCTTTTTGGAGCAACAATATAACCCAGTCGCCATCCGGTCATGGAATAGGCTTTTGAAAATCCATCCACGATCATCGTTCGTTCTTTACATTCATCTAGATAAGCAGGGGAATAATGTGTTTGGCCATCATAAAGCATCTTACTATAAATCTCATCAGAGAGCACATAGGCATTGTGTTCTTCAGCAAGCTCAGCGATAGCCTTAACATCCTTTTTATTTAATACTCCACCGGTGGGATTCTGCGGTGAATTCAACAAAATAAGTTTTGTTTCATCAGAAATCTTGTCCTGCACTTGATTAGGAGTCATCCGAAACTCATCTTTTTCAAACAAGGAGATCTGATTTTTTTTAGCCCCCAGAAATCCAAACATTGAATCATAAGTAAAATAAAACGGATTCTGATAAATGACCTCATCACCCTGTTGAACCGTTGCCATAATACCAAAAAACAACCCGGGTTTTGCACCAGGAAGCACCATGATCTGGTCAAGATCAGGGGTAAATCCCCGTGTTTGCTCAATATCTACTTGAATTGCTTCTTTTAGTTCAGGTATACCATCAGTGGGCACATAATGAGTGAATCCTTCATCAAGTGCTTTTTTTGCTGCATCCTTAACGATATCAGGAGTATCAAAATCCGGTTGCCCGATTTCAAAACGGATCATATCATGGCCTTCAGCTTCCATCTTATTTGCTTTGGCCAAATATTTCAATGGTGGTTCACCACGTAATCGATTAAAATCCCCTGCAATACTTCGCTTCATTTTCAATCATCCCTTTATGATTCTGATACATCAAAACAAATCACTTTTGGTTCCGTCATCTCCTGTAAAGAAAACTTAATACCTTCTCTTCCCAGACCAGATTTTTTAACGCCACCAAAGGGCATAGAATCAAGCCTATAATCCGTGGAATCATTGATGATCACACTTCCGCAATCTAGAGTATACGCCGCTTTTAACGCAAGATTAATGTTTTCTGTAAACACTGCTGCATGAAGTCCATATGGCAATGCATTGGCTTTTTCTATGGCATCATCCATATCATCAATCTGATACAAATTCACCACTGGTCCAAAGACCTCCTCATGATGAATCGTCGCATCAATGGGGACATCTTCAAGCACCGTTGGCTCCATCACTGCTTTGTTCCGTTTTCCACCCGTTAGAATCCTTGCGCCTTTCTCTTCGGCTTCTTTCACCCAGGATTCCACCCGTTTTGCTTCATCCTCAGTAATCAACGGACCCATATCACAATCTTTATCTAATTTATCCCCAATTTTATAGGTCTTGGTCTGAGCAACAAACTCATCCCTAAACAGTTCATACACATCTTTGTGAACATATAATCGTTGGACTCCAATACAGTTCTGCCCAGCAGCCCAAAACGAACCAGAAACACAGGATGGTACCGCTTTTTTTAAATCCGCATCCTTCCACACAATCACCGGTGAATTCGATCCAAGTTCCATTCCAATTTTTTTAATCCCGGCCATACTGGCAATCTTTTTACCGGTTTCTACACCACCAGTAAAAGACACCATCCGGATTCGATCATCCGTAACCAATGGCTCACCGAGCTCACTACCCGGACCAGTAAGCACCTGTAATGCTTTCGGTGGCAGACCTGCTTCTAATAATAATTCAGCAAGTTTCAATGCGGATAACGGGGTCACTGTCGCTGGTTTCAATACCACTGCATTTCCTGCAGCAAAGGCAGGACCAAGTTTATGAGCAACCAAATTCAACGGATCATTAAATGGAGTGATCGCAAGAATGATTCCAATGGGGAACCGATAAAAAAATCCCTTTTTATTTTCACCACCAGGAAATGAATCAAACGGAATCGTTTCACCAAGGATTCGTTTAGCCTCCTCAGCAGAAACCATTAAGGTATTCATACAGCGTTTTACCTCACCAATTGCTTCATTGATGGTTTTTGAACTTTCACGGGCAAGAAGCGTTGCGATTTCTTTTTGTTGTTCCTTCAGCAATGCAACGGTTTTATATAAGATCTCAGCTCGTTGATGCACACTCAAGGATTTGATTTCTTCAAAACCCTGCTCAGCTGAAGCTAATGCACATGCTACATCCTTTTCATTTGCCCGTGGAACCGTATCAACAATTGAACCATCATAGGGATTAATAACCTTGATTTCCTTTGATCGAGTTACCCATCTTCCATCTAATAACATTTTCATCTTTCTTAATCCTCCCATCTTAATTCTTTTTTATCTGTTCAGCAGCTGACATTTTGGCATTAATATTTAATAAATCAATAAGTAAAGAAAACCCGGTTTCTCTTTTTCCAGCACCCGGACCTACAATGGTCACTGGACCAAGTTCATCAGTATAATAGGTTAACGCATTTGTTGCCTCCATAACTCCTGCAAGAGGATCATCCAAAGGCAATTTCTTAGGTGCTACCTCAGCGGCAAAGGATCCATCTTCTTTGATTTCTGCTTTACCAATTAGTTTCCAGCGTTTTCCTTCCTCTTTAGCTTTGGATATGTCCTCAACAGAGATATCAGTGATTCCTTTCCGTTTAACATCCTCCCAGGAGATATGTTGACCGAGAACAACATTACTTAAAATCACCACTTTGCCTAATGCATCAAGACCTTCAACATCACCAGTGGGATCAGCCTCAGCATAACCAAGATCTTGGGCTTTCTTTAATGCATCTTCATAAGACATGCCCTCCTCCATCCGAGTGAGTATATAATTCGTCGTGCCATTCAAAATCCCTTGGAACCCAGAAATAATATTCCCAGCAAGCGTATACTGTGCTAAGTTTAACGCTGGAGTTCCCGCAAGAACCACTCCTTCAAAACCATAATGCACCTTGTTTTCTTCTGCTAACTGTAACAAATCCATGACTTCTTTGACCACTGGGCCCTTATTTGTGGAAATCACCTGTTTCTTCTGTTTTAAAGCAGTTTTAATATGCGTTAATGCTGGCTCACCGGTTTTCACATCAGTAAAGGTGACCTCAACGATCACATCTGCATTGGTTTCCTTAATCGTTGCAAGACTATCCAATCCCTTTATTCCCTTAGGATATTCATCTAATTTTTTTTCCTCTTTGATTAAATCAAAAACCTTGTTCATGTCAAGACCCTTTTCATCATAGATTGATCCCTTCATAATATCAGAGATTGCTACAATAGAAAAATCAAAATCATACTGTTTCTTTAACATCTGTTTTTTCTCTAGTAAAATTTCAGCAAGTCCTTGACCAACAACTCCAAATCCAATAAATGCTAGATTATATTTCATTTTTTATTCCTCCTATGATGCAGCTTTGGTGCTGCAATAAAAGAAAGTCCTTTTTTCGTTAATGCTTTTGCGGTATTGTTCAATGCCTCATGTTTATCCAGATAATTCTGAGTTACCTTTCCCATCAACTCTTTTTCAATAATATCAGATTTCGGCAAAAAATATTCAAGGATATCACTTGGATGATCCCTTTTTTGTTCCACTTTTATTTCGCCACCCTCATGTTTCGCACTAATATTTTTCACATGAGTCGCTAAATCAAGAAGTTCATCTCGCCGATCATACGGTTGAATCACAATACTTTTCCATGTTTCAAAAATATGATGTTCGAATCGAACAAAATCACCCTGATTAAAATAATCACGCACATAATCACTCAGCTCAATGGTTGCATTATTCACTGAATTTGAAAAATTAAATCCAATCAAAGAAGTTGATCCATCTTTTCTGGAGAATAATCGAGCGGCCATCAACGTCCAAAACACCGAATACGGGTTATCATTTCCCATATACACCGAAATCTTGTATTCAATATCAATACCTAGTTTATGCATCAAATATCCCAGAAAAATCGTTCCAGGATTAATGTTTAAGACCTGTTTCACGCCATAATTAGTGTAAAAATAGAGAAATTCATCAACCCATTTAATAGGATGATCATTGGGTTGACCAACACCACCAAAATAACCAGTAATGGTTTCCGGTCCACCCAGATGAATATTGGATCCATCAGTTCCCTTGGTATCAAGGGTTTCACAACAACTTGATCCAAGCAATTGAATAGCAGCTGACATGGCCAGAAGATCACCATCTTCTTCTTGTTCCTTCATGTTTCTTACGCGGATAAAACGACCTGGCATCAATTCCTGATTGTCAACGGCTTGCTTGGCTTCTGCAGTGAAAAATGGGAAATACTGACAGGCACTGATTTCAAGAGTAATTGGAAAATCCTCGTTAAAACTCATATCATTGTAATCAGATCCAAGCACCTTTTTCCGGTAATCCTCAACAGAGATAAATGCTTCATTGTCAATTTGTTTCATTAACCATTCAATATCAGTGACATATGAAGGATTTTTCTTTTCCAGACGAGGCATCAAATTTTCAAATTTTCCTGATTCCTTCGCTTTCTTATTGATTTGATCAGGGCCGCCATATTTATCAACAACATCTAAAAAATCGTTTACTAAAGGATTTTCTTTATCTAAAAGAAAACCATTAATTTCATCTAATCTTTTTTTTTCGATAGCTAGTAAATTCCTTAATTCTTCACTCATTTTTTCCATTCCCCCAAAAAATCCCTATTCTGAAGGTATCATACTCCATCTCTGTATAAGATGTGTATATAAGAAATATTTGGTTCATTTATTGTGAAGAACCAATAACCAATCAAAACATTTTGAAATCAGTAAGATTAAATACCGACAACTTTGAAAAATAATCAAAAAATTTTAAAAGTATAAAATGATATACAAAAAACTATGGATGACATAGATAAAAGAATACTCAACATTCTCCAGAAAAACGATAAAACACAATATCAGCGCATCGCTAAACAACTCGATCTCGGGGCAAGCACTGTCCATTATCGTATCAAAAAACTCATGAAACAAGGCATCATCACTAGCTTTTCTGCGATTATCGACCCTGAAAAAGTAGGTTATAATACGAGTGCCGTTATCGGACTCAACGTAGACCCCTTGAAAATGCATGATATCGCCCTTCAGCTCACCACCTATGATGAAGTTCAACTCGTCACCACTTCATCTGGAGACCATGACATCATTATCAATATCCTTGCGAAAAATGGAAAACACCTCTGGCGATTCATCAATGAACACATCAAACCAATTGATGGTGTCGAAAAAAAAATCCATGTCTCAACTTATCTAGACATCTACAAACGAACCAATATGATCAACCTCAACAGTGACAACAATACAACTACGAATCAGGGTCCTGAATAAAACCTTGATCCATCATCATCCTTGTCTCATCTCTTGCCTTTTTAATCATACTCATCGCATGATCATAGAGATTCTGCCTAGATGGTTTTTTTCGAGCAATCCCCTGCTCGATTGCTTTTAATCCAACCGCTACTGCCTCCCGAGGAAACACCTCCCAGGAATCCATCGTTGGTACAATATGATTTTTACTTAAACCCTCATCTTCAGCAGTTTTTGCTATTTCATTAGCTGCAGCAATACACATCTCATCAGTAATCGTTTCCGCGCGAACATCAAGAGTTCCACGGAAAATACCTGGAAAACCAAGCGAGTTATTGATTTGATTTGGAAAATCAGACCTCCCAGTTGCAAAAATAGCAACACCCGCTTCTTCAGCCTCCCAAGGCCAAATCTCCGGAACTGGATTAGCGGTAGCAAACACAATTGCCTCATCAGCCATGGTCTTCACCCATTCTTTTTTAATCGTTCCTGGACCAGGTTTACTGGCGGCGATACAAATATCCGCACCATCAAAGGCATCAGCAACTGAACCTGTTCGATCCTCACCATTTGAATGAACCGCCATTTCCCATTTCACCGGATTATAATCCTTATTTTTTTCAAGATCCGATCGAGATGAATGAAGAATCCCTTTGCTATCCGCCATAACCATCTGTTTCTGATTCACTCCAGCAGCAATCAACACTCGAGATATCGCAATATTAGCTGCTCCAGCACCAACCATACAGAACCGAGCCTCAGAAAGGGGTTTTCCCACCATTTTCAATGCATTCATAGCCCCAGCGGTTACAATGGTTGCTGTCCCCTGCTGATCATCATGCCATACAGGGATATCCATTTCCTTACGTAATCGATCCAAAATCTCAAAACACTTCGGTTTTGCGATATCCTCAAGATTAATACCACCATAACTTGGTTTCAACCATTTCACTGCTTGAATAATATCCTCAGTATCCTTGGTATCCAAACAAATTGGATGAGCATCCACTCCACCAAGATATTTAAACAACAATGATTTTCCCTCCATCACTGGAAGTCCTGCCTCAGGACCAATATCACCTAAGCCAAGCACCCGGGTTCCATCACTGACTACCGCTATGGTATTCCATTTATTCGTATAATCATAGACCTTCATTGGATTCTTATGTATCGCTTTACAGGGTTCTGCAACTCCAGGTGTATACCAAATCCCGAAATCATCAAAACTCTTCACCCGGCACTTCGGCATAACCTCGATTTTACCCTTGTAAAACGGATGAAGTCTCATCGCATCCTTCCCTGGTTTCTCAGCTTTTTTCAGTAACTCATCCTTAGATTTATTAACCATAACAAACCCCACAATACCGTGTCTTTGAGTATACCTATTTCCCTATTTATGATTACGGGGCAAAATCATTAAAAACTCCTGAATCTTTGATTCCACTGGTGAATCAACATTATGATTATCGCTCAAGTCAGCATCTCCCCTATTGGAGTAGGAATCAATCTCAGCCCCTATATTAAAAAAATAGTCAAAATCCTCAAAGATGAACCAGTTAATTGTTACCCTAACGCAATGGCAACTGTTATTGAAGCTGAAACCATTGATCAACTCTTCACCGTTATAAAAAAAGCTCATGAAGCACTGATCAACGAACCAGACGTCAAGCGTGTCATCACTGAACTCAAAATTGATCATCGTACAGATAAAGATGCCAAGGCTCAATCAAAAATTGATGCGGTCACCACAAAATAACAGCTGTTAACCACCTGAATAATATTCTTTCATCATTTTTTATTCAAAACAATTATATGCATTATCTATATTCCCCAATCACTGGAGAGTACCAATATGGCTCTAGATGACATAGTTGAAATTGTTTTTCATGGGCGAGGCGGACAAGGATCTGTTACTGCAGCAAATCTACTTGTCGCTGCCGCATTAAAAGATGGAAACAAAGGACTGCAGGCATTTCCTGTCTTTGGCGCAGAACGACGAGGAGCACCCGTTCGCGCATTTGCACGTATCTCAAAATCCGAGATTCATTTACGGAGTGAAATCTATGAACCAGATCTGGTCATCGTTCAAGATGAAAGTATCATGGATCTGGTCAATGTGCTTAAAGGCTTGAAAAATGATGGGAAAATCCTGATCAACACCCAGAAATCACCAGATGAATTTAATTTCAAGGAGACAAAACAGATTGCTACTGTTGATGCAACCGGTATTGCCATTAAATACGATATCGTCGTTGGTGGTATACCTGTGGTAAACACTCCGATCCTTGGAGCAGTGCCAAAAGTATTAGATAAAGTAACCTTACCATCAATTCAAAAGGCAATTAGAGAAAAATGGAAGGGAGAAAGCGGTGAAAAAAACGTCAAAGCAACAGCTGATGCCTTTGATATAGTGGAGGTGAGCTTTTGAAAAAAAGTAAAAAATATGATGTCATCGCTAGTATCTCATATCCAAAAGAAGGTGCCATGGGAAAAACAGGGAGCTGGCGCGTATTTCGACCCATTTTTGATGAAGAAAAATGTGTGAAATGCTTGCGTTGCTGGATTTCCTGTCCTGAAGGATCCATCAAACGAAAAAAGGATGATAGCATTGAAATCAACTTAGATTATTGCAAAGGATGTGGAATCTGTGCAAATCAATGTCCCACCAAAGCAATCATTATGAAACGGGAGGGAAAAAAGAAATGAGCGAAATCATGATTGATACCGGCAATTATATCGCAGCTAAAGCTGCCATCATGGCTAAACCAGAGGTGGTTGCTGCTTACCCCATCACCCCACAAACAACATTAGTAGAAGGAATTGCCAATTACGTTTCCTCTGGAGAATTTAATGGAGAATATATCTGTGTCGAAAGTGAACATTCAGCGATGTCTGCCTGTATCGGAGCAAGCGAGGCTGGTTCACGAACCTTTACCGCAACCTCATCACATGGACTTCTGTTAATGCATGAAATGCTTCATTGGGCCGCACTTGCTCGACTCCCGATAGTGATGTGTAATATCAACCGGGTGATTGGGCCAGGTTGGAACATTTGGACTGATGAAAATGATGCCATCTCACAACGAGATACCGGTTGGATCCAATTCTTCGCCAGTAGTAATCAGGAGATTTATGATACCCTCATTCAAGCGTTCAAACTGGCTGAGCGATCAGATATTCTTCTCCCAGTTATGATCAGTCATAACGCTTTCATTCTTTCTCACACCTCAATGCCAGCTGAAATACCCAGTCAGCAAGAAATCGATGATTTTCTCCCAGCATACAAACCAACATGGAAACTTGATATTGACAACCCAACTACTCAGGGCAACATCATCGGAACAGAACACTACGAAAAAATTCGAAAAGCCATGCAAGACGCCCAAATGAAAGCAAAAACAGTGATCCCTGCTATTGCAAAGGAATGGGAAAAACAATTCGGCAGAACCCATGGCGGATTATTTGAATATTATCACTGTGATGATGCAGAATATATTCTCATTTCAATGGGAGCAATAGGTGCAGAAAGTAAAGAAGCAATCAATCTGCTTCGAAAAGAAGGAATCAAGATTGGACTTGCAAGATTACGTGTTTTCCGACCATTTCCGACAGAGGAAATCATAAAAATGAGTAAGCAAGCAGAGCTCATCGTCATCGACCGTAATATCTCCGTTGGTCAAGAAGGAGCAGTCTTCAATGAAATCAAAGCAGCATTATACGGACAATCAGATGCAAAAGTCACTGGATTTATTGCTGGACTCGGTGGAAAAGATGTCCCATATGGCGATATTCAACAGATGTGTAAAAAAGCAATCAAGGGCAAAGCAAAACAGCAAATATGGTATGGCTTCGAGGAGGAGGTATAACCGATGGCATTGAAAGACTTACCAGTTGAAGAATGCATATTACAAGGGAATGCTGCCTGTCCTGGTTGCCCAGCTACCATGGCTCTTAGGATAGTCTTGAAATCACTTGGCAAAAAAACAATCATGGTCGTTCCCGCATGTTGCACCGCAGTCATTCAAAGTCTGTATCCAGCCACATCATTTGAAATACCAATCATGAACATCGCTTTTGAAGCTGCTGCGGCTGGAGCATCAGGCGTGGAAGCAGCCTTGCGAAAACAAGGAAAGGAAGATATCAATGTCCTTGCCTGGGCTGGTGATGGAGGTACCTATGATATTGGACTGCAAGCATTATCTGGAGCGATTGAACGAGGTACAAATTTCATTTATATTTGTTATAACAACCAAATCTATTCAAACACTGGCATTCAACGAAGTGGAGCAACACCCAGGTCAGCATGGACCACGACCACGGTCGGTGGAAAAACCGAGTTTAAAAAGGAAATGGGTGAAATAATTCGAGCACATCATCCACCATATGCTGCACAGGCATCAATCAGTGATCCAGAAGATCTTTATCGAAAAGTAGAGAAAGCTAAATCAATCAAAGGACCAAAATATCTGGAAATCCTTGCCCCCTGTCCACCAGGATGGAGATTTAGTATGGATAAAACCGTGGAAATGGGAAAACTAGCAATTGAAACAGGATCCTGGGCACTTTGGGAATATGAAAACGATGAAATCACCTTCAATGGAAAAAGTAAACTATTACTAGAAGAAAAAATCAAACCAAAACCAGTTGAGGAATGGTTGAAATTCCAAGGTAGATTTAAACATTTATTTGTTCCCAAACGAGATGAAAAACAACTTAAGGAAATCCAGGATCATACTGATGCACAGTGGAAACGTTATCGAAAAGAATTTTTATAAAAAATAGTTTAAAATAATTTGGAGTGTGAAAGAGAATGGAGGCGATACCCCATGATAGCAAAGGAAATGCTCAAACAGAGCCTCCCCCTACTTCTCCTTTGCGGTATTGGTGGCATTTTTGCAGGTAACATTCTCGGATTAATGACCACGCTCTTCCAAACGATTCCTGGACTCATCGTTGTCATACCCGGCATCATTGCACTCAGGGGAAACATTAGCACCGCATTTGGATCCCGGCTTGGTTCAGCCTATCATCTTGGTGTTATCAATGCGGAAAACATGTGGAATGATGAACTCAAACAAAACGTGATGGGATCCATCGTTCTCAGCATCATTGTTAGTCTGCTGGTTGGCATCCTTGCTTATGCCACTACGGTAATTTTTTTCAATATCAACCCGAATCCATATAAACTCATCAGTATCGTCTTTCTCGCCGGGCTATTCTCCGCACTCATTCTTACATCACTTACCATAATTATTATTTATCTTGTCTTTAAACGAGGATATGATCCCGATAATATCACTGGTCCTGCTCTTGCCACCGTCGGTGACATCATCACCATGATCTGTATTTTTGCTAGCGCCCTTTTCGTGGAGGGGATCTGGTGATTTATAGTTGGAAAAAAATCGTTCGCTACGGCTTGCCACTACTCACTCTCACCGTTATCATTGAGCTCTTTGTAGGGCAACTCCTACAATATGGCCGGGGAATACTTTTGCAACAACTCACCATTTTTTTCATTTCAATACCCGTCATTAACAGCGTCGGAGGAAATATTGGTTGCATCCTTGGAGCACGACTTGCTTCCGGGCTTCATGTCGGATCCATACAGATTGATATCCATGATAAAAAAATGCATGAGCAACTCATAACCGCGGTTCTGATGGGATTTATCACCTATTTCGTGCTAGCGATAGGTATTTATTCTACAGGACTATTTGGTAGCACAGCAATGACGATAGCATTCATCCCTTTTCTTTTCGTTATCCTTGCAACCGGTGCAGTCCTGGTCTGTGCTGTTTCGCTCATCAGTGTACTCACCGCATTTATCTCATTTAAAAAAGGAATTGATCCAGATGATGTGGTCGCCCCTATAGTGACCACGATGGGTGACACCTTAGGAATCCTCATTTTATTTATGTTCATAGGAGTAGTAATGATATGAAGGAAAAGAAAGATCGGCACAGCCTGCTGGGTCGATTGCAACGAACGCCTAAATGGAAAAAAGAGGAATTTTCAGAAATCGAATATGAACCAACACCGGTAAAAGATCTTCTCACTGAAATGAAAGACATTTCAGAACTCATCATTGATCTAGCCTATTCAGCGGTGCTTTTTAACAGTGATGAAATCGCTGAAGAAGTAAAATATTTAGAAGTACGGATGGATAAACTCAACTATGATATCAGAATCATGGCCATGATGGCAGCACGAAGCAAAGAAGACGCAGAACAACTAGCTGGTATCCTTCAAATCGCACAAGCCGCTGAAAAAATATCCAATACCGCAGGAGATATCATTTTGCTAATGAAAGATAAAACCGAACCCATTCTTCCACGAATCCTCAAAAAAGCCGATGAACGACTTTTCCGAATGAAAGTATCTGAGAAATCATCAGCCTGCGATCAAAGCATAGGAAGTTTAAAAGTTGAATCAGAAACCGGTATGCGAATCATTGGTATTAGAAGAAAAGAATGCTGGATCTATAATCCCCAAGCCGATGTCACTCTTCTTGCAAAGGATATGCTCATTGTTAGAGGAACAGAAGAAGGATATCAGGATCTACATGATTTTCTCATTGGAAAAGAGGAGGTGCTCGATTGAAAAAGAAATCATTGGAAAGTACCGTGCTTGAAATAAAAGATAAATCAGAACTCATGATTGATCTTGCTTATTCATCCCTCCTTTATGATAATAAAACCATTGCTAACGAGGTCTATGATTTAGAAGATCTCATTGATAAACTTTATAGCCATCTGCAACGCAAATCCTTTGAACAAGTAAAACAAGGCGATCTTACTGTTGATAGCGCTCTCATCCTTATGAAACTGGCACAAGCAGGAGAGGAAATCGCAGATGCCGCTCAAGAAATCGCAGATGTACAACTCAGAGACGTAGAACTTCACCCCATCATAAAACTGAGTCTACGAGAATCTGATGAAGTATTCACAAGAGTTGAAGTGCAACCTTCATCAATTCTTTGTGGAAAAACAATAGGAAGTCTGAAACTCGAAAGTGAAACCGGGATGAACATCATCGCTATGCGTCATCAAAACCGATGGTTATACAGTCCAAATAAAAACACGATAATTGATCCCCATGACATATTATTTGCAAAAGGACCGGAAGATGGTGAAACCCAACTGAAAAAAGCAGCCTCTGGAGAAATCAATGAACTTTAACAAAAGAATCAAATGATGATTCGTGCACCCTTGGTATCAACCGTGCTCAGAAATATTTTCCCATATGGTTTTAATTTGTTCATCAATCTTTCTTTGTTTCCTATGGCAAAAATAGAATTTCCCAGCATACACATACTGGCCAATCCTACCTCATTTATCTCTTCAAGGATGGATTCCATTTGATCAGAGGCAAGACCTGTTTTCTGAGCAAAATACAAAGACAAAGAAAACAAATTCTCAATCGTTGGATTGGTAAGTAAATCATCCGTACATTTTTTTCCAATCAACGCAATCTTATCTGCTTTTTTCTCGTCAGTCAAAATCTTTTTTGTATCCACCGGTGAATCAATCACACAAAGAACCACATCCAAGGAACCAGGAATATGAATAATCGGATTATCAGGGCAGATACCGGGTTGTTTTCGAATTTCTATCCCGCCGGAAGCAGAAGCGATAACATCACCCAGACCTGATTGTAATTGCACTTCAGCTCTATGAGCAGCAACAACTGCTTTTTTAAAAGGAATCTGCAAACAATCCGCAGTAGCATATGCTGCAGCAAGAGAACTAGCAGCACTCATTCCAAATCCTTGACCAATAGGAAGTTGAACACTATTATTCACCGTTATCTCAAGAGGTGCTTTCCCAATTAAATTTTGTAATGATTTCGTAATAACAGGGATTTTTATTTGTTTTTTATCTGAAAAAATAGTAATTCGTTGATTTCTTGTTTCTTTGACTTTAACCCTGCTTTGACATCCAAGTGAAACAGATAATCCTGCACCACGTGAACCCGTCAGAAGTTCATTTGTTTCATGATACATTGGTTGGAAAAAACCAGAAATATGGCCTGGTGCAAACGCAGAAGAATATTCTTTAAAGACTCTGGTTGATGAGGTCATAGATACCATCAGCAATCATGGTTTTTTTTCCCTTTAGATGAACCGTATTTCCTTCCCCATCGACAATCCATACCTCACCCCGAACAATATTCATATTATTTGTCAGGTTTGCTACCACAAATTGAAGATCATATTTTTTTTGCAAATCAACTGCTTTAGATACCAAATTTTCTCTGTCCTTTTCAAGTTTAAAACCTACTAGAATAGCATCTTTTGTTTTCTTTCGCAGCAGTGGAATTATTTTTTCTGCTGGTTTACATTGAAGAGAAAGCATTTCTTTAGTTGAAGAAATCTTGCCTGTGTGTTTCTCAGGAATAAAATCAGATAATGCAGCACAAACAATAACGATATCAAACTCATGAACATGCTGTGTGCTTATCAGTTTTTTCAAATCATCGATGGTTTTAAAACGGATCACATTTGCAATTCCATCAGGAACACTTTCAGTTCCGGTGCCATACCAAAAAAAAATCTGCGCATCTCGTAGAAAAGCCTTTGTTACACAAGCAACCGCCATTTTTCCTGAACTGGTATTTGCAAGTTTTCGAACTGCATCAATAGGTTCAGCGGTTCCACCACCAATCACTAACACCTTTTTTCCTTGTAAATCATGAGAACCAAGGACTTGTTTTACATAGAGAACCACTTGTTGAATAGAAGCCATTTTCGCTTTGGTTTCATCAAGGAATGGATCAACAAAAATGATGCCCTTCTTCCGAAGACACTGGACATTCTCCTGTACAATGTGATGATTGTACATTGACCGATGCATCGCAGGAACAATCATCACTGGGATACCTGATCCAATGGCCGTGGTAGCAAACGTTGTCACTGGTGTATCATCAACACCTTGAGCAATCTTAGAAAGAGTGTTCGCAGTACAAGGCGAAATCAATACTAAATCAACGTTGTCTTTTCCCTCCCCACACCAGGTAACATGTTCTGTTTCCCCGGTTAACTGAATAGTAGGCTGATGACCTGTGGCAAACCAAAGTGAATCAGGATGAATGATTTTTGTTGCAGCTGAAGTCATCACCGGAATAACATCAGCACCATGCCGGATGAGCTCACGAGCTAATTTCACTGTTTCAACAGCAGCGATACTTCCTGTTACGGCAAGAACTATTTTTTTCTTTACAAGCAGTGTACTCTTACTACAACGGATTTCATCAGCAGGATGCATATCAAATCATAAAGAAAACATATTATTTATGTTATCGGACCACAAGTACGGAGACACCAGCATAACGAACCACTTTATCGGTGACACTACCAAGTAAAAACCGACCTTCTTTACCATACCCTTTATAGCCCAATACGATCATATCTGCACTTTCCTTTTTCGCAGAGAGAAGAATTTCATCAGCAGGATCACCCGATTCAACCACCGTATGCACTCGACTCACCGATGATTCAATGCCTTCTCTGACTTGAGAAAGTGACTGCATTGCTTTCTCCTTGAAACTCCCGGATTGAATCATTGAGCTCATATCAATCGTGGGCAATAGCATCTTTGTAAATGATGATTCAGTCAGTTCAGCAGGAATCACAGTGAGAAGCGTTAGTTCATCATTAGGTTGAACACATTGAAGCGCAACTTCCATCGCCCGTTTAGAAGCATCTGATCCATCATAAGCAACAAGTAATTTTTTCATGGTTATCCAGCCTCAGTAACAATCAAGCATTAATAAAACATTTCGAATGCAGAACAAAAATTTGTGTATCACCAATATGCTCATAATGATTATCTGGTTAGATAGGAAATAAACTCAGAAAGAGGCATTCCCTGAGGCCATCTCATGATATAATTTCCTTTTTTACTTGTTTCCAATTGAGGAATACGATGATGAAGAATCTTTAATCGCCCTGAAAGATTATCCATGGGAAACGTAAAAATACGCCAGGAATCACCTCGAAATTTTTTTAGACGGAATGCATAGATCGGGAGTGTCTTTGTTTTTTCACAGGTTTTTTTCATAGCATCTGCCTGCTGTTGTAATTTTCCAGCCATGGTGCTAAAATGAAGCGTTTGTTCTACACTTGTTTTGATTTCAATCAAAAAGGAAATATCACCTCGAACAGCAACAAGATCTACTCCAAATGAACCAGCTGCTCTGATAACTGCAAACGGTTCCTTTTTGATCTGCAGATAACTTTCGGTTTCTAAAGCCGAGCAGGATTTCGTTATTTTTGAGAGTATTTTTTCTTCTGCTTCCAGGATACTACGGAATTCACGTTCGTATTGACTCCCATTCATGATGAAACAACACATCATCATACAATCGAAAGGTTTTAATGGTGTCGATAAATTGTCAGACAAATACGTAGTTTCTAGCTGGTGTATACTGAAATGAGTAAAGGAAAGGTTATTGTCAGAGAAGCAATGAAAGCAAATCCAATCACGGTTGACCCAGAAACAACGGTTCAAGAAGTCGCACGCTTAATGAAGAAACACAAGATTGGAAATTGTATTATCAGCAAGGAACACCCTATTGGCATTGTCACTGAAAGCGACATTGTCAGAAAAATTGTTTCATCAGATAAAAAAGCAAGCACGATTCCTGTTAGAAAGATTATGAGCACTCCTGTTATGGTAGTCGATCCCTATATGTCTCTGGAGGTAGCTATGAAAAAGATGGGGAAAAGTAATATCAGAAGGCTTCCTGTGGTGGAGGATGGTAAATTAATTGGCATTATCACTCAGAAAGATATCTCACGTATTTCACCTGTGCTTCATGAAATCTCTAGGGAATGGTATACCATTGATCGTGATGAATCTTTTTACAATAAACAGATCTTCTCAGGTATTTGCGAAGAGTGTGAAACGCTTTCCTCAAAATTGAAAAATGTGAATGGACGCTTACTCTGTGAAGATTGTATTGATATATTGGAATAAAAAAAATTATGAAATCGAGGGATTGATACAATATGAAAGTAAAAGAGATTATGACAAAAGATGTCATCTATGTAGATAAAGATGTCGATCTTAAATATGTGCTTAAACTCATGAAAAAGAATAGTATCACTAAAATTCCAGTGGTGGAAGAAAAAAAGGTCATCGGTGTTATCACGGATAACACACTAGCCGTGAAACTTGGATCTATTCGAAATCGTGGTGTTCCCGCTTCAAGACTTCATGCATCATCAGTGGTGAACAAAGAACTTACCACGATTACTCCAGATCAAGAGATCAAAACTATTCTTTCAACCGTTGGTGAACCTGGTCCTACCATGCTCACCGTTGTTGAAAATGAAGAAATCAAAGGAGTTATCACTAAAGCTGATTTGCTACCACTAGTGGATAGTACGACTCAGGTGAAAGAAATCATGCGGGAACAGATATACTCTGTTTCACCGGATGATCGAGTGATTCATGCACGACGCTTACTCATTGATCGAAATATCGCTCGTTTACCCGTCATCAACAATGGAATCCTTATTGGAATCATCTCAGATATCGATATCACTTTTGCACTTGCAAAACTCAAAAAATCATTTCCACTGGGAAAACAAAAACATCAACTGGAAGAATTATTAGTCAATGATGCTATGCAAGTTCCAGCGATTTCAATAGATGCAGGAAAAACAGTAAAGGATGCTGCTGAACTCATGCTGGAGGAAAATGTTGGTTGTTTACCCGTTATTCAAAATGAAAAAATCATAGGGATTCTTTCTAGAACCGACGTCGTAAAAACAATATCTTTAGATTAACATATCAGCTGAACACAATTTTTATTACTCTTCAGCTGTTATATTGAGTTGATGAGTTATTTCATACCCTCCGATAAAAAGGTAAGATATGCCTTGAAAAAGGTGTTACGGAAGGCTCATCGTGTTCCATCTCAGACATTATTAACGAAACTTGTTCAAGAAGAACTTTGCACAAGCAAGAAAAAATATGGTCTGAGCCCGCAACGATTACGAAAAATTGCGATAGAAAGTCCTTTTGTTTCTTTAGACATTCATTCAAGAGAAGGTGATCCTAAAAAAACCCTGTCTCATTGCCCAGTTTGCCATCATTTCCTCACTCATGTAAAAAATCTAACGATCTGGGGTGGAGAAGTAACCATTCAATTCCGCTGTTCATCCTGCGGATATTGGACGGGAAAAAAGAAACGAGTGCCCACCCGATATAGTTTCCAATACACTGGAAAAACATAATTTGATTCCCTCAAACAATCTCTTATTTATAATAATGTTCTTTTTATTGTTTTTAATGATATATAAAGACAAAAAAATGTGTTTAATCAGCAAATATTAAATAAAATGAAATTGCTTTGAATTAGGTGTTGCCTAATTGCAACGATATTAGCTGATGAGGAGGAAAACTTGAGAGATGAGCAGTCGATTTGAAAATCATGTGGACAAAAGGGTGAAAGAAATCCATCAACGCATGATCCTATTTAAAGAAAGAAAAAGAAAACAACGGAAGAACTAAAAAAAGAAAACTTTTTTTGTCATAAGCAAAACAATGTAATCCTAATCAACAAGAGTAAAAGGATTAGTTACATCAGTTGGATGCTGGGGGAAATAGTTTATTCATCTGGGAAGGCACTCTATATTGCTGAAAAGATTTCAACACATTTTGCTGTAGACGAGGATAGATCAGTGATTGTAATAATTGCTGTGATCGTTGTTTTTCCGTTTCATACTGTAACGAAACCACCGGCAATAAAATAGAAGATGGACACGATTCACTGAGATGTAGAGTATTATGTGCAATGGTATACGATTGATTTTGCGCAAGTGGTTCCTTGGTATTGGGATTAGCAAGAAACCGAGGATAATTCGATGAAGAAACAGAAACCCGGATTTGATGACCCTTATTAAACAGATAGGATGTGCTCCATAAATCAAGATCTATCTCATAGATTTCATCAGTTTCCATAAACTCCCAATGATCACATCCATTCCTATTCCTCATACGAATAATCCCATCCGTAATAAGCATACTCCGACCATCAGGATACACATCAGTTAGTTTCACCGTAAAATCTGTATCAGGACAATCAGAGGAAACAAACAATCGTGCTCTTACAGGACCAGTTATCCACACCGGATTAGAAAGAACATCAGTGGTAAATACCAGCACATCATCCCGATTTTCCACCATTCGTTGATCATATGGACCACGAGCGATATTTAGATTCTGACCACCAAGCGTTGGAACAGGATCTGTTGGATCATAAGAATAGGTTAACGATTGAGATCCATCAGGCACAACTATCTGAAGCGATCCATCCTCATGCAGATACACTGCTGTTTCTTCATAGGGTAATGGCCAATCATCACCGGTTAACCATTCATTTCCCGGTGCAGAATCATTATCAACATCACCCATCACATAATAGGTCACCGCTGGCCATTGATCAAAGCCAGATCCATTATCCATAGTAAATTGTTCAATCATATCAGCAAACATATAAAATGAAAAAGAATCCTCAGCATTCTCCGGATAAAGTAACTCTCCTTGCTTTCGTCCTCCACCATGCGTCCAAGGACCCATAATCAGTTTTGAACGACCCATTGCATCCTCACCACCTTGATACTGATAGCCCATAAATCCATCAATAGTACCCTGGGCAAAACAATCATACCAGCCACCGATATGAATCGCAGGAACATTAACCTGATCCCATTTTCCATCTAAACTCACATTCCCCCAATAGTCAAGAGTATAATTCTCATTGGCAAAATAATCATTGAGAACATAGGTACTCCCTTGTCCTTCCAACCACCATGCAACCAGACTATATCGAAATTGACCACCCTGCTGAACACCGTGTTTATATAGATTAGGCGTTGCAACCTGAATATATTGACAGCTAAGAAACTCAGGATCTGCCCCAGCCATATAATATTGATTGATACCTAACGCTGACCCCCCAAAAGTAGCAATCTTTTCATTGCTAAACGATTGATCTGCTATCCAAGCAAGAGTATCAGGTCCATCAGTCTGGGCATTGCGAAAGACCGTATCAATTCCCTCAGAAGCATATCGACCACGCATATCCTGGATTACCACTGGCCAACCCAGCCGAGACCAGTCAATACCAGTCAGCCTCATATCATTCTTATTATATGGTGTACGTATGAGAAGAGTGCCATGGGGTAGTCCTTCTTCATCTGGAAGATAGACATCTGTTGCTAAATGAATCCCATCCCTCATTTCAACCATATATGTATCTTGTGAAAAACATCCAGTTAAAAACACCAATAACAGCAAACTTGCTATGAACAAGAATCCAACCATATTTTTTATTTTAATCAAAAAATTGTCCCCCTGAATATGAGAGAAATAATCATATATTAAATATAAAGGAAATAGAATTTAAATAGATTTTGTTATTTTTCATAACTATATCCAAAAAACTGAGTTAAAGCATTTCCTTAGAGTCGTTCACTAAACTGTTTCAGTTTTTCCTTCCAGCCATCTTGAAGACCTTCACCTTTTTCTTGACCTTCACCAATAACAAAATCGGTTTCTGCTACCTTTTTCATTCCTTCTTTAGAAAGGATTTTATCCATGCTCTTCAACCAATTTTTACTTTTCATCCCATGAGTATTGATGATAGCAAAATTTTTCCCTTGCATCCCACTGAGTTTTTTCATAAATTTCCTCATATTCTTCTGCACTCGAAACGCTTCAGCGGATGCGGAAAAAATATACACATCTGCATCGGGAAGAGAACCTAAATCACTATCGTCAGTTTTAAACACTGATGTCTCATGACCTTTATCAGATAATTTTTCACTTAAATAATCAATAATTTGTTTATTATGACCATAGCGAGACCAATAAACCATCACATATTTCATTTGTTCACCACTGCAAAACAATAAATCAAATATCATATAAAAAGATAGTAGAAAAAATCCATTCATCTTTTTCAAACCCTATATCCAAAATAAGACCATTTAAAGAATTAAGAAACATCCATGAATAAAAATGCAGGGGACGAGATTTGAACTCGCGGACCTCTACAGGACAAGGCCCTCAACCTTGCGCCGTTGGCCAGGCTTGGCTACCCCTGCAAAATGAAAAATATCACTATTTCACGTTTTAGGCTACATTCTAGAAACCATATATATCTTTTTCTGGTAGCCTTATACCAGATTTGCATCCATGCCAATCAACTCACTAATCTCTTTATGCAATCTTACTAATTGCAAGGCATAGGTTTTTTTGTTTTCCCGTAACGCCCGTTCAACCTCCACCTCAATGTTCTGCCGACTGCAATCATCAATCAGATTATCCGCATGACAAACAATTTTTTCTTCAACTGTTTGAGGTATAAAATCCCTAGCTGGCAGGCCTAACGCTTTCGCATTTACCGCTGAAAGACCTGCTCCAATATGATGCTCAATGATTCCTACAATAGCATCAGATAAACCTAGTTCCTTTGCAATACGACCACCAATAATCGCATGATCAATTCCATGAGATTTACTTCTCCCAATATCATGAAGCAATGCCCCTGCTTCAACAAGTGACAGATTGGTATCGGTTTTTTGCGCTATTTTCAAAGCTACATCACGAACAGCTTGACAATGACAAATCACCTGCTCACTACAACCCACCTTTTTTAATAAAGAAAGACATTTTTCAGCCGAGGGAATATTATCATTATTTTTTTCCATTATCCCGACTCACCACCTTTTTTCCCTGCTTTGATGGAAGAATAGTAACCTTTCCCTCAAATGATTTTCTCATCCAGCTTTGATTAGTAAATCGATCTAAAAAAAGGGCAACAGCGGCAACCTCTGAATGTGGTTGATTCCCAATAGAAACATTGAAATCAGCAAGATCATAAAACTGAGGAGGAACTTTTTCCGCACCCACAATAATCAACAAATCCTTGGTTTTATCAAGTTTTTTCACTGCCTTCTCCAACGATTCCCCATACATCGTCAAATGAACAATAGATCCTTTCCATTTATTAATTATTTTTTTGGGTGAAACACCAGTTCTAATCGAAAAACTACCACCAAATCGTTTACACACTGAATGAACCGTTTCCTCAATATGTTCATCATGGGTATCAATAAAAATTTCATCAGCCCCAAAAGCCCGAGCAACTAACGCAACATGAGTCGTTATTCGTTTATCCCGAAATGGCCGATGACCAATACGAAGAATAGAAATCATAGTCCTTTCAGATCCGTTTCTTCATCAAATAGTAAAAAAGAGAAAAAATTACGGTTTCTTTTTACGGGGTTTAAACCCGCTACTAAAAGTTCCATCCGTATTTTGTACTAACACCGTTGCATCTCGAGATAGTGCTACTTTTCTAGCTGCGTTAATCGCTGCTTTTTTTGTACGATGATGACTATATATCTTTTGATGACTACGGACCGCCCAATCACCCTTTACCTGCCCTGGCTGGGGTTTACTCACGACATAAATGACATTGGCAATCCTTCGAGGTATCGCTGATTTTTTCCCTGATAGGATACTATCAACTTTTTTCCCAATGGCACTTCCCGATGATTTCAAACGATGTGAAGATAATGAATCGATATTTTTCTCAATTCCATTCATATCCCTAAAAAGGGGACGAGCTGGCGTATGAACTGATGATTGTTTTTTAAACTCTGAAGAATCACTGGAATATAATGTTTCATGATAGGTAGTAAGAGGTTCATCAGTTATTTTATCAGAATTATCTCTGATTTCCTCTCCTGTCCTAGCTTCAGATGAGTTCTCCTCAGCTGAAGAACGATGTAATATCGATTTTAATTTCTCAAACAAATCTTTTTTTGCCATAACAGGGTGACTCCCACATATTACTCTTATATGATTAAGACCTTCAGAGTTGATAAAACTTTCTTCAAAAAAACCGATAAAAAAATCCTGTCGAAAAACATTTATTTCATAGATTGATTCGATACCATCCCTTTTCAAGGATAAATGGGCTTATGGTCTAGTGGTTATGACGTCGCCTTCACATGGCGGAAATCGCCGGTCCGTTGCGCAACGCCTCGTAGGCGCCCCCCTCGCGCCTGGGAGGGATGAGCGGCCGGTCCGCCGGGTCGTAGCCTTCGCTCGATCCATGCATCGACCACAGTTCCACCAGCCGGTCGACCGACGGATCCATCGCTTCCCATCGCGTGCCGGGCACGTGGAGATCGAGCGCGTAGCCGGGGTGGTGGCTGATGACGACCGCGTCAGTCTGGCGAAGCGCAGCGTAAAGCTTGGCCGGGCTGTCGTATTCGGGAAGATCTACGGGCAGATAGGGCTGGTCGCCACCGAGAAAATGCACCACCTTGTCTCCGCAGCCCGAGTGCTGGTACTCGAACGCCAGCAAGGTCACGAACCGCCCCTCGTCCAAGAAGTACTCGTTGAAGTGCTTGACCAGCGCCCACTTCTCGTTGTCGATCCACCGATGGACTTGGACAGGAACCGACAGGAAGTCGAGCGCCATTTCGTCGCGCGCCCAGAGGTAGGGATCCGCCGGCCACCCTTCCGCAGTGCTGTTGAAGTCGTGGGTGTGCCAATCGCCGAACAGGAGCTGCTCGTCCGCGGAGGGGACGCATGGATTGGAAACTCCGCCCAGTCCGCCTTCGCGCCAAGCCGCCCTTAGGCAGAGCGGCGCCTCGCCCATAGCGCCGACATTGGCGCATGCGAGTCCGCGCGACATCGGTGCCTCAAAGGATTGGCCGTCGCGCTCGATTAGCACGACCCCAGCGC
>JAWOBC010000022.1:0-6547 GCA_046498165.1 Thermoplasmatota archaeon
TTCAGTGGGATTCATTTGTTGTTGGATCGGCCGTTTAAGATTGGTGATCTTATTTTTCTTGAGGGAGGTGAATACTGCCGGGTGGAAAATGTGGGAATGCGATCCACGAAACTGTATAGTATTTTTGATCATGAATTGATCATTCTACCCAATAATACAGTTGCTAATCAGAAGATCATTAATATTGTGAAACCGGATAATCGTATTCGGAAAAAAATTGAGGTAGGAGTAGCATATGGTTCTGATCTTGAAAAAGTGAAATATATCATGTATCAATCTGCTAAGGAACATGAACATGTGGTTGATGAACCAGGATATGACCCTCAGGTGCGTTTTGTAGGATTTGGTGAGTCTAGTCTTGATTTTCTGATGTATGTGTGGATTGATGAGGTGTTGAATCAATGGAAAGTATTAAGTGATATTCGCTTGCAGATCGATGCTCGGTTTAGAAAGGAACAGGTTACTATTCCATTCCCTCAGCGGACGGTGTGGTTGAATCATGTGAAGAAGGAGTCAAAGAAGGCTGAGCAGGTGAAAAAAGAGGTTTCATTGGCTAAAGAAAACAAAAACAGTGATGAAACAGAGGGAAATCAAAAGGATTGATGTATTTTTTTTAAAGCAGGATGATACTTGAAATATAGAGGATCAGTGCTGATGAGATAGTAATGAGGATGTTGTCATCGATTGGTCCGAATTCAAATCGTTCAACAAGGGAAGCAGCTATTGCAGAAAGAACACCTGCTAGGGGAAGAGCTACGATTCCGGCATACACATATCCGATAGGGATGCAAACAAGACCCATGAATAGGTTTCCTATGGGATGTTTGGATCGATGGTTGTATAATGCATTTCGAACGATGCCGGTGACACCATCGCCAAAGGCCATGTAGGCCGCTGGGATGATAGCAATCCAGCGTTGTGAATACCCAAGGAGCATCCAGAGAACAAAAATAGATATACCCCACATGAAGCAGAAGCTGACATCATTGTAGTTTTTATCGGTTTGAAACCAGTACATCCTGTCTCCCTTTCTGTGAGAAAAAAGGGTGATAAGGGTAAGCAGGATTCCAGCGAGAAGTGCGATGAGTGGTGTGGAATAAAAGGGGATGAAAAGAGTAACGATTCCACCTGCAAGGATATGAACGAATTTTCGGTTGTAATAGAGTGAATCCTTTGCGGTGATTCCTTTTTTTATCATGTAGTGATAGAGATATTTGGTAACAAAGATCGTAATAATGGTATAGGTGACAAGGATAACGCTAAGAATGAAATCGTCAATGGTCATTAAGCTGCAGGGAATGATGTTCTGCTATTTAATAGTTAAATACCTTTAAGCATGAGCGTGAAAACTAGTGTCTCTAAGTGGTGCCTGCATCCTAGCGAACCGTTATTTATGATGATTATAGATGTTTTTGTGCATCACTTGGGCTAATGGTTTTTTGGGGACATGTAAGATATTTTCTTTATCTAGATAGTATTTGATGGTATCAGATCGATTTTCCATGATGGGGTGTTCTTTTTTGTATCCTAGTGCGATAAGTGAATCAAGTGTTTTTGTAGGGGGAATATGAAGAATTTTTTTAATTTGTTTTTTATCAATGCTGCAGAGGATGCAGCTACCGATATCCTCTGCTTCAGCGGTGAGCACAATGTGAGCGGAGGAAAGACCAACATCTCGTTGATAATAGGGGTTTTCCTCATTGACGATGATGGCGATATAGGCAGTGGGTTGTTCATCAGTTGCTGGTTGCCATGAAGGTTGAAGATAACCTGCCCAGGAGATATGTGGAAAAATGTTCTGGCAGAGTTCTTTTTTATTGATGAGTATGTATTCTAAGGGTTGTAGGTTTGCAGCAGATGGTGCCCTTCGTGCTGCTTCTATCATCTGTTCAAGGAGGTCTTCAGGTATTTGTTTTTGTTTGTATCGGCGGATGCTTCTTCGTTTTTTAATGATTTCAGAAATTGCAAGGCTCATAAAGATGAATAATGTTTTTTTCTTTTTTATATCATTGGGATGATCAATGTTGATGCCAACAATCTTATTAACTCTTGAGTATTTGATGGTGTTATGGCAAAGAGTATGCGGCGACGAGCGGCTTGTTGCGGTGGCGGAAGAGTTGGTAAATCCATTGTGAGAAATGCAAGTAAATCAATGGAAAAGAAAACAGTTGCTCAGGCAAAAAAACTGTTTGAAAATCCTTTTCTTGTGCTTCCTTCTTTTGATGATCGTGATTCTAAAAAAGCTTTTAAAAAAAGTAGGAAACAATTGGAGAAAGTTGAAAAAATCAAAGATGATATTACTAAACTGGAGAAATTATCAAAGAAAAAAAATCTTGCTGCTGCGGTTGCTGGAACCTTGTTGATTGCTCATGCTGAAAAAGCACCGTTTCTTGCGGCAGCAACACTACCAACTGGACAGATTACCTATGCTCAACGGGGTAATGCATCTAAAGAGCAGTTGATTGCGGTGCAGTATGTTGATGATCCATTTTTACGGGTGCTTGGTATTCGTGATATTGCCTTAAAAAACAGTCTTCATATTTATTCATGGGATAATGGTTTTGTTTCCACGGGAAAACATCCTGATCCCCCGGTTGATTTTGTTTCTTTTGCGATTAGAAAAGCAAATCTTTCATTGAATCAATCCTTTGCATGTTGCAGTCATCTTTCAGAGGATATCCTGAAAAATCAACAGGTCATTGATCAACCATATATTCATATTGTTTGGAAATCAGCACATGTTCCTTTTGGGATTTGTAAACAGTGTGCTAGTAAGAAAAATACCTTGTTTTCGATGACGAAATATCTTATTGAACCAGAAATAGCCGATGATTTTGAGGTGACTGTAATCGGTGAAATCATTAAGGATACTGATGAATCGGTGAGATCATCGTTTTTTGTTGATGATTATTTGATGGGAAAACTCTCTGATGATCAGTTGATTGAGAAAAATATGAGGAAACGAATGGAAAATGTTAAGGATATGGATAAACAATTGTTTGTGTTGGATAATGTTTCCTATGGTGATGATCGGCAGCGTTTTATTGATGCATTACATCCAAATGAAGCTGAAGCTTTTGCGTTATCATTTATTTTAAAACGAGTTGATCATCCCGTAGTAGTGTCAAACGCAACGCCTAATAGTGTGATAGAGCTTTTTTGGGATGATTATGCTGAGGAATTAATCGGTGCTATTGTGGATGATTCTGAGGCGGTAGAAGAGCTCTGTTCTCTTCGTGAGACACCTGCTGCTATTGTGGAAACGGCGTTAACCGTTAAAAAACGACGGAAAGTGCTTGACCAACTCCCAAGATATGAATATCTTCCATCCTTAGCTCGTTTTGCTGATCATCTCTGCCGGGTATATAAAACACGGGGTAAAAACCGGGTGTTAACCGAGTTGAAATCGATTCCGAATGAAACAAAGGCTAAGGCATTGTCTTTTGCTTTTTTGCTTGCTCTTGGGAAAGCAGCGGATAAAAAATGGAAGTTTTCAAAGGTTGAAATTGAATCTGGTGAGTTTTTACAGCCCTTTGTGCAAAAGCTTTTAGATGCATCAGCTGAAGAGTATCATGAGGCGTTGCAGCAGGTACTGAGTGCGAGTGGTTTTTCTGAGGATCTCTCACAATATAAAATATGAAAAAAAAATAGATAGCTTCTGTGCGGGATATTCTTTGTAGATATTACAAAAAAAGTTTTTCTTCTGGGAGATGTATTGTTTGTTCCACTAAGTTTTTATGATACTTATTGTTTCGCTCGTGATGGTTAGGATATGATTAAGGCATCAAAGCGGTCAAAGGGTGTTTCTTATGCGATTCGTGATGTTGTGCTGCCTGCACGAATTTTGGAAAAACAGGGGAAAAAAATCCTTCATTTAAATATTGGTGATCCTAATAAATATGATTTTGATACCCCAGTTCATATGAAAGAAGCATTATATGAGGCAGCAAAACAGGGATATAATGGGTATGCTCCTTCTGAGGGATATGCTGAGTTACGTGAGGAGATTGTAAAAAGGGAAAAAAATAGAAACAATGTTTCATATGATATTGATGATATTTGTGTAACCACGGGTGTTACGGAGTCGTTGCAGATTCTGCTTGAGGCGTCTCTTGATCCAAATGATGAGATTTTGCTTCCTGGACCTACCTATCCTCAGTATAATTTGATCGCTCGGGTGAATGATGCATTACCTGTTCCTTATCGATGTTTGGAAGATGAAGGCTGGCAGCCTGATGTGGATCAGATTAGAAAAAAGATTTCTAATCGGACGAAAGCAATTGTGGTGATTAATCCTAATAATCCGACGGGTGCATTGTATTCTGAGAAGGTGATCAAAGAGATTATTGATATTGCTGGTGAGTATCATATCCCAGTGGTTTCTGATGAGATTTATGATGATCTAACATTTTCTGAAAATCAATGTGCGACGGCGAGTCTTTCAAAAGATGTTCCGGTGATTACGTTTAATGGGTTTTCAAAAGTGTTTTTGGTTCCTGGTTGGCGGATGGGTTATGTGATGTTTCAGGATAAAAGCGATGATCTTTTTGAGATTCGTGATGCGTTTATGCGGATTGCTCGATCTCGGTTGTGTGCTAATTCAGTATGTCAGCGGGCATGTATCGCTGCATTGCAGGGTTCTCAGGATCATGTTAGAAAAGTGAATCAGAAATTGCGGAAACGGCGGGATTTTGCATATAAACAGTTAAATGAAATCCCCGGTATTTCCACGGCGAAACCGGAGGGTGCATTCTATATTTTCCCACGTATTGATGCGTTGGATGATGGGATCTGGAAGAATGATAAAGCATTTGTTCTTGATTTATTAAATGAAACTGGTGTGCTTGTGGTTCATGGATCGGGTTTTTGTTCTGTTTATGGGAAGAATCATTTTAGAGCGGTGATTCTGCCTCCTTTGGCCTTGTTAGAGGATGCATTTGATAAGATGGAATCGTTTATGCGTAAGAAAATGAAGTAATCCATTTTTTTATTTTGAGTAGTGAAATGCGTCAAAGGCGAACTGCCAGTGCTGATAAATATGGTTTTTCATTGCGGTGGAGAGATCATAGGAACTTGGTTTGAATTGTTTTTGATTTGATAAGTATTCGTTGAATTGGGATGAAACCGTTGAGAAATCACCGAGATTGAGATGTTCATAGATTTCTTTGAGATGTTGAAGTGGATGTTGGATGAACGATTCATAAGGTATTTCGATGAGTTGTTGTGGTGGAATCTGTGTTTTTTGTACTAAGTATGTTTTATATAATGATTGATACACGTTGAAAATATGTTGTTCAATGATTTTTATGCTCGGTGGGTTTTGTACACAGTAACGGGGGAGAACGATGCGCATAAATTTTTTCATGGAGCAAAAGATTTCATAGGGGTTACGGTGGATATGAATGAATTTAGCGTTTGGATAGAGATCAAGTATTGTTTTGATTCGGGCGGTATGAGCTGGGTTTTTGAGGAGGAGTTGTTTTCCGTTGCGGTAGAGGGTGAGTTTTTGCAGAAATGTTTGATAGGTTTTTTTCCAGAGTTGTTGTATTTTTGGTGATTGCTGATGGATTGGTACAATTTGATTATAAAAGGACATGTTCTTTGGAAAACACCATCCATTGTAATATCCATAGGGTGTGATGTTTGCAAGGGCATATTCTTCTTCTTGTGGAAGATCTGGTCCCATGGCAACATCATCCATTGGTCTGGTTGTGGGAATACTTGCAGCAAGCAATGGTTTCAAGGTTTCTTCACTGCCAAGAAATACTCCGGGAAGTGTTGCATGAAAGGTTGAACAGAATCCAAATTGTGGATCTTTTGAGAGAAGATTATGTAAAAACGTGGTTCCGCTTCGCCAGTGTCCAATGATAAAGACGGGATCCTTAGAAAGTTTAGTATTTTTTATTTTTTTATCATATTTGATATGTTCTTTAAGACGAAAGGGTGAAATAATCGTGGAAAGCGTGAGCGCGTAGAGGAATCGTGGCAGATAGGGTATGGATATCTGGAATTTGTTCTGTGCTAAAAGCATTAAAAGGTTGCTCAGACTTGATCCAGCAAGTGGTTCATACATTAAGTCGAAATAATCTTCTTCTATACGCTCCATGAAGGTCTGCAAACTCTCATTTATTATTTGTAATCTTCGGAAAGAAAAACAATATCAATAGATAAGGTGAATAATTTTATTTGAGGGTGATTGAATTTAATGAATACTAATGGTTTTTTTGTATGATCAAAAGAAAAATTAGGGAAAAAAATCTTATTACCAGGTATTGTAATGACTGATTTCAGAAAGTGTTTTTCTTTTGGTGCTCCGGGCAAAAAAAGTACGGCTTTTACCGGTAATTGTTTGTTTTTCTTTGGGATAACCAAGAGGGGTATAGGCAATGATCCGTATGCGAGGAGGGATTTGCAGTATTGTTTTGAGTTTTTCTTCATCAAATGATCCAACCCAGCACGTACCAAGACCTTTATCAGTGGCTGCAAGCACGATATGTTCCATAGCTATAGCGACATCAACGGTATAATAAGAGATATTGTTGTTGAT
>JAWOBC010000111.1:0-4982 GCA_046498165.1 Thermoplasmatota archaeon
TTTATTTGAGGAATCCTGATGTCCAAAGACCCTTCGCTCACACTGGAACGTTTTTTTGAGACCACCAAAACGGATTTAGAACATAAAATTCAATCATTGATCAAAGATAAACAAATCGTTGAAATCTTACATTCTGGTAAACGACTTCGACCATTATTACAACAGTTAAGTTTTAAAGTATGTACAGGAGGAAAAGAAACGCCGTATCAGTATCAACGATCTATTGAAGGAAGTGTGGCTATTGAACTGGCTCATACGGCATCCCTTGTGCATGATGATATCATTGATGATGATATGATGAGGCGGGGGAAAAAAGCATTTCATATCAAACAAGGTGTTCCGAAAGCATTACTGGTCGGTCATCGTATGCTTTCCATCGGATTTAATATTGCGTTGAGTCATGGGGAAGGAATCGCTGGATTATATGTGGATACCTGGAATGAAGTGCTTAATGGTGAACTGGAGGAAGTTGAATATAATGATTCCACATTTGAAGATGATCCGACTAATGAGATGTCATCAAAATCAAAGATTTTCAAAGAATATTTCAAAATTATTGATTTGAAAACGGCTTCTCTTTTTTCATCAGCCTGTAAAGCAGGTGCTATTGAAGCTGAGGCATCTGGAGAAATTCTTGATATCCTTGCTGATTTCGGAAGAGAAATTGGTCTTTCTTATCAGCTTGCTGATGATCTTGTGGATTTAGAACATGGTGAAATGATTGATAGTGTTATTATCCCCTTGCTTACTCGGTTGGAACATAAAAAAGTAAAAAGCAATAGTCTTCGAGTGAAAACGATTAAAAAGAAACTAGTGGATAACGCTGATGAAATCAAAGTATTATATTTGAAAGAAATTAAACGGCATTTGAAACGAGCACAATCGTTGAGTAAATCCGATGAAATCCCTGATTCGGAGTATAAAATACTTCTGATGAATGCTCCTTCTTTTATTATCAATCATATGCTTGAAGATATCGATGTTACTCTGTAGGTTCTTTTCGGTTTTTTTGGTTTCTTCGGTATGCATAGATCATGATACCCGTTATGATCAAGAGGATAATGATAAGGATGCCTAAGAGAAAGTTTTGAATGAATACTGTAAAAATTGCATTAGAAAAATAGGCAATAAGGGTGCATCCAACGATGGCTCCAATAGTAATTGCAAGAAAAGTGTTCCATGTTTTCATCCCGATCAATCGACCAATGATAGATCCAACCAGTCCGCCTGATCCTTGGAATGGGACCATGACAAAAAGAATAATTCCAATGAATTCAAGTGGTTTGATCCATGCATATTTGGAAGAGGATTTTTTCCCCAGTTTTTCAATTTTTGCCATAAAACGGCCTACAAAAGGGATTTGTTTTGCGAGTTCATAATTCCAAACAAGAAATAGAGCAACAATGATATCCACAAATGCGATGGAAAGAGCCATGAGCAAAGGATCAAAACCTAGGACAATACCTGTTGGTATCACACTTTCTTTTCCTAGTGGTGGAAAAAAATAAGCTGATACTAATGACCAATACACACCTCTTTTGCCACCAGGAAGCATCAAGCTAATACTGCCAATGGTCCCCAGTCCTATGATAAAGGGAAGGATTAATTTCAAAAAACCCAGTTCAATGCTCTTTTTTTCAATCATCTGTAGAACCCGATGGTTTTTTCTGAGAAACAGTAAAAACAATGTGATCTTTTTCAAATGGTGAAAGCACTATTTTTTGATGAATCTGAAGGCCTTTGCTTTTCAGTTCTTTTTCAACTTGTTCATATGCTTTTTTTGGTGGCAATGACACATCAATGCTTCGTGCTTTTATCATGATCATTGCGGGGTTATCTTTTTTCAGATACTGTTGAATATTTCTAATGAAGATATCTGCTTGATTTCGCTGTGATATATCCTGATACACAAAATCAACAGTGGGAACAAACCGGCTGTACCGTTCTGGATGATTTGCATCATGATAGAGTGGAATAATGTTTTTCCGTTGTTTTGCTAGATCTATCAGTTTTTTTGCAGCAATAGGTGAATGTTCAACGGCATAAATCATCCCTTCAGAGGCAATATCGGAAAGATGACTCACGGTGGTTCCGGTTGCTGCCCCTAAATAAAGGATGCTAGATTCTGTTGAAAGCAGAGTGGATATATCACATCCTTTGATGATTGCAGCAGCAAGTTTACTTCGATATGGATTCCATGATCGAAGTTCTTTTCCATCAACTTCTTTCAATCGTTCTCCATACACCGTTTTTCCTTTACAGGATGGCAGGTTAACGGTAAACAAGTGGTTTTTTTTTCTGATGATTCCATCTATGGTCATCCGGTTACCTTGCTTGGTGTAATATCTCATGTTGATAAAGCTTTTGTCGAAATCTTAAATTACCCGGTGTTGATATGTCGGCTGGATTATTATGGCAATCAAATCACCATTGCATGATATTCATACAGAGTTAGGTGCAACATTTACGGATTTTGCTGGGTTTCATATGCCGCTGCAGTTTACTTCTATTAAAGATGAACATCTCAATGTGCGGAAAAAAGTAGGATTATTTGATGTCTCTCATATGGGGAATGCTTGGATTTCGGGAAAGGATGCAGAGGATTTATTGACCTTAACTACCATGGAAGATGCTTCTAGGATTGCAGTGGGAAAAAGTCAGTATACTGCTATTCTCCGAGAAGATGGAACTATTATTGATGATACGATTTTTATGCATGTTGATGAACGGTTTATGTTTATTCCCAATGCTGGGCAGTCAAAAACGATGACGGATTGGATGAATAAACAAGCCCAAAAACATCATCTTGATGCAACTGTTGAAAATGTATCACGGGATTACGCGATTCTAGCGGTGCAAGGCCCAAAATCAAAAGAGATGTTGCAGAATCTTACTGATGAGGATTTGAGTAAAATCGGTTTTTTTGGGTGTAAACCAATAATTTTTGCTGATGAACAAGTCATCATTTCTTTTACTGGTTATACTGGTGAACTTGGTTATGAATTCCAAGTGGATGATCCAAAAAAAGCAAAAAAATTGTTCAACACGATAATGGATGCCGGAAAAGATTATGATATTAAACCGATTGGTCTAGGTGCTCGGGATACCTTGCGGATGGAAAAATTCTTTTTGCTTGCTGGAAACGATTTTGATGGTGGAAGAACACCGCTTGAGGCAAATCTTGGATTCTTTTTGAACTGGGATCATGAGTTTATTGGTAAAGAATCATTATTAAAACAGAAGCAACAAGGTGGTTATGAACGCTTGACTGCTTTGGAATGTATTGGCCGGGGAATCCCACGACATGGATGTCAGGTGAAAAAAGACGGCAAAGATATTGGTGTTGTTTCAAGTGGGACAATGTCACCTTGTTTGAAAACAGGTATTGCGATGGCCTACATTAAACCAGATTACATCAAGGTGGATAATGAGGTAGATATTATCATTCGGGGAAAACCGGTGAAAGCAAAAATGGTGAAACCACCCTTTGTCAAAAAAGACTGGGCTGAAAACCATTAGACTTGGGAAGAAAGATTTAAAACATAAGTGAAAATACTGGTTTTGATACTATGGCAGATGAAATACGAGATGAATTGAAATATACTGAAACCCATGAATGGGTGCAAGTGAAAGGAGATACTGCTGTTGTTGGCATTACTGATCATGCTCAATCAGAGCTTACTGATATTGTTTTTGCTGAACTTCCTGAAGTAGGAAAGGAAGTGAAAAAAGGTGATGAACTCTGTGTGGTTGAATCAGTGAAATCGGTTTCTGAGATTTATTCACCGATTAGTGGGAAAATTACTGAGGTCAATACTGATCTTGATGATTCACCTGAGCTTATCAATGAAAATCCCTATGATGATGGTTGGCTTGTTGAAATAGAAATAGCTAATAAAAATGAACTTGATGAACTGCTTGATGCAGCAGCATATAAACAGCAGTTATAGATAAAAAAACCCTATCATTTTTTTAAGTTTTTTTCTCTTTTTCAACAATTTTTATTTTCATTGAAAACCTTTTTTTGGTTTTGAACTATGCAAAATCATTAAAAAATACAATGGTTTCTTTTCCTTGATTATGATTGTAAGAAAAGCAGAGTTAAAAGATGCTGAACAAATCGCAAAGAATAATGTACTTATGGCAAAGGAATCTGAAAATCAAATTCTTTCATCTGACACGGTTTTAAAGGGCGTAAAAGCAATGCTTTCCGATGAAACAAAAGGGTTTTATCTTGTCGCAGTTGAGAAAGATGTTATTCTTGGGCAGTTGATGATTACGTTTGAATGGAGTGATTGGCGTAATCAGACTATCTGGTGGGTGCAAAGTGTTTATATCAAGGAGGAGTATCGGAAAAAAGGTATTTTTACTCAATTGTTAAAAGAAATAAAAAAAATTGCTGAGCAGAATGATATTTCTCTTTTTCGTTTGTATGTTTTTAATCAAAATGATAAGGCAATTGAGGTTTATAAGAAACTAGGTTGGGAAAAAGAACCTTATCTTTTTTTCCAGAAGAATATTGATTCTATCTGAAATGATTTGCTAAAAACCAAACAAATTCCCGGGGTTTAAAAAAGAGTTTTTCTTTTCAGATCTGTGATGAAAACAGCTGATAGCAGCAAGTATGTTGATCTTCCTCTTTTCCCATTGATTCTTATCGCGGTTTCATGTGCTCTGTTCTTTTTCCGTTTTTTCTTTTCTCCGTTTTGAGGAAATGATAAGGTTTATTTTCGCTTCAATCGTTCATATTCTTTTTCAGCAAAGCGATCTTTTAAATTTGGAGTGGCAAAGACTCCGAAGAAGTGAGCTGCAAGCCCAATCCCCCATCCAAATAAGGGGAAGATAAACCAGGGAAATATATCTCCTTTTCCTGCAATCCAAGCACTTCCACCATTAAAATACCAAACCAATGCAAGTAATGAATTTACACATACATAAATGGTGAAATGAACCAGGAAATCTACTTTTTCCTCAGCTCTTTT
>JAWOBC010000138.1:0-5979 GCA_046498165.1 Thermoplasmatota archaeon
GGCATCAAAATCCAGGTGGCAGGCATCGAGGCTCCACGTGAAGGAGAAGTGGGCTACGAAAAAGCCAAGGACAAGCTGAAATCAGCACTTGAGGGAAAAAAGGCCGAACTAAAGAACATAAAACAAGTTGATTTCGACCGCTTAGTATGTGACGTTTATTTGGATGGAGAAAATGTGACAAAATTCCTACAATAAATTTCTTTTTGCCATCTTTTATAAAATATTTCGTGAGATGGGCTGTTCCCTCCATTTAATATTATATTTTTGAGATTAAGTTCTAACATACATATTCACCTGCGAAAAAGGTACTTAAACGGTCAACTTATGCTTGCTAGTAGAAGCAATGAAAAAGTCTGGGCTGGTATTTTTTAAAGAGTGCATTACCATCCCATCTCAACCGCAGAAAGTGAGAAGTTCTCCCAGACTTTTCTTCTCAACTTTCTTATTTCATATGGGATGAACAATTTCTTTTACACTTTTTCCACGGTTTTTATTTGTTTTTCCCCCGGATTTTTCACTCAACGTTAATAATCCTAATTGTTTTCTTTTACTTGAGAAAAAAAGGAAAAAACTTTTTTTGGAAACATGAACAACATCCCTAGGGCTGAAGTGCTTCGTCGATTAAATAATATCTATCTGCAGATTCCTCCTTTTGAATGCAAACATTGCCAACGTTGTTCGAATCCGATTTTCTGGTTTTACCCTGAAGAATTAAACATTAGAACATATTTGAACCAATATCATTTATTATACATGACCTATTCTGAAGAAGAATTCAAACATCATCACATGAAATGTCCATACTTATCGGAAAATCGATGTCAGATTTATCCGGTCAGACCAATCATCTGCCGATTACAGGGAATCATTCCAGAGTTGTATTGCCCGAATAATACCAAACCATTACTTTCCCAGGATCAATACAAAAAAATCATTAAAGGATTTAATGATCTCTTAAGAGACACTGATGGAATGAATGAAGTTTTCAGCACCCGAAAAGAGATACATTATAAAGACGTCTCATTGACCAAAATGCTTAATAAATAATCTCTTTCTTTCAAAAAGTAACAAATGTAAAATACGTACAATACTCCAAAATTGCGGTCCTCCTGTGAAAAAACAATCCTGATGAATCGAAATTCTGTTTGCATTTGGGATTAGCACTAAATCAAACAAATGCGAAATCACAATTCGAACAGAACATGGATCATTTTGGAGATGAGGTTGAACAAATCGGTAAAAGAATAGAAGAATCTTTTGAAAAAAACGGTCAAAACATTGAGAACTATTATGAGAAAACCTTTAACATCATCTGTCCACTGCTCCCAGCATTAATTGCATTTATTATTTTCTTTATCATTATCAGGGCATTTAACAAACTGAAAATAAATAATACATCTTTCATTTCTAGAAATATATAAATATCACAAATTGCTTATAAAACCTGTTCGTAGTTCACTATACACTTGGAGGCAGATATTATACCAAGAAAAAAAGGAACCAAAAACAAAAAACGCCTCTATTTAACCATTCTATTTATCACCTTTCTTTTTCTCCTGAGCTCATTTTCATCAGCATTTGTTTTTCCAAATCCACAAAGAATCATTTCTAATGCTCATCTCACCATCAACTTGGACTGCACACAAATAGCAGGAACAATTAATCATTATGGTGAAATTAACTGTGGACCACTCCCCAATCATGACGTGGAACATGCAGCATTATTAACCAGTCAATATCAACAAACAGAAATTCGTTTTGTTCGCACTCATGATTTCAATGGACCAACAGATGTAAGCACCATTTTTCCAAATATGAGCAAAGATCCTTTTGTTGCTTCAAATTATAATTTCACTCTTTCAGATCGCTATATTTCATCGATTATCGATGCTGGTTGTGATGTTTTTTATCGACTAGGAGAAAGCGCAAGTGTTGAAGAACAACTCCGGAATCCACCAGAAAACAAAAGTAAATGGGCTGAAATCTGTAAACACATCATCATGCATTATAATGATGGCTGGGCAGATGGATATCATTATAATATAACATATTTTGAAATATGGAATGAACCAGATCTCGATGGATTCTGGAATGGAACCACTGAATCATATTTTGATCTTTATAAGATAACTGCTGAAACACTCAAACAATATAATCCCAATTTAAAAATCGGAGGACCCTGCACCTCCTCCATTTTTAATACCAATTTTACCACTCGATTCCTTAGCTTTGTCAAAGAAAACCAGCTTCCCCTTGATTTTTACTCCTGGCATATGTATGCTGATACACCACATCAACTATATAATGGATCAAAACAGATTCGAAACCTACTTGATTCCTTTGGCTTCACTGAAACAGAAAACATAAACACCGAATGGAATTATAACATTCTTTCACCACAACGAGATAAAGACAATGCCAAAAATGCAGCGTTTACAGCGTGCACGCTATCTGCATTTCAGGATGCAGGCATCGATTATGCATTTCGCTACCGAGGAACCGGGGATAACAACTGGTTGACTCGTTTTATCGGTTTTGATCTCAGTCTTTTTTCAACAGATGGACTTTTTAAAACACCAGCTCTTTCCTATCTTGCATTTCATTATGTAAGCACGGATACACCAATACGATTGCAAATACCAGTGATTGATGCGAAAGAAAAAACGACGTCTCTAGCAGGGATTTCTGAAGATAAAAGCAATATCACCATTCTGCTTAGCAATTTTGATACAAAAGATACCACTTATGAAATCTATATCAAAAATATTCCTTGGAACTCAAATTACTCTATTGTACAATATCTTATCGATGAAAACCATCATCTCCAACAAGTAAACAACACCATAACCACTGGTGAATCAGTAACCCTTCAAAACATCTTACAAAAATCAACCGTTCAGTTCATTAGATTAACAAACACCTCAAGTCTTCCAGAGGAAGGACCAAAACCAGCGGAAATACCACTCATTCTAAAGATGCCCATTTTTGATCCTCTAGCAAAACTCCTTGGTTTCTTGCTGATGCTTATTTTCTTTTCATAAAAAGATCGTGCAATGAACAGTTTTTATGATAATAACTCAAATTGAAGTTGTCCATCTACAATGAGTTCAATTTCATCTTCCCCTTTTGTAATTAGGATCAAGGATGTTGCTTCCACAGCAGCATGCTTTGGAAAACAGATATCCTGATGAATATCACTGGTAATATTACCACCAATATGACTACTCGTGCCATAGGCAATATGTAGACCAGGTACTTTTTCATCTTCCAAAATATTTCCAATCACCTTTGCTTTTGGATTACAACCAATACCAAGCTCAGCGATATTCCGACGAGTGGGATTATCCAAAAAAAACTGATTCAAATCCTTATCCTTCTGAGAAACACCCATAACCGCTGTTATCTGGTTTTCTTTCACCTCCGCTTTGAGTATATCTTGATCATCATAAATTGGAAGAACTCCCTCCGTCTTACTTTTTCCAAACTGTTTAATCTCATCATCTGTTGCTTCATATGGAGCTTTAAAACCTTCACCACTAGGAAAATTAATGGTCTGACCCGTTTTGATACATTCACCTGTATCCGCACCAGCTGTTCGATTTCTCAGATCAATAAACAAGGAATCATCTGTTGAAAAAGAAATACGAGCACCAATGGATCTATCTAATATTTTTTTTAACGCAATTGAATACCGTTTAACCTTAGAATAATCTGCTTGAAAAGACGTTTTTTCCATTCTTCTTTCCACTCCAGGCATACTGGCACAACGAGTAATAGATCCTTTTTTTTGACAAATCGGTGCTAATGATGCAGTTGCAGAAAACTCGGTCATAGCGATAACGAGATTGGATTGTTTAACCAAATCTAAAATAGTTGTTGGCAATGGGGCATTGTTTGCACCTGTTGCAGGATAGGATTGCATGAACACAGAAAAATCCTTTTTTTGACCCATGGTTTCAAACATTGATTTCCATTCCGCGGCCATCTGTCGACGATTTCGCCATATTGTTGAATCAGGTAAATCATCATGAGGAAGATCAATGAGAAAAAGCACATGTTCATCTGGTTTTGGAGCAAATACATCCTCAAAAAGTTTCATCTTTTGTGTTTGATTCATACCTTCACAGTGAAGAAATAATGATACAGAGTATAATAATGTGTTCAATTATCATGATAACCCTGTTTTTATCTTCTCACAATGAGATAGGTTCCCAGCAGGATGATTCCTCCACCTAACAGCTGAATGGCAGATAATGATTCCTGAATAAGAAGAACAGCGAAAATAGTGGAAAAAATAGGGCTAATGAAAAAGAGAGTTGAGGATAAAGAAGCACCAATGATTTCAATTGATTTATACAAAAAGACCATGGTGACTGCTAAAAAAAATCCATTCAACAAAGCATAAAAGCTCAGAGAGGAAAAAGGATTAACAGATAACATAAGGGTAAAAACAAAAAGAACGGGTACTCCAAAAAAAGTCCTCCAAAATATAACCGTCGTAGAGGAATGAGTGTTCATCAATCTTTTTGCAAAAGCATTTGAAAACCCTAAAAAAAGAGAAGAAAGAATGATTAACACATCACCCATCTGAAAAAAGAATTTACCCTCACTACTCAACAGAAAAACACCAAAAAAAGAAACAGCGATAGCAAGGAAATCGGTTTTTTTTAATCGTTCATTTACTAGAACAAAAGCAAAAACAACAGTAAATATGGTTGTGGTCTTCACTAAAAATCCAGCGTTGACCGCTGAGGTAAAATTCTGTCCAAAAAACAATAAAAAATGAGCTAAACCAGAAGCAAATAAACCCAGGATGAAAAAATTTCGATAATCTTTTTTCTGTATCTTCTCCCGTTTTTGTGTAAAATAATAGGGAAGGATGAAACAAAACGCAAGAAACATGGTCAGAAAGGTAAATGAAGAGGATTCCAATCCAGCATTTAATCCTGCCTTAGTATTCACAATGACTACGGCATAAAAAATAGAGGAAATAATGATGAATAGGATTCCTTTTTTCATCTGAGGCTGAAGCATCGTAGTCTCCGGTAAGAACTAGTGTTTTTTTAAGCTAATCCATAAAACAGACCTCTGTTTTCAGTTAACTATTAAAGAATCAAAAAAGATGAGTTGAATTGGAAATTTAACTATGATCTGGATTGTCTTTGCGTTTCTCACTGCTTTCTTCGAATCAATCAAGGATGTGCTCAGTAAAAAATCCTTGAAAGAAATCGATGAATATGTCGTTGCTTGGTCACTATGGTTTTTTTCCATTCCATTTCTCGTCCTTGTGCTCTTTATCGTTGGTATTCCAAAAATAGATTCATCATTTTGGCTGTTTCTTTTTCTTGGTGGAGTTTGTAATGTTTTTGCAACGATTTTTTATATGAAATCAATCAAACTAGCAGATCTCTCCATCTCCGTTCCACTCCTTGCATTTAGTCCCTTATTTTTACTGTTTACTTCTCCGCTTCTCGTTGGTGAATTTCCAAATCAATATGGATTAATCGGCGTTCTTCTCATCGTCCTTGGTTCCTATATGTTAAACATTAAAAAAAGATCAAAGGGAATTATTGAACCATTTCGTGCACTAATCAAGGAAAAAGGTCCACGGTTTATGCTTCTTGTCGCAGTGATCTGGAGTATTAGTGCAAATATTGATAAAATCGGGGTTAAAAATTCAACTCCCTTCTTTTGGATTACCATGATGGCCGTTTTTGTCTCTCTTAGCTTGTTTCCCATAGTTATTTTTCGTTTTCCAAAAAATAGAAAAAAGACAAAAAACTGGATTACAACGCTTTTTCCTATTGGGTTGATTTATGGGTTAACCATTCTGAATCAGATGATTGCTATCAACTTAACTTTAGTTTCTTATGTTATCTCCATTAAACGGACGAGTACGATTCTTGTTGTCATCTGGGGATATCTCATTTTCAAAGAAAAAAATATTAAAAACAGGATTGCAGGAGCGGTGATTATGAT
>JAWOBC010000007.1:0-2540 GCA_046498165.1 Thermoplasmatota archaeon
AAAATATTATTGATGCGGCCAGCTACTTTTAATCCACCACATATCCCAAGCAACCATCCAGAAATAGCTGCTATCAATAAACAAAAACAGTTGATCATCAGTATCCTTTTAGGAGCAACTATGAGTTTAATAGGAGTTAGCAGTCTTATGTTTCCTCTTATTTCAAGCAATTTATCAGAAGCAAGAATGACTGCTTTATTCACCATGTTTGCTGTAATCAATGAATGGGTTCCCTTGACTCTTTTCATCATTTGGGGATTTGTACTAGGAGTCTCTTACTATACCCATGTGGTTTATCATCCCTATAAAAAAATACGGGATCAAATAAAACAAATGGAAAAAGAATTCAGTGATTCCTTATACATCATGGGTAAACGAATAGGAGAAGAAAAATCACCAGAGCAAAGCTTTCTTTACACTGCACAAACCATGGAAGGATCAGCAATCGCAACCATCTTTTTCAAAACCGGTTATAATCTCACCGCGATGCATACCACAATCCATGAAGCTCTTTTCAGTGCAGAATATGGTTCATTAAAACATGTCTATTCCAGTAGAATCACTTCTATCATGCGGCTTTTCGTGGAGGGAATCAAAAAAAGTCAGAAATCCGTCAGCGTCTCACTGGTTAAATTAGCAGATCATCTCAAAGAACTACAAAAAGTAGAACTCAACATCAAAGAAACATTGAACACGCTCACCTCAACCCTGCGGTCAACCGCAACTGTTTTTGCTCCTATGATAGCAGGAGTAACCCTTTCCATTACTCAACTCATCTCAGCAATTATTTCAAAAATGAGTCAAAATCTCAATACATCAACTCTTTCTCTTTCCGCAGGAAGCACTACGTTCTCTGATATCACCAATAGTTTTAGCCTTGAAAACATCCAACAGGAATATTTCGTCTTAGTCATTGGTCTTTACATCATTGAACTCGTCATTCTTCTCACCCGATTCACTAATGGCATCGATGAAGGAGATGATAAAGCAGAATTCATGTATACATTAGGAAAAGCATTACCTATCGCCGTCGCCGTATTAACTTTTACCATTATCATCAGTCATTTTTTCCTTTCATCAATTGCAATTCATATTTAACAAAAAAAAACAGTAAGTAATAAATAGAATAGAGCATCAATACATAAAAAAAACATTTCTTGTATCAAGGATATGAAACCAATCAAAAACAAAGGAACGAATCATTCATGAATCTGCATGCACTAGGCATCGGTATCCTATTCATCATTATTGCCATCGTGATTATCATCGTCACTTTTGGATTTGGAATCATCTGTATCTGGCCATTACTCATTCTTGGGGGATTTTTATTCATCATTGGACTATTTTCCCCATCCCAGAAAACAATGATTCAACGGTATCAATCAACGCAACAACAGCAACCAAAAAAGATGAAACGCATCTGCAGCAACTGTCAAAAAACAGTACCCCTAAACGTAAAGAAATGCCCTCATTGCGGACATCAATTCAAATATGATTAACTAACTAAATACCATAGTCACAGGGGAAAAATACAAAAATTTTTATTCAGCTGAATACTATCTAATACTGGATGGGACAAAACAACAACACAACAAAATTGATTATATTGTTTATGATAGGAATGATGCTTCTCATCAGTTTCAACGGATGCATTGAGTATTATGAATATGCAACTGGCGGCCAATCAACTAACAACGCTGATTCAGAAAAATATGATAATAATCCTTCATCAGTTCGCATCGCCTGCTGGAATCTACAAATATTTGGACCAAGCAAAGCAGCAAACGAAAGCCTGCTTGCGTATTACGCTGATTGTATGGATGAATATGATATCACTATCATTCAAGAAATTAGAGATGCATCAGGAAAAGCAATTGAAAAACTTGCTTTCTATCTTCCAACATATGACTATGTCATCAGCAGCCGAGCAGGACAAACCATATCCAAAGAACAATACGCAATCTTCTATAATCAACGAATCAATCTGCTTTCAACACAGGATTACACCACCACATATCAAAATCAGATGAATCGACCACCCTATCAAATAACGTTTACTGTAAACAACTGGACCTGTAGTCTTTATACCATTCATACCGATCCAGATACTGTTCCTGAAGAGCTAAGCATCCTAGAAAATATACTACGTCATGAAACAAAAGATACCATTCTCATTGGTGATCTCAATGCAGATGGATCATACTACGATGAAAATCATATTAGCCATTTCACTGACTGGCATTGGATCATTCCAAACAATGCAGATACAACCGTTTCTGCAAGCGATAACACCTATGACCGAATCATTGTAAACAACAATACATTTGATAACGTCATTGACTATGGAATCATGGATAATGTAACAAAAAAACAAAGTGATCATTATCTTATCTTTGGAATCTTTAATTCAACAATTCCATAAAAAACATTTAAAAAAAACAGTTTAGAAGTTCATTATTTCTTTCATTCATATAAAAGAGAGAATAGCATTTATTAGATTTTACAATTGCTATTAAGAAAAATAATGTCGGGGGCGGGAT
>JAWOBC010000011.1:0-4674 GCA_046498165.1 Thermoplasmatota archaeon
AGCACATCATCAAGGGCCATAACACCACCTTTCCGGTTATGCAGATTTTTCTTTAACCGTAGCGCATTTACCTTTCTGGTACTCCATTTACGTTTCGTTAAAAACCTGTTCAATGAACTCTGATGTTTTCCATCTAAAATGTTAGATGCAATATCTTCAATGTTTTTCTCACCCTTTTCACCAAGAAGAAGTCCATGAATATAGGTTTTGAAATGAGTCCATTGCGGCTTTGAAAAACATTTTCTAAAAATGTTTAGCCTCTTTCCAAAGAGGTTCGTATCTTTTGTAAAATACATCTTTTCATCCCATCCATAAGGATGAGAATGATGTCACAAATTAATTGTTTTCTGCATCAAAATCAAAAAGTGCAAAAGTTTTGTTAATCATCATTTTGTTTTTAAACAATGAAAGGGGAGAAAAAATCTTTCATACACTTATTCTTTATCTGATCCCAAGTGGTCTTAAGAATCATTTTTATCAATTCGTTGATAGCTTTTATACTGATTTTCCATCCATTAGAAGACTCTTGTTCCCGCTTTTCCTTGGGGTTTTTACCTGGATTATTATTTTCTCTCAGGAATATCTTATTGTTCTTGCCTTGGATCTTCCCATCCCATATCTTTTATTCTTGTTGTTGTTTCCTGTGGCTAATGCAGCAGGGTTCATTCCTATCACTTTTGCTGGTTTAGGAACTAGAGAGGTCACTGCCATTGTTATTTTCACCACACTCTTTAATGTGGCAGGTGAAAAAATATTCGTGGTTTCTCTGCTTGGTTTTATTATTACTGATCTTTTCACCGGGTTCATTGGTTTTTTCTGTGCGTTAAATGAATCAAGATGGCGTAAGAATAATAAATCAAAGAGCATTAATACCTAAAATGAATATCTTTGTTGAATCATAAATGTGAAATACTCAGGGTTTTATTACCAGGTATTCATACCATGAGAAGAAAACTAGTATCCAGAAGACATTGTGATGCTTTATGAAGGGCGAGGGCATAGGTTTTGGAAAAGCGATTTTATTTAATGAACATTTTGTGGTCTATGGGGTACCAGCAATTGTGTCCGCCATCGGTAAATATACGGTTGCTAAGGCACAGGAATATGAGGAACCCACATTGCATCTGGTAGATAACAGAAATGCAACACCAAATTATAAAGAAGATAAAAAAGAACAACAACAAGATTCCATTCAACATATAATTAATAAGATGGATCTTGATTTTTCTAATGGTGGTGTTGAAGTTGAGCTTGCTGGTTCCTTGTATGCGGCAAGTGGCGTTGGCGCAAGTGCTGCTTCTTGTGTTGCTATGGCACGAGCATTATCTGAATTTTATCAACTGGATCTCTCTGATGAAAAAATCAATGAGATAGCCTATGAAGGGGAAAAAGGATATCATGGAACACCATCAGGTATTGATAATACCGCGTCTACCTATGGTGGGTTGATTTGGTTTGAGAAAAAAGATCCATCAGTGATAGATCGAATTGAGCTGCAGAACCCCGTGGAAATCGTAATGGGAAACACCGGTAAAGTAGCAGATACCACAGCTGCTGTTGCAGGTGTGCGAAGGCGAAAAGAAAATAACCCTGAGAAATATACTGAGATTTTTAGAAGAGCTGAAAATGTTGCTTATCTTGCTAAACAGGCATTTCTTGATGAAGATCTTAGAGAGATTGGTAAATTGATGAATGAGAACCATAAATTGTTACAACAAATCGAGGTTTCATCTCGGGAACTTGATTTTTTGGTGAAATTAGCCCGTGATTATGGTGCATTTGGAGCAAAACTAACTGGTGGTGGTCTGGGTGGTAATATGATTGCATTGACACCTGGAAGAAAACTACAGGATGAAGTGGCTAATGCAATTGAAAAAGAAGGATTTCAAACCGTGAAAACAAGTATTGGAGTGAAAAGACAGGGTGATCAATAACAATGGATCTTAGATCTTTTTTGAAAAAACTGGAACAAGATCAAAAACTTACTCGTATTTCAAAACCAGTGTCACATCAACTTGAAGCAGCAAATATCATTTATTCGCTTGATGAACAACCTGTTCTTTTTGATAATATCACGGGATTTGATTTTCCAGTGTTTGCTGGGATTACCTCAAATAGAGATATTATCGCTGAGGGATTGGATACCTCAAAAAATAATTTGTTGTTCAAACTCGTTGATGCCATACAACATCCTAAGGAACCGGAATTAGTTGATACTGCTCCTTGTCAAGAACATATTATTAATAATCCTGATTTATCAAAACTTCCGATGTTATATCATTTAAATGGTGATGGTGGTCGATATCTATCTGCATCAGTTTGCACTATCAAGGATCCAGATGATGGACGCAATGTGTCCTATCATCGAATGATGGAAATCGGAAAAAACAAGTTGACTGCTCGGTTGATTAAAAAAAGACAGACACGAACAACATTTGATAAAATCGATGGTGATTTAGAAATGGCAGTATGTCTAGGAAGTTCTGTAGCAGTCATGGTTGCTGCATCACTTGGTCCTCCTTCAGATGTTGATGAATTTAGTATCGCTAATGCCTTGGATGAAACACCATTGGTGAAATGTAAAACCAAGGATTTAGAGGTTCCAGCGTTTTCTGAAATGGTGTTAGAGGGCCGACTTACTCGTGATGTTGACCGGGAAGGACCCTTTGTTGATCTCACGGAGACACGTGATTTTGAACGTCAGGAACCAGTTTTTGTTGTTGATTGTATCACTCATCGAAAGGATGCAATGTATCAAGCATTGATTCCTGGTCGGTTTGAACATAAAACCCTGATGGGTATGCCTAAGGAACCAACGATTTATCATGAAGTAAGCAAAGTCGCTCAATGTAAAAATGTGTATGTAACGCTTGGTGGTGGCAGTTGGCTTCATGCCATTGTTCAAATAAACAAGCAGCATCCTGATGATCCTAAAAAAGCAATTGAAGCTGCGTTTAAAGGCCATGGAAGCTTGAAACATGTAGTTGTTGTTGATGAAGATGTTGATATGTATGATTCATTGGCCCTGGAATGGGCGATTGCCACTCGTTTTCAGGCTGATAAAGATGTAGTGATTAAAGAAAAACAACCAGGTAGTTCCTTAGATCCATCTGGTATTCATGTTCCTGGTGAAAAAACAAAAACAGCAAAAATGGGTCTTGATGCTACCATTCCAGGGCATGTTGATAAAAAGAATTATGAAAAAGTAAGTTATGAATTAGTTGATATTGATGATTACAAAGGGAACCGGTAAACATCAGGTTCATCTTGAAATAAAAGAAATTGGGGATCATCTTTTGTTAGTGTTAACAGGTGGAGAGCAGCCTCATCTTGGTGGAATGGTGGTATGTGAACCAGGTAGGGAACCTATGGTTCTTCGTTTGGGAACACATAAGGATTATATTGTGCTACGGTCACTTGCTGAGATTGCATGTAAAAAACATAAAACCACTGTTGCAGCAGTGGGCGGGATTCATATTGATCAGGCAACAGAAAATGATATTGAAGTGATCATACAAAATTGTAAGAGGATTGAATCATGTATTTAACCAAAGAAGAAGAACAAATGCTTAATGGTGAAGCTGGAGAAGTCAAGGAACGCTTGTTTCGATTGTTGGTTCGACTTGGTGATATCTATGGTGCTGAAAAGATGATACCTGTTGGCTCTGTACAGGTAGCAGGAGTTTCTTATAAATCCATTGGTGAACCAGGTACCACATTTCTTGAGGATATGGCAGCAAAGCAGGCGAAAGCACAAGTATTGACCTTTTTGAATCCCGCTGGTATGGATCTTGAAGATTATCGGGAGCTTGGTTTTCCTGAGGATTTCGCTCAGAATCAATTGCGTATCATCAACGCATTTAAGCAAATGGGTATTGTAATTACTTCGACGTGTACTCCCTATTTAGCAGGCAATCTTCCCCGCTTTCGTGAACATATTGCTTGGTCTGAATCCTCAGCGGTTTCGTTTTCTAATTCTGTGATTGGAGCACGGACCAATCGGGAGGGTGGTCCATCAGCTCTTGCTGCTTCAATTTGTGGTCGAACCCCAGAATATGGTTTACATCTCTGGAAGAATCGACAACCAACCATTAAAATCAAAGTTGAAGCGGATTTGTCTTTTACGTCTGATTACGGGGCTCTTGGTTATCTTGTGGGAAAAAAGGTGAAGAATAAAATCCCATTTTTCACGGGCATCAAGGATGCAAACACTGATCATTTGAAATCATTGGGTGCTGCTATGGCTGCCTCCGGAGCAGTAGCGTTATACCATGTTAAAAATTTGACACCAGAAGCTGATTTAATTGATACCTCGGTGAATGAAACCATTACGGTTGAACAAAAAGATATCGATGAAACCTATGAAACATTAACTGAGGGAGATAGTCCTGATATTGTTATCCTTGGTTGTCCACATGCCTCTCTTAGAGAGATTGCAACACTTGCGGAAAAGGTTGAAGGAAAACAGTTGAAAAAACCAATAAACAGCTCCCCTGCACCGGTCTCTATCCCAGGCACGCCCGGTCCTCCCCCCGTTGAGCCCCGCCGTCCGACCGTGCCGTCGGCAGCGTGCTCAGAGTCTCTCCCCGCAGCGCCAGCCGCATCGCCCGGCGATCGTCCCAGGGGTACTCCGTGGTCCCGAAGCACATGCTCTGCTCGTGCCCTTTCCCGCAG
>JAWOBC010000151.1:0-3219 GCA_046498165.1 Thermoplasmatota archaeon
CGCCCGAATCGTGCCGTCGCCCCCGAGGACGAGGATGCACCCAGCGCCCGCCCGACGCAAAAGGGAGGCCGCCCGTTCCGAGTCCCCTGCCTCGTTGGTGATGGGCATCTCCAACAATTCCACGGCGGGTATACTTTTCTGGCTATCGAGACCCTCCAGGGCTCTGCGTCCTAGGTAAAGCCTGTAAAAAACTTGTATTACACAGGACATTATAACCATCCAGGTATTGGAGTTCCCATGGTTATTATTTCCTCTCAAATACTTGCTGATACTATTGGATAAGACCTATGCTGATTGATAAAACCATATTCACCCTATTTAGACAAGGAAGTACCACCTACTTTTACAGTAGTTTGTTTTTTCCAACCAAGATCAGAAAAAATGTTTTTATTCTCTATGCATTTGTCCGTCAAGCAGATAATTATGTGGATCAAATCCCACAAGACCATGATGGTTTTTATGCGTTTAAAGAGGGATTTGAACATGCCTGGGCTGGTAAGCAAACAGGTGATATCGTTATTGACTCATTTGTGTATCTTGCCAAAGAAAAAAATTTTGAAAAACAATGGATTGATTCATTTTTACAATCCATGGAGATGGATTTAACTAGAAAAACATATCAAACCATGGATGACACATTGGAATATATCTATGGGTCTGCTGAGGTCATCGGACTTTTTATGGCTCATATCCTTGGTCTTGTTGATCGATCTTTCGAATCCGCTCGATATCTCGGTAGAGCTATGCAATATATCAATTTTATTCGTGATATTGATGAAGATAATTCACTGAATCGAGAATATTTTCCAAAACAAGAAATAAATCGATTTGGGCTGGAATCTCTTGATCATGAATATGTGCAATATCACCCTGAAGCATTTAGCTCATTTATTCAGGCGCAGATTGAACGATATTGTGGATGGCAGGAATTGGCTGAACATGGCTATGGGTTTATCCCCAATTTATATCTTATCCCTATTAAAACCGCCTCAGAAATGTATAAATGGACTGCTCATCAGATTGCTCGTGATCCAATGATAGTGTACCGTTGGAAAGTAAAACCGATGATCTCTCAGATTGTGACGGAAACCTTTCGCAGCATGGTTGATATCATTTCTAAAAAGGATCAAATGACCAAATGTGAGAAACATGCTTAGCTAATATCCTAGTATCAGTGAAGAACAGAACTTTATTCAGAGATAATAAACAGGTTTTGTTATGGTAGAAAAAATTTCATTACGAAGTATCTCATTTGACAGCTCTTTTTTGTTGAAAGATAAACCGGAAATCGATATTTGTATGAAGATGATTGCAAAGGAGGGTATTCCTTGTTTTCTCACTACCACTGTTGTGTCTGAACTTGAACAACTTAAGGTTTGGGGAAGAATTTCAGCAAAACAACATAAAAAGGCAATTTCCCGATGGAAAAAAACACATGGGCAAATCATTGATTTCAAAAATCGATTGCTTTCAGATGCCTTTGCCAAGGAATGTATGCTTTCTATGAAGGAACATCATGGGGTAACGGAAAAAGATGTCGCCAATGATTGCAACATTCTTGTGTCAACGTTGAAAAATGGGGTGGATTTATTTCTCTCTGAGGATTTTCATTTTACATCAAAAATTACACAAAATGTAATCGATGAGGTCACGAATGCTGCTTGCACTGAGTTTCATCAGATGTGTGAAACTGGATTATATGCCATTAATGCGGATATCTTTTTGTTAGCTTACGATCACGGAAGTATTGATATTGAGTTGATTGAATCATCTATGCAGAATGTAAGAAAAAGTGGGAAGAGATTATAATTTTTTTTGCTTATTGAGCTATATATTTATGGGATGCAGTGGTAAGACCGAATAATACTGATGATGTCATGTTTCCTTCTATGATAATTTTAGTGTTTTCATTCTTGAGGGCATTAGCGATCGTATCAATAAAAGAATGTGCAAATCCTTTCAAATCAAAAGTTACTGTGATTTCTTTGAATTCACTTGAATTTGCTTTAATGTTAAGATTAGAAAATGATCCTTTTCCGATGAAATTTTCCTCGATGTATATCTTGAAAGTGGAGGAGATATCGCGAATATCTCTTGATGATGGATTGGTTATATTTAAAGTGAAATTTAGATTTAACGTTCTTTTGGATAAATCTAAAACTATGTTCGAATCGGGATTAAATGAGTAAACTTCAGCACGTATCTTTTTTATTGCTTGTGCATCCCCCGTCGAAACATGGTAAACATTCTAAAACAAGATCCGACTCCATGCCAGCGCAGAGTAAAACGAGAACACAGTAATTTGCATGATGCGTCCTTTACGCTATAATACTGTCAGTTTGTGGGCATTCCCTGAATGGTATCATCTGGCCTACCTTTTTCTTTTAATCACCAAATTGGATAACCTGCGTATACCATAAGGCTTGCTATCCGACGTGACTTAACCAGAGAGCGTATCAGAAAACATTGTTTGAGACATTAACATCAACGCTGGACGGTTTTTTCAGCAAGATACGGAAAAAACCACGTCTGACGGAGAAAAACATCCGGGACGGCCTGCGGGAAGTGCGCCTCGCCCTGCTGGAGGCCGACGTTCACTATAAAGTTGTAAAGCAATTCACCGGGGATATTACGGAGAAAGCTGTTGGTGACGAGGTCGTCCGCGGCGTAGACCCTGCACAGCAGATCATAAAAATAGTTCATGACGAACTTGTTAATCTGATGGGACCTGTCGATCATAAGATACCATTAGATGGCAAAAAGCCCACGGTGATAATGCTCGCAGGCCTCCAGGGGAGTGGTAAAACTACAACATGTGGCAAGCTGGTCAAACATCTCAAGGAAAACTATGAAACAGATCCTATTCTATGCGCTGCAGACGTCAGGCGTCCGGCTGCCATCGATCAGCTTGAAGTGCTGGGAAAAGATCTGGATGTGCCGGTGGTAAGCGAGAGAGGAGCAGATGCTCTGGCCGTGGCTTTGCAGGGACGCAAGGAAGCTAAAAAGCAAAACAGAAATCCTCTCATACTGGATACCGGCGGACGACTGCACATCGACGAACAGATGATGGATGAACTGCGAGATATAACAAAACGTGTAAAACCGGACCAGATATATCTGGTGGCCGACGCAAGGACCGGCCAGGATGCTGTGGTGAGTGCCCAGGAATTCGACAAGCAGATATCCTTCGACGGTGTCATCCTTACAAACCTCGACGGT
>JAWOBC010000100.1:0-5305 GCA_046498165.1 Thermoplasmatota archaeon
TCGCATATATGGTATGTGGTTCTCATATTTATCACCATCATCACCAGTTATTTATTTTATTTGTATTTTAAAGATCGGGACAAAAGAAAACTTTTATTTGCTATAGCATTTCTTCTATCCGTTCCTGCGTTTTTCGCATTAAGTTTTCAATTTGTTACATTAAATACGGATGATGCATCGGTGCTTTGGTACAACATCTTCACATTGAGCCCATTACCTTTTTTATTTGCAGTTTTTATTGCTGCCAATGAAAATGTTTTTGAAGTTAAGAAATATGATAAGGTCTTCTATAGTTTTCTTCTTCTTTCAGTAATCTGTATGTTTTTAGTGTTTATACCGTTTAAATTAACCGCTATTCCAACGATCATTAGAATAAGCATATCTCTTGAAATCCTTGCTGTGACAATGTATCAATTTTCGAAAACAAGAGAAATTGAAAATCTCTATTTTATATGTTACATTATCACTGCGATAGCAGCAGGTGTTGGTTTTACTCTTGAGTATGGTTATTTTAGTTCATTTGCATTTCTCGTTGGTTATCTTTTCATCAGTTTACTCTTTGTTCAGCCAAAAACTACTCCCACTGGAGAAAAGAAGAGTATAAAGAATTATTTTACCATTGAAAAAGAATTAAAAACCATTGAGGAGCGATACAAACAGTTATTCAATGCTATTCCTGATGCAATAACTGTTGTAAATAAGGATGGAACTATTTTAGATGTAAATGAGAGCGCAGCGGAAAACCTGAGAATGTCTAAACAGGATCTCATCGGATTAAAAATTCATACCCTTCTTCCTCCAGAGGTTGACAAGCAAAGAAACCAAGTATCTCTTGAAGCATTAAAAACGGGTATCATTCAGGAAAATGAGGATGAAAGAAATCAGATGATTTTTCATAATCTTTTTATTCCCATTGATATCAGTGATCGGGAAAAACAGGTTCTAGTTATTTCAAAAAATATTACCGATGAAAAAAAAATGCAAGTTGAAAGAGAAGAAAGAATTAATGATTTAAGAAATACTGAGCTTGCGACGTTAAACATCATGGAGGATATGCAGGAAACCGTTGAAAATCTTGAAAAAGCAAGAAAGGAAATTTTTGATAAAAATAAAGATCTTGAACTTGCTCGTGATCAACTTGCGGATTTAAATGATCATCTTGAGCAAAAGATTGAGGAAAGAACCAAGGATATTGAACAATTGTTGAAACAAAAGGACGCATTTATTGATCAACTTGGTCATGATCTGAAACATCCTCTTGGCCCGTTTATTAATTTATTACCTTTATTAAAAAAGGGTGAAACTGATGAGAAAAAACAAAAAATCATTGAAGTGTTACAACGAAATGTGGCATATATGAAACGCTTGGTTATTCGAACGGTGCAACTGGCGAAATTAAATGCCCCAAGTACCACTTTTAATTTTAAAACAATTCATTTTAATGAATTGATCGAAAAGAGTATTGAGAAGAATACTGGTTTGTTTAATCAATATCATGTTGAGATAAAAAAGCAGATTGATGATAGTATATTCTTGAAAGCGGATTCATTACAAATTGAAGAAGTCCTTGAGAACTTGTTGTCAAATGCAGTGAAATATGGGGCAGAAAATGGAACAGTGACCATTAGTGCAGAAAAACAGGATGAACAAATGGCGTTGATCTCAATTAAAGACACTGGAAAGGGGATGAATCAGGATCAATTAACCTATGCGTTTCATGAGTTTTATAAGGCTGATGAGAGCAGACATGATTTTACGGATACCGGACTTGGTCTTTCTATTTGTAAACGTATTGTAGAAAAACATGGTGGAAAGATCTGGGCGGAAAGTGAAGGAATAGGAAAGGGAACAAGTATCTTTTTTACATTACCATTGGTAAATAAAAAAATAAATGAAGAGACTATAGCCGCATAATGTAACAATAAATTTTTAAAAGAATATCTCATATGCTTTTTGTTATCCTAATTTGAAAGGAAGGGAGAAAAAAATGAAAAAGATCATGTTAGTCGATGATGAAGAGGATCAGGTCTTTGGGTTGAAAACTGCTTTGGAGGAAACATATGGAGATGAATACGAAGTAATCCCTGCTGAGAATGGGAAAAAATGTTTTGAATTATTAAATGAAAACATGGTTCCTGATCTCATTTTATTGGACATCATGATGCCGGAAATGAGTGGTTGGGAAGTGTATGATAAACTAAGAGATAACCCCGCGTGGCAGGATATCCCCATTGTGTTTTTAACTGCAAGAACTGATAGAATCGCTGAGAATGCTGGTGAGTTTCTTGGTGATGATTATATTGAAAAACCTGTTGATGTAGCTGAACTTCGTGGACGTATGGAACGATTATTAGAAAAAAAACAACAATGAGATAAAGATTGATTGCAGAGGGAAATTTTCCTACGTAGGTATGTGCATGTTTACCTGCGAAAAAAGATATTAAAAGATGAATGGGTTGTGGTGGATACTGTTCATCGTGAGGAGAGATAGGATGGAGGAAAGTGTAGAGGAAAAAATAAATACCATTATGGTGTTTGGACTAATCGTGTTTATCGTGTTTTTTTGGTTATTTATCATACCAGCATAAATAACGAAAACAACTGATAAAGCCTAATACTGAAAAATCCACTGTGTTCATTAGGTTGAGATAAAATAACGGGAAAGAGTTATAAGGAAAAACACTGGTGTTGACCCTGTACAGATGAAATTTCAATCTTATACTCTTGATGCTTTTCAAGAACAAGCGATTCGTTCTTTAGAGCAGAGACATACGGTTATTGTCAGTGCGGCAACTGGGACTGGAAAAACATTAATCGCTGAATATCTCATCGATGAATGTATTAAAAAAAATGAGAAGAGAGTTATTTATACTGCTCCAATTAAAGCTTTATCTAATCAGAAATTCCGTGATTTCACTGATCGTTATGGGAAAGATCATATTGGGATGCTTACTGGTGATGTGGTGATTAATCCACAGGCGAATATTTTGATTATGACCACTGAGATTTATCGGAATATGTTGTTGAGTCAGGACCCTATTATTGATGATATTTCTTATGTGGTGTTTGATGAAATCCATTTTATGAATGATCCTGAACGGGGAACGGTTTGGGAGGAGGCAATTTTGTTTAGTAAACCGTCAACTCGTTTTCTTTGTTTGTCAGCAACGATTCCCAATGCGGATGAATTTGCTTCTTGGCTTCGCAGCATTAAGGATCATCCCATTGAAGTGGTGAGCAATAATACTCGTTATGTACCTTTGCATCAGTTTGTGTTTGATGAACAAAAGGGTCTTGTTGATCGAGCAGTGCTCAGCAAACAGAAGAAAAAACGGAAAAAAAGTAAAAAGAAAAAAAAGAAAAAGAGTACGCTTTCACCTTGTCAGGTGATTCCTCATTTAAAAGGAAGGCTTCCGGCTATTGTGTTTTCGTTTTCAAGGAAACAATGTGAGGAACAGGCGTTTAAATTGAAAGAACAAGGTAAGGAATTTGCTGATGATTTCATCAAGGAACAAATCCGTTATCTTTGTTCTCAGCATTTTCCAGAGAAAATTAAAAATCTTTCCTCAACAAAAATGTTGATGGAGGCTTTAGAAGTAGGGATTGGTTTTCATCATGCGGGTCTTCTCCCACAGCAACGCTTCGCTGTTGAGGAATTGTTTTCCCATGGTTTTTTACAGGTTCTTTTTGCTACAGAAACCTTTGCGGTGGGTATTAATATGCCTGCGAAAACAGTGGTGTTGAATGGTCTGCGGAAGTTTGATGGGAGACATTTTCGGTTGCTTACTGCTAAAGAATATTTTCAACTTGCTGGTCGAGCGGGGAGAAGAGGTATTGATAAAGAAGGATTCGTCGTAAGCATTTTATATCAGCAGGGTGAATTAAATTCTTTTTTGCAGATTTCTGAAGAAGATACGGAACCCATTCAGAGTCAGTTCCGGTTGAGCTATAATACTATTTTGAATCTTCTTGATTCGTATTCTCAAAAGGAAATCGATGTGTTGTTAAGGAAGAATTTTTATGCGTTTCGAAAACAACATCGGAGGCAGCGGAAGGTTCGGATGAAAACTTCTTTTACCAATAAATGTAAGCAGTTGCAGATGATGAAATATTTGACCAGGGATCGGGAATTAACTGATAAGGGAAGATTTGTAAAAAAGATCTATTTCGAGGAGATTCTTATTGGGGAGTTATTTGCTACTTCATTGTATAAAGAGTTGAGTAATGTTGAGCTTTTGCAGGTGATTGCTGCTATCACGTATGAACGCAAACCTAATGATCATTTTAGTTTCAAAGGAATCATCAAAGATTATAAAAGGTTAAGTAAGAAACTATGGCAGAATCCTCATTTTTTCAAAAAACTCAATAAGATTTCATTGAAGCGGATGATGGCTATTGTTAAACATTGGAGTGAGGGTGAAAGTTTTCAGGAAACATTAGAACTAACGAGTTATCGTGAGGGTGATGTGGTTCGTTTGTTTCGTCGGATTATTGATATGTTGCAGCAGATTAAACGAGCAACAGTCGATGAGGAATTAATGGTACGCATCAATGAGTGTATTGATTTAATCGATAGAGATCTGGTAAGGGTTGATATTTCCTAATACGGATAATTGTTACGTGTTTAATCTGAAAACGTGATGATGTCGCCTGTTTTTGCATCGATTTCAACATAGCCGCTGAAACTAGTTTTATCTAAGTACATGTGTCCATCTTTTCGTCGATTATTAGCTGTGATTTTCCAATATGGCGTCCCATTTTCATTGACCTCTAATTCTGCTTTACATCCACCTTCAAAATCCGGGAATAGGTCTGTTGTTACCTTGTTTAATGCTGTTTTACAGGCTGTTGTTGAATCTATTTTTATATCTTCAGGAGAACAAGTATTTCTTCCTGTTCCATATGATGTATCCATGCTTTTTGTTACTCCGGAGCCAACGGTGTAGGTAAAATCAGTTGATTTCTGAGCATCTGCTGATTCTATATAGAATTCCCAGCTGTCTTCTTTGCCATTTTCAGCATATTCAGAGGTGCCAAAATGATGAATGCGAGCGATTTGATAGCCAGAGCCCCATTCCTCCATATCTGATTGAACATATGAAAAAGCATCCATGGCAGATATGAGTCCAGAAGAAGACCCATCGGCATCCTGATTGTTGTTTTCAGTACCTTGATTATCGGTGCAGCCCATAAGGGCTACGACATTGATGAAGAGTAAGATGGTTACACTAAAAATCTTAAGATATTGTTTCGTTGTTTTTTTCATGATATCATCATGTTAAATGATTTTTCTGCATAATATCTT
>JAWOBC010000017.1:0-5073 GCA_046498165.1 Thermoplasmatota archaeon
AGGGATATGATCGTTATGCATCATGAGTTCGAGGCAACATATGATGATAGAAAAGAATACATCACCTCCACCCTTTTAGAATATGGCATCCCAGAAGGTGATTCAGCAGTGGCTCGAACCGTTGCACTTCCAGCAGCAATAGCAGTGACCATGATTTTAAACAAAAAAATACAGCTTACTGGTGTTCACCGGCCAACACTGCCAGCGATTTATAATCCAATACTGGATGAACTTGAAACGATGGGTATTGGTTTCAAGGAGCAAACTCAACAGATAAGTAACTAGAAGAAATAATACCATTCTCCTCTTTCTTTTTTATATTACAAAATCTTTATATTTATCTAGCTCATATTAATTATTAGTTAATAGGGGTATAATCATGAATAAAGCAATAGTAGTTATTTTTGTTTTGTTTTTTATCTTGCAGGGAATGATACATATTCCTGCTGATACTGCAGAACAACAATATCTGATGGAATCAATCATTTTTCCAAAAGCTGAACAAAGCATGACTGGAGAAAAGATATTGCTACAAATGGATGATATGCAGCAATATGCTTCATTGCCAGGTGAATATCTTAGGCCGATGATGGTAAAAACCTTTACGTTTCCATTTAAAACGATTATTGAAAAGGTAAACGTTGTTTTTTCTGAAGCCGAAGATATTGATTTACCTTTCTCCCTAGCAGTTAAATCATCTCCTCAAACAATTTCTGAAGGAAAATCAATAACTATTCACAAACAACAGCAGGAGGATTTTGTTGAAGCCTCATTTGATGTTGTCATGGACACAGGAATAAAAAACGGAGAACATGTTGTATATCTAAAAATATATATTTCTCCTGTGGCTTACAACCCAGAAACCAAACAAGCACGAATCTACCAACAAGCCTCTATCACCATACAAAAAAATGACGTTTCTCAACCACAAAACTTCCCAGATGAATTCGACATGGTTATAATCACACCAGAGAAATTTGCTGGAAAAGCTCAACCACTCGTTGAACATAAAAACACCATAGGAATTTCCACTTATATACAAACCTGTGAAAACATATATCAAGAATACGATGGCCAAGATAACGCCGAGAAAATCAAATATTTCATCAAAGATGCCATTGAAACAAAGGGAATCAGCTACGTACTTCTCATTGGGGGTCGAAAAGGAGGAATCTTTGAAGAGGAATGGTATCTGCCTGTCCGTTATGCAAACGTCGATGATGATGCAGAAACAAGTTACATTAGTGATCTTTATTACGCAGACATCTACAATGAAACAGGCGATTTTGCGACATGGGATACTAACGGAAATGGGATTCTGGCTGAATGGAAGAACTTTAAAAAAGATGAACTTGGATTAATCCCCGATGTCTATCTAGGAAGACTTCCCTGTCGAACTAATCAAGAAGTAAACAATATGGTCAATAAAATTATTGCTTATGAAAGCAGTGATAAAAGCTCATGGTTTTCTAATATGGTTGTTGTTGGTGGGGATTCAGCGCCCGGTGATCAATACAACGAAGGAGAAGAAGAAAATAAACAAGCACTCCAATACATGAATGATTTCACCCCGATACGTTGTTGGACATCCGATGAAACATTCACTGGTCCAGATGATGTCATGAATGCAATAAATCCAGGATGTGGATTCTTATTTTTCGATGGTCATGCCAATCCAGCAAGCTGGTCAACCCATCCACCAGGAGATAAAAAAACATGGATCAATGGTCTCAGCATTTTTGATATGCCCAAGCTTGAAAATGGAAATAAACATCCAGTATGTGTGGTTGGAGGTTGCCATATCGCTCAATTCAATGTTAGCTTATTCAATCTCATCCGAGATATCATCCATTACGGTCCAATGGGATATTTCTTTAATCCTCCTCTGAAGTTTTATCATATGGAATGGGTCCCACGATGCTGGTCATGGCAACTCGCCTCTATGAAAGAAGGCGGATCTATTGCTACTCTTGGATACACTGGCCTTGATTGGTTTGCAACAGGAGATAATAATAACGATGATATTCCAGATTGCACCCAATATTACTCTGGTTTCATGAACACTCATTTTTTCAAAAACTATGGCCAAAACAATATCACCATTTTAGGACAAACCCATACTCAAACACTCATTGATTACATCAATGTCCATCCACCAATGAATTTCGTACTGGATTGTAAAACCGTTGAAGAATTTACCCTGCTTGGTGATCCCTCTTTACACATGGTGTCAAATCTATGAAAAAGAAAGCATTCATTCTTGTAGGTATCTTTCTATTTTCTACTCTTACCACAATGGCTCAACCATCTCCGATCTCAAGCTTTCAAAACGACGATGCCCTTGCTTTATACCGGATAACGCCAGCTCTTAGGCCTACGGATCTGCCTCAACAAGCAACACTTATGGGTGGAAAACCCCAACTTTTTCATGATGTACTCATGAACAAACAAGACATATTATCTCTCCAACAACAAGGCTACCATGTTGAGCTTTTAGAAAAAAAACCCTTCCATATATCTCAGGAAATCATCAATCAATATCATACCTTCGAGGAAATAGAATCCATCCTTGAAACCATAGCAAATGATCATCCAGATATCACCAATCTTTATAGTATAGGAAAAAGCATTGAAGATCGTGACCTCTGGTGCCTAGAAATCACGGATAACCCCGGGATTTCAGAAAATGAACCTGGAGTTTTCTACATGGGCCTGCATCATGCACGGGAATGGCCAACCATTGAAATCTGTTTACAACTCGCTGAATATCTCACCGCTAACTATGAAGAAAACGCAACCATCAAAAACTTGGTAAACAATAGACGAATCTGGATTGTTCCCTGTGTCAATCCTGATGGATATATCTATGACCATGATCTCTACCAAGGAGAACGATGGTGGCGAAAAAACCGGCATTACTTCAAAGATAGTGATGTCTACGGTGTAGATCTCAACAGAAACTATCCTGGTTCCTGTGATGGTGACTCCTTAGGGATGTGGGGGTCAACAGGGATGAGTCATGATCCCTCATCTAATGTCTACTGTGGATCAAAACAGTTTTCAGAACCTGAAACCAACGCTGTTAAAAACCTCTTTCTTACCCAGGATATCTGTGCTTCCATCTCGTATCATACCTATGGTGAACTGGTCATGTGGCCATGGGGTCATTCCATTGAAAAAACAACTACTGATGATGCCCGGATGACTGATTTAGGAATCCGTATTGCAGAAAACATTACCTCCCAGGATGGCTCGGGAACATATACTCCTACACAAAGTGCAGGACTCTATCCAACATGTGGAGATACCACTGACTGGGTATATGGCTATCATCACTATGTCCTAGGAAAACCACATTTTTCCTATACCATTGAGGCCTGTAAATCATTTCATCCTGATGCATCAGTTCTCAGTCAAGTATGCCAGGAAAATATTGATGGAGCACTGGTTCTTTTGCAAGAAGCAGATTATATTCATCAGCTCACACCACGTGTGGTTCCACCAATAATTGCTGATATCACGGAAAATCAGGATCAAACCTCTACCATCAGATGGAACAATGTTAATCCGGCATCACAACCAACCGCATTTGAACTGCAAGAATATTTCAACATGCAATATAACCATGATGATGCTGAAACATCTTCAACTAATTTAATCCTGGATGATTTTTCTGTCACAACAAACAAGGCATATTCTGGATTATCCTCATATCATTCCCACACCAAGGATAACATGGTCTCCTCCTTAACCACTGCTCATCCATTATTTGTCAATCAATCGATGGACCTCAGTTTTTATTGCTGGTATGAAATTGAGCAGAACTATGATATGGCCTTTGTTGAAATCAGTATTGACGGTAAGAACTATGAGGTAATCGATACCTTTACTGGATCCTCAACTGATTGGACAAAACGATCATATTCACTTGATCCCTATCTTGGAAAATCAGTTTATATTCGATTTCGATATGCCACAGATAGTCGCAAAACCGAAGAAGGATTCTATGTCGATGACCTCTTCCCTATAGCTTGCTATGAAACTATTACAACCATAGATAATTCCATCACTGAACAACAATATACTCTTAGCAGTAGAGAAGAAACAAATTACTTTTACCGGGTTCGTGGTTACAATGATGCCTACGGATGGGGTGATTTCAGTATGCTCAAACCCTTACATGCCATCACCGTGAATAATACTGCTCCCCACAAGCCCACTATTAGTGGTTCGCAACGCGCACAAGCAGGAACAGTTTGCAGCTATGAGATCCAAGCCAGTGATGCAGAAAATCATCAACTGTACTATTATGTATCATGGGGTGATGGAGAAACTGAGGATTGGATTGGTCCATTTCCCTCAGATGAAACACAAACCATTACTCATGTCTGGGATGAAAAAGGAAGATACACCATAGAAGTTAGGGTGAAAGATGTTCTCGATGCAAAAAGTGAATGGACACAACTCCACGTTGCTATGCCACAATACAACCATCAGTTCTCTTTCAGCGATCTTGTTCACCTTCTCTTACAACATTTTGGATTACCCCAATTTTAATTTTTTTCCCTTCCTTCTCTTTTTCTAGACTCTTCTGTATAATTGATTTGGTTTTTCCCAAACAGATTCAGACAGTATAAATATAAAATCAAACTATTTCCCGTATAAGGTGAAAACAAAAATGATACAAAATCATAACAAAATCAGAATAAAACACATCTTTCAAAAGAAACATATTGCACTTGCAATAACCTGTCTGTTCATCGCTGTTTCTCTTACTGGATGTGTTGAAAATCCATCTGAAAACTCAACTGGAACCCGTTTTTCATTTGATGAAAACATGCAAGGATGGCAAAAAGATGGCACAGACTTAGATGATCCACCCATCAACTGGACCGTGGAACATACGACAACAATGGCGTATAATGGAACAGGTGCAGTAAAACTCTATTTAAACAACATGAACGATGCAGGAAAAATCTGGATGGAAAAAGCATTTACTGTCACCCCGAACACAGCTTATGAAATCACTGTTTCCTATTATTTTGCCACCCGCGACTACGGAGAATTCAATCT
>JAWOBC010000048.1:0-5858 GCA_046498165.1 Thermoplasmatota archaeon
ACTGGACTAATTTTTGCCTATGGATTTACGCATTTTAAACTCATTGATTTACTCCCTGTTGCAAAAGAGACTGTGTTTAATAATCTGCAAGACCCTGTTGTTGTCTTTGATATCAATAAAAGATTAATTGAGCTGAATAAAAGTGCGGAAGATATTTTTGGATTAAATGGTAAAGAGTATATTGGTAAAAACGCTGGTGAATTGTTTCATGAATATCCTGACATTATTCATTCTTTTCAACAAGGTAGATCACAGGTTTCTTTTGAGATAAAAACCAATAAGGGTTCACCACGATATTTTGATGTGACCCATTCCAAAGTAATAGGCAAAAATCAGATCCCTGGATATGTGCTTTCTTTTCGGGATATTACTGAAAGAAAAAAAGCAACAAACGCGTTAGTGGAAAGTGAAAAACAGTTTCATGGGATTTTCGAAGGAGTAAATGATGCGGTTTTTCTTCATGAAATTGAAACGGGGAAAATCGTGAATGCAAATCAAAAAGCAACAGAGATGTATGGTTACAGTAAAGAAGAATTAATGAAAATGAGCATCGTAGATTTAACTGCCGATGATCAACCATTGGATCTTGATACGTTTACCAATGCCGTGAAAAGAATTCGGCGGGGTTTGCAAAAAGCTGTGCAGTGGCATGCAAAGGGAAAGAGCAGAAACACATTCTGGGTGGAAGTAAATCCAACTATATTATCTTTTAAAGGAAAAGAATTTCTCCTGGTTTCAGTAAGAGATATTGATGATAAGAAAAAAGCAGAGATTCGTTTGAAAGAAAGTGAAAAAAAGTTCAGAACTTTTACCGAGTCTGCCTCAATTGCTATTATGATTTATCAAGATGATAAATGGATCTATGCTAATCCTTATGCTGAAAAGATTACAGGTTATTCAAAAAATGAACTGCTCCGCATGCATTTTTGGGATTTTATTCATCCTGAATATAAGGATTTGATCATTAAACGGGGGAAAGCTCGTCAACGGGGTGAAGAACCTCCTTCCCGGTATCAGTTTAAGATTTTAACGAAACAAGAAGAGGAGAAATGGGTTGATTTTCGAGCGGAAAAAATATTTTTTAGCGGAAAACAGGCAGTGCTTATCACTGCTTCTGATATCACCGATCGGAAAAAATCAGCTGAGACCATTGATAAACAGCTCACTGCTATTCGCTCATCCATGGATGGGGTTGCAATCTTAAACGAAAGAGGAGAATTTGAGTATTTAAATGATGCTCATGTGTCTATTTATGGATATGATTCTTCAGAGGAACTGCTAGGAAAATCATGGCGACTGTTATATAATGATGAGGAGTTAAAACGATTTGATGAGGAAATCATGCCTGAGTTTCAAAAACATGGTCGTTGGAATGGGGAAGCAGTGGGAAGGAAAAAAGATGGGACTTTATTTAATCAGGAGATTACGTTAACAGCTCTTGAAGATGGTGGTCTTATTTGTGTTGTCCGGGATATTACCCGGCAGAAGATGGTAGTAAAAGAGCTTCAGGACGCTCATGATATTTTGTTCACGTTGAATAAGGATCTAGAGCGAAAGGTGGAACAACGAACAGCGCAAATCCAACAGTTGATGAAACAAAAAGATGATTTTATTAATCAACTTGGTCATGATCTGAAAACGCCATTAACCCCGATGATGGTGCTTCTTCCCATGTTGAAAAAGAAAGTTGATTCTGAAAAGGATAATGAATTGTTTGATGTAGTCATTCGGAATGTTTATTTTATGAAGGATTTAGTGAATAAAACCATTGATTTGGCTAAATTGAATTCCGATAAAATCGAACTTGTTTTTGAATCTATTGATTTATCAGAGGAAACAAAAAATATTCTTTCCAATAATCAGGTATTATTCGATGAAAAAAATATTGCAGTTCATAATCATATCAACCAATCAATCTTTGTGGAAGCTGATCAACTCAGGTTAAATGAGGTGCTTAATAACCTGATTACTAATGCTGTTAAATACTCTGCAAAGGAAGGGGGAGAGATTTCCCTTTTTGCAGAAGAGGAAAACGAAAAAGTAATCGTTTCAATCAAGGATAATGGTATCGGAATGACACAGGATCAAATCAATCATATCTTTGATGGGTTTTATAAGGCGGATGAGAGCAGACATGATCTTGATTCAAGTGGACTGGGACTTACCATTACCAAAAAAATCATAAAGAAACATGGTGGCAAGATTTGGGCGGAAAGCAATGGTCCCGGCAAAGGTACAACGTTTTATTTTACGTTAAAAAAAGCAGAGAAAAAACAAATCGAACAAAAGGAAATAATCAAAGAAATCTAAAAAAAATTTGTTGAGTATGAGATGAAAAAAAAACAATTAGAGATCTTTCTTCAACAGGTTCCCGTTTTTCAACAGCCCAAAGTAAATTTAGAACAATACCAGACACCAGCACCTATTGCAGCTGACCTGCTGTTTATTGCGTATGGATTTGGTGATATTGCACATAAAACAATCGTTGATCTTGGTTGCGGAACAGGTATGTTTGCAGTTGGTGCCATGCTTCTTCAGGCAGAAAAAAGCATAGGCATCGATGTTGATGAAACCGCTATCTCCCAGGCCAAGCGGTTTGCATTAGATCACAAGCTTTCCATTGATTATGCTGTTACGGATATTACGATGGTTTCTAGTTCAGCTGATACGGTGATTATGAATCCTCCGTTTGGTGCTCAGAAAGCAAATAAACATGCAGATCGACTATTCATTAAAAAGGCATTAGAAATCGCACCTGTTGTTTACTCTCTTCATTTAAGTCATACTGTTGCCTTTGTGAAAAAACTAGTCACTGCATTGGATGCAGAGATTTCTTTTGAGAAAACATATCAGTTTTCCATTAAGAGCATGTTTTCTTTTCATAAGAAACTAATCGATCAAGTGGAAACAAGTTTAGTTCGAATCGAAAGAAAATAAGAAGAGAATCAGAATAGTGCTTACGAGGCCACGGGCAGGCGTTTTGCACACCAGAGGATGTTTCTGACAAAGAGATCATGGGCTTTGCTGTTTCCAATGGTTAGTTCCGGATGAGGAACAGAAAGAATAACTCTTCCTCGCCAGTATCTAGTAGCAACGATTGCTTTTTTGCCTTTAAGTGTTTGATCATAGGGATCATCGCTTTTTTTAAACACCGCGATATCATAGACCTTGGGCATAAATAATCGGAAAAGCACAGGTCCATCAACCAATGGTGCATTACCTAGCATCACCCGAATACGATCTCGATGATATGGTTCTTGAATAGGGAGGTTTGTTGGTTCAATACGGATTGCTCCTCGAGATATGGGGAGTTTACCAACAGATGTGATCATCTCTGTTTTCATAAACCAAAAGGGGAATTGAAGAAGGGAATCAAACGCACTGGCATCAGTTACTACATTTGCGAGTCCTAGCATGGGTGTGAATTCTTCAAAGCCTAATGCTTTTTTCAGGGGAATATCATAGCGTCGGGGAAGATTCACTACTCCAAGAGATCCAAATGTTGAGTCTCCACAGATGCCGTAAAATCCTCCACCACTTCTAACAAAACGTTTGATTTCTTGTCGGTATTTCCAAGGACTGTTCCATCCTCCGATACCACCGGGGCCAATCACCACATCGATATCCATCTTTCGCAGTTTACCTTGTTGAACATCTCCTCCTCGCCATCGATCCCAGAATTCATGGACTTCAAACTCAACATCATAGGTTTTTTCTGCTTTTCTCAGGATACGTTTATACATCATCATCATAATTTTTGCAGGGATGTCAAGAATATCCCATCGCTGCCAAATGAATGCGATTTTTATTGGTTCCTTTTTATCAAATAGTCCTGCAGTTGATTGAGGAAAAAAGATTGGTGAAACAAATAAGAATAGAAAAAACAATGCAATAAAGGGTCCACGAACGTTTTTTTTCATAAACAGTATGCCTCAATCTCTTTTTTTTAAAGGAGTACATTATCATATATGTTTTGTTTTTTATAATTTTTATGGTTTAAAACGAATAAATAATTTTTAAAAAAAGAAAGGGGGTTGAAGTTTTTTTGATACAATTAAAACACCTGTTGAAGTAACGGTATTTTTCCGGATAACAGTTGCTGCAGATAAAAAAATAGGGATTGTTGTGGTATGGTTTGTTCTGTTGAGAAATCAAAATTTGCTTCGATTTTTCCCATTGAAAAAGCATAACTTGATTGTGATTTTTGTTTACTATCTGTGCTTGCAGTAATTTCACATTGGTGAATCCACCAGGGAAAATTGGTGTTTTCAGTGGGAACACTAAGATTATAATCATCAGAAGTAGTAACCGTGTTATCATTGCAGCTGACTTCAGCAGCATTACTGATGCCTTCTACCGTTCCATAGATGAGTATTGGTGCTTTCCATGGTTCATTTTTTAGAAAAGTGAAAAAGGATTGTATCTCTGTTTGAAAATCAGTTAAGGCATTGATTAGTTCTTGTTCACCATCTGTTAAATCAGAGATAATGGCCACAGTAAGTGTTACAACCGCTGAGACTGCACTCACAAAATCAATCAAACTCAATAGTTGAGGATTGTTTTTAAACGTCTGCCAGGTATCTTTCATTAGGAGGAGTGATTGATACCAGCCAGTTAATAGAGCGGTTTTTGCAGAAAATACGGTAATGATGTGATTTCCTTTGTTGAATAGGGTAATGACATTGTCTGTTGTGATATAGACCCAACCTAATCGATCAATGATCCATTCCCAAGACTCCGTATCTAAAACGGATTCATCGCCTATTTGACCTTCAATGTCAATTTGTTCTTCTAGAATGGATTCTATGGTAGACAGGTGAAGGTTACCATCAGAATGTTCAATATCGCTGATTATTTCTCCAAGTGTTTGTTGTATGGATTTATTTTCCTCCTGGTTCACCAGCTTTTTTAAATAAGTTTGTTCATCTTTATTAACCGGGAGAGTAAAGGCAGCGGTACAGGGAACTAACAGCAAAATCCCAGCTAAAAAAATGGCAATGAGTATTTTTTTCATCATATACCCCTCAAGTATTATTATTATTTTCATATAAAAGAATGAAGTACGTTCTCTTAAGCTTTTTTATAATACCTATCAAACAGGATGTTCACAATGAAAGTTAGTAAAAATATAATATAAAAAAATAAAAGAAGAAAAATGATGGAAGGAGGGAAATAATATTTATTTTTTAGAGTTCAGGCATGGTTAGCGTTGGAAGTTCAAAGGCACCGGCATGTCGAGCAAAACCGATGAAGAACGTGAAACTTTGTTCTGGTAGTTTCTGTGGAATGTGAACATAAATTCCTTTGAAGCGGACTAAAAGCCCAAGTTGACTACCTGTATATGTTTCTGTTTCCATAGGGTTAAATCGTATGATTGAAGTTGAGCTGGGTATGGGGAGTTTGTCTGAGCTTTCAGCGTAACGCCAGATGGTTAATGGTTTCATGACATCCTTTTCTGTTTTCTTAAAAGGGTTTAAATCATAATTCCAGCCTTCACTGACAACGATCTGTCGGTTTTCTAAAAGCTGTGAGTTAAAAAGATTGGTTATTATTTTTGATAGAATTGGATATTCATTACCATTGAAGAACAATTGTAAAAGATCAATGAGTGAACTTTTATCTTTAATTGATCGAATTAATTCAAGAAGCGATGTTAAGCTAAGTTGGAGATTTGCTGCTTCATCCTCAGTAAGATCTAGTGTTTCAATCTGTTGTGATCCATCAGATGCAATTGATGCTAATTCAATTGCAATTGTGTCTTTTTGTTCAGTATTCTTTGGCACAGCCGTGAGGGCTGGAGCCATTGATACACTTATAAAAAGTGCGATAATTCCGAGTATCATACCTTTTTTCCATAT
>JAWOBC010000071.1:0-8254 GCA_046498165.1 Thermoplasmatota archaeon
ATCGTCATCGCTGGTATGGGTGGATCAGCAATCTCTGGCGATTTTTTACAATCATATTTACAATCACGATACAACATACCCATCTTTGTTAACCGGGACTATACCCTTCCACGATGGGTTAACAAACACACCCTGGTTTTTGCACAAAGCTATTCAGGAAACACAGAAGAAACCCTCAGTGCATTTAAAAATGCTTCAGAAAAAAAAGCAGCAATCATTGCCATATCCTCAGGTGGAAAACTACAAACCTATTGTGAAAGACGAAAACTTCCCCATTTAAAAATACCCTCTGGTTATCCACCAAGAACAACCATTGGTTATCTTTTTTTTGCATCCCTTCTTAGTTTACAAAAAATCGGGATTTATCAGCATTCATTTGATAATGCACTTCAAGAAACCATTCAACTCAGCAAAGAAAACACTAAAGCATTTCACAAAGATGTTAACACCAATGAGAATCATGCAAAAAAAATAGCGCAATCACTTTTTCAAACCATGCCTCATATCTATGGTTGGGACATATATTCACCACTAGCTAAACGATGGACAACACAGTTCAATGAAAACAGTAAAATCCTCGCACGATACGGTCAGATCCCAGAAAACAATCATAATGATATTGTTGGATGGGCTGGAAACCAGCATATCTCAAAACACTGTTCTTGTGTGCTCTTCAGAGATAAACAAAGAGAAACACCTTCTTTTACCGCTCGGTTTGAATTCATGAAAAAACTATTTGCCACCTCAGCAGCTAACACCATCGAAGTTGATGTTCATGGAAACCATGATCTAGCAAAAATGATATATCTTCTACAACTTGGAGATTATGTCAGTTTTTATCTATCTATCCTTAGAAACGTTGATCCCACACCCGTTATGATCATTGATCAACTTAAAGCAGAACTTGACAAACTATGACTAATGTCATCATAAAAAAACTGTGATGTTATCTTAAATCCTTATACATTCGATGATGAATCCACTGCCCATACACAAAGATTGTTGCTTTTTCGATATCAGATAAATCAGGAAATAAATCATCAATAATCTGAAAATCAAAATAAATACCCTTATGAGCCATATCTAACTTTTCCTCAATGGAATGAATCTTATTTTTCAATCGATTCACATCCTGTTCATCAACATCCCAGATATCAGTAATATTTCTATCATCAACAATACTTACATCTTTTCTTTTTTTCATGTTCATAAGATTCCTCATACATATTTGTGTGAACGTAAAGGAGAAATAATCGAAGACATTTAAATATGCGTATCCAAAGAAAGAAAATTTATTCAAAGTAAGACAGCATATTCCATTTGAAAAATTTATTTTTTTAATCAAGAAATACGATTTTTAAACAGATTTAAATAACAGCATGTTTATTGGTGTAACCTAGGTGTTTGTTGTTTCATCAGTGGGATGTCAGAGGTGCATAGATTATGATAGACTCATTCTATCAATCATCAAAAAAAGAGGGAAATAGAAATACAACATTTGAGACAGATGAGGGAAAATACAAAACACTTTTTGAACAGGTAAATGTTTCTGTTTTTCTCATTGAGCTTTCTGGTGAGATCATCGAAGCAAATGTGAAATCATATGAAATGTTTGACTATCAGTTCGGAGAAATAGAAACCCTCAATATCACTGATTTATTATCTCCTTCACTTAATTTCGATGAACGAATGGAAGAAATTATTTCACATGGGGGAACAACATTTGAAGCAAAAGGAATACGAAAAAATAAATCTAGCTTCCCTGTTGAAATCAATACATCTCTTTTTTCAATGAACAACAATCCAACTATTCTCATTCTTCTCAAAGATATTACTCAACAGAAAAATAGAGAGCAAAAATTACGAGAACAAGAACTCAAATACCGCCGGCTTTTTGAATCAACAACAGATGGAATGATCATTCTAGACTCCCGTGGAGAAATCACTGATGTCAACCAAAAAGCATTGCATATGCTAGACTTAACAAGAAAAGAAATGATTGATCAGAATTTGCTTAACCTAGGAGTTCTTTCTAAAAAAGCACTCTCTGTTCTGCTCGATCAATTTGAATGGTTGATTAACAAAAAACAACCCTCATCACGAGAGGTGCAACTGATTTGTAACGATGGAAATAGTTTTGATATTGAACTTTCATCTTTTTTTCTCTTTAAAAAAGACGATGAAATCGATCTCTTCGTGGTAATCCTCCGTGATCTTCGAGAACAAAGCCGTTTTGAAAAAGATTTAGAAAAAACAAAAACAGTACTTCATCTTCTCCTTGAACATACCAATCATGCAGTTTATTACAAGAATGCAGCTAATCAATTTCGGTTGGTGAATTCTTTAGCTGCTGATCTTTTTGAGATAGTCCCTGAAGAAATGATTGGGAAAAGCGAATATGATTTTCTACCAAGCGAGATTGCACAACGGTTTGCTGAATATGACAAAGAAATCCTCCGAAGTGGAACCCCTGTGATCAATAGAAAGCAAGAATTGCAACTGCCCTATGATATTAAAAAAAACGTAGAAGTGACAAAAATTCCACATTATGATGAAACAGGAAACATTGTTGGTCTTCTCAGCATCTTCAAACTCCTTACACCAACAAAGTCTCTCTGAGCATCTATCAACAAAAAATGTAAGTATATTATGTCATTGGAGATGGGGGGATTCCCTCAGGTAAAAAAGGATTATACGTAGGATTTTTCCAATTATAAAGTGGTTCAATGTTTTCAAAAAGAAAGAGAAAAAACGGAATTGTGGTTTTCATCCAGTGATTTAACTGATCATGTTTACCCTGATCCATCCCTGGTTCATACTCTCGTGAAAGAATCTCAAAACAAAACGAAGGAATTCGATAGGCTTTAAACACCCAATGATGAGCAACACCACCACCAAAACCTATTTCATGATCTGGGGATACGCTCTGATATTCTGTGTTGTTCTCACACCAATTCAACACCTGTTTGAATACCTCTTTTTCCTGACTTGTTAATGAAAATTCTGGTCTATGCCTCACATTAACTGGTGTTAACACCATATGCATTGCGGTATGACAATTCACATAAAACGCAAGATCCGATTGTATTGAATCCAGAAGCATTCGTAATGCCTGAGTTTCTGGTTCGGAAAACGGTTGTCTTCCACTATTAGTCCAGACTTTGTTCCGGATGAATCGATCAAAACCCAATCGTTCAACAAACAGTGGGCGTTTAATATATGAAATGATTTTCAAACCAAATGGATTACCCACCGGCAGACTTCCCCCAAAAACACGGCCAAAATGAGCATCAAAATTCCGGTTTAAATCAATACCATTGGCATTAAATCGATCATCTTTTTCTCGACCATCTGGATTAAGAAAAGGAACAATATAGACCTCTGTTTTATTCAACAATTGAGTAATAGTCGCATTTGATTCAAAATTAATAAGTAAGTATTCTGCTAGATACAAACAGGCCTCCCCAGCCTCCCATTCATTGCCATGGATACACCCATCAATCACACATGCATATTTGTCATCAGGTCTCTGTTCATTAGTAATTTGTATACACCAAATATCCCGGCCAACCACGCTTTTTCCAATTGAGAAAATGTTCACTAAACCAGGATATCTGTAATCAAAATCATGTAACATATCAACCATTGCCTCATAATCATGATACTGAGCATCATCCCAATCAGGGAGAACAGATAAATCATCGAAACTGAGAGAATCCTTTGGGATATTGATATTTTTATCATTCTTTTTTTCATCCAGGCAACCAGAAAAAACAGGAAAAATCAGAAAAAAAATCAGAAAAACACCAATTAACTTTACTGATTGCTTACCCATATCATTTTCCCCAAGGATAAATGTATATTCATAAATTAATATAAAGAGCTCATTTAAAAACTTTGATTAATATCAGGCGAATCTTATGCATAAAAACATATATCTGTAGGAAAAGAACATGGGTTAATCTCAAAAGCAATTATTATTCAATAAAATGTAACTATTTAGCCCTTTTTTTCAAAAATATTTGATACAAATCGCAGTTGAACTTACATCCAAATGTATTTTTTATTTCTCTGCAATGACTAACATTTCAAAATCCTCAGTTGTTAATGGATTAGTTCTACTGAACTTTTCAAGTTTTAGCAGCAAAAATATCAATGATTTAAAACCCAGGGTTTTATACATAGGCGAGATTTTACGCTATCTTTCAACAGAATAAATTAAGCAATCATCCTTAAAATAAGATAAAAATAATGATTAAAAAATTCTATTTTTTCTATATTTCTATAACCTTTGTTCGATTTCTATAGGAAATATTTATTAACTGATATTTTGTATTGCTTATGCCTTAAGGGAGGCGTAAGAAAATCATGAAAAGAAAAATGTTGGTAGCACTAATTTGTATGCTGTTGACCACCATTAGTATCTCAACGACTACTATAGCTGACTGGTCACCTGGAGACGGTCATAAGATGCACTTTCCCCAACTGCCTGACCCATTCGGTTGGGATGTTGATGCAACCTATGTATCCGAGGTCTTTCCTCAGAATGGTTTAGCTGATGATTGGATGTGCTCAGAAACAGGACCCGTGAGTGATATTCATTTCTGGGGATCCTGGTACAATGATCTTGTTGGAACCATTCTTGGATTTAAAATAGCAATTGCAGAGGACATCCCCGCTGATCCGCCAGGCATCCCATATAGTAGACCTGGTGGAGTACTTTGGGAACAGACGTTCACCCCATCTGACTGGATTGAAGCAGGCCCATGGGATAGCCCACAAGGATGGTATGATCCTGGAGAGGGATTCTTTTTACCTGATAATCACATACTCTATTGGCAATATAACATAGAAGATATCTCAGATCCTTTTATCCAAGAAGAAGGAACCATTTATTGGCTATTTATCTCTGCAATCGTTCTCCCTGATGATCCTCAACCCCGGTGGGGATGGAAATCATCTCTTGAACATTGGAACGATGATGCCGTGCATGGGTTGTGGACATCACTTGACTGGAATGAACTCAAGGAACCCTCTGAATTCATCACATCACTTGATCTTTCGTTTGTCATCAACGGAGAAACAGGACCCACAAATGATCCACCATCCACCCCAAGTAAACCCACCGGACCAACAACAGTGAACGAAGGAACACCATACCCCTATACAACAGTAAGCACAGACCCAAATGGTGATGAAATCAGATATGGATTTGATTTTGATAATGATGGTATCATCGATCCAGATCATTGGACTTCATATTATCTCCCCTCCGGGAATACGTGCTCAGTGAACATTACCTATTATGGAACAGGAACCAGATATTTACGAGTAAAAGCAGAGGATGAACATGGCGCACAAAGTGGTTTTTCCTCAGCACTCATCGTCACGGTCACTGGGCCAAACGACCCACCAACAACACCAAGTCAACCATCAGGACCAGATTCAGGAACACTCGGCAGCTCATTAACGTTTCAGACTCAATCAACTGATCCTGACACCGATGATATCAAATATGGATGGGACTGGGATGGTGATGGCACCGTTGATGAATGGAGCGGATTAGTAAGTAGTGGAACAACAGATACCCGATCACATATGTGGGTCACTGAAGGAACCTTCTCCGTCCAAGTCAAAGCAGAGGATGACCAAGGAGCGCAAAGTGCGTTTTCAGCAGTAAAAACAGTGACCATATCAGCAAATACTGCTCCTGAAAAACCAAGTATTGATGGACCTCCTACCGGAAAAAGTGGGAACTCATATACATATACTGCAACAACATCAGATGATCAAGGTGATAACATCTATTACTGGTTCGATTGGGGCGATGGAGCAGATACCGGTTGGGTCGGTCCATTTGCCTCAGGACAAACAGCTAGTGAATCTCATATATGGGAAACAAAGGGAACATACAGCATTAAGGTCAAAGCAAAAGATGAAGCAGGTTTGATTAGTGTCTGGTCTGATCCATTTTCTATTAGCATGCCAAAAGTTAATGATGTGCAAAACCCCTTGTTTCAGCTCCTAAAAAATCATCCTATACTTCTACAAATAGTACAACGACTGTTTGATGAGTAATACTCTTCATCTCTTTTTTTTCTTTTTACCTAATCTTAAAAAATCATCTATTTCCATATCTGGATTAATATCAATCAATATAGTAACCATTTCCTCAAAAAAATTGAATAATGTATAATCATATTAAATCTTCCAAAAACGTGGCCTGTTCCTCCTAATGTTTCATGGATAGCAAATGTATTGAGTATTCAGTAATAGGAGAAACAAAAAATAAAAGTTTGATTCTATAAAGAAGATTATACAAGGGCATGGTTACAGTCAATGAAATAATATCACTTTCAGCCCCATGAATATCTACTGCTTTGACTGTAATATTATAACTTCCTATTTCCCCCCAAACAAATCCAATAATTGCAGGTGAAGAAGACGGAAAAGGCCCATAAATTGCTGGACATGATGGTGTTCCCCATTTGATATAATAATTTACATCATCACCTTCAGGATCATCACAGTAAAATGAATATTCATAGTATGTTCCTGCTTTCCCTCGGATCGGACCATCAATGCTTACATTTTCTGGAGCATTGTTTGGATTCAAACTGAAAGATTTCAATGAGTTATCTTGATGAGAACAGAACAAATAATGATGACCTATTACATTTTCTGGAATTAGTATTAAAATGAAAATGACTATACATAGCACAAGTTTTTTCATCATACTCAATAAATTATCTTCTTGAGAGTATATAAAACTTAACAAGCCCAGCAATAAATCCTAGCTGAGTTATATATAAGAAAAGAAGATAGGGTTTTTGCCCGTATCTCATATCATACTGACAACATATGGAGGATTTGGATCAAAACTATCACTTTAAAGTAGTTATCATTGGTCATTAAGTTCGAATCCAGATTCTTACATCAACGGAGAATGCTGGTTTTCTAATATACAGTGCGATCCTACACCCTGGCAGAGTTGAGATGAACCGTTCGACTTCTGTTTCAAAACATTATATCCTAAAACTTAAAATGTTACTATTATAATCAGAGAAATGAAATCGGCTTAAGGATGAAAGGATGTGCGACAAAGTAAACGCAATCCCCCCCCATTTTCTCTCACGATAAAATCAACAATGATTAAATTATCAAAATTCGTTGGGAAATTTACGCGAGGAGGGAGATTCGAACTCCCGTGGTCGTAAGACCAAAGGATTAGCAATCCTTCGCCGTAGCCAGGCTGGGCCATCCTCGCAATATTATATGCTAACAGGGGAATACTGCTTTCCGATAAAAAGATTATGCTTCAAAACTGGCAAATGATTAAAATAGTCTTCAGTTGTTTAAACCAACTGTATTATGGATGATTGGACTGAAAAATACAGACCAACCACATTAAAACAACTCGTTGGCAATAGAAAAACCGTGCAACAGCTGATCCGCTGGGCTAAACAATGGCAGACACAAATCCCTAAAAAAAAAGCTGTTATATTATCGGGGAAACCAGGGATTGGAAAGACAAGTTGTGCCTATGCTCTTGCAAATGATCTTCAATGGATCCCCATAGAATTAAATACTTCAGATGCCAGAAATGAGCAACGAATCAAAGCAGTTGCCACCGCTGGAGCAACTCATCAAACCTTTGATGATCAGGGACAATTTATTACGACCGCTTCAGGAGGTCGAAAACTGATTATTCTTGATGAAGCAGATAATCTTTATGAACGCATCAAAGGAAATACTGCTTCCTCTTCAGATTTAAGCGATCGCGGTGGTAAACGCACTATCATACAAACCATCAAACAAACACATCAACCTATTATACTCATCGTTAATGACTACTATCAGTTAATCAAAGGCAGTGGAGCAATTTTAAAATCTCTTGCGTTGCATCTGAAATGGTATCCACCATTTCCCAATGAAATTCAACATATGCTCAAACGCATCTGCAGCAAAGAAGGAATCAGTGCAGATCAAACAGTTCTGCAGCAGATAAGTAAACAATGCAATGGTGATCTTCGATCTGCAGTGCGGGATTTACAATCTATTTGTGTGAACAAAACAAAGATTACCAAAGATGATGTTTCAGTGCTTGGCAATCGAGATAGAGGAGCAATTATCTTTGATGTGCTGAAAACAATTTTCACTCAGCAACATATTGATTCTATCAAGCAACAGGTTAGAAATGTTGATGAAGATCCTCGCTCCCTACTCTTCTGGATTACAGAAAATATACCTAATA
>JAWOBC010000009.1:0-12410 GCA_046498165.1 Thermoplasmatota archaeon
AATCAAAAACAACACCCGCTCCTATTCCTTCCATGGATTCTGATGGTTCTTGGAAATGGGAAACATCAAGAAACGCCCAATCATTTCTATCATAGGGTGGACCGTTACTTCCATCAGAATAATCGAAGTAGCGTAGCTGATAGTAATCATAGTTCATCACGGTGACGTAATCAAACCAGGGGTAATCTGGTGGATCGCCTGCTCGTGCGGTGCAGTTGTCAACCCCTTCATAATCATGAAACCCAAGTGAATGCCCGAGTTCATGAAAAAGACCAACAGCCAGGGATATCCTCCGGGTTCGTTGTGTCCAGGCATAACATTGGACGCCTTTGGTAAAATCCTTCCCAGTTGGAATGATCATGTAATCATATCCATGACCGATATCTTGAGGGTGACACCAGCCTCCACCATGAGCAATCACCGCATAACGAAAGATTCCTTTCCGTTCATCGGCAAAGTTGTTGTAATAGAATTCTGAGACGAATCCATTGTCTTGATTTCGTATCGCATGGTCAAGATAAATCCTATCTTCTGTTTCATATCTTGATTTGGCAAAGGGGAGTTCATCTCCTCCACCACCCATGCAGCCATCATCAAAATGGACGGTGATACCATGTTCATTGAATCGTTCCATAATCATTTGTTGTGATTCATCGTAAAATACATGTTCCCATCCTTTTAACCGGGAATTAACGATCATTGGTCGATTAATTGATTTAAAGATTCGACCCGGTCTGGTTTCAATTATAAATGGTTTGAATGGAGTTTTTTCCATCCAGTCAACTTCTATGTACATATCCTGAGTATAGGGATTTGCTTGCCATTTGCTCATATATTCTTCTTCAACATTCTGCAGGCCATCGTTATCTGGATCCAAAAATGTATGATTATTCCAAGTGAATGGATCATAACCCCATTTCCATTCCCATGCCGTTGAACAACCATCGTTATCATGGTCAAGCTTCCGATCATCTTCTTTAGGATTTGTGCCAAGCACATTTACTTCTGTCCACCAAGGGATGCCGTCATTATCGTAATCTGTTTGTGAGATTTCAAACCAAACTTCATAGGTTGTGGTGTTAAGATGCCCATAGCCATCAGAATCATTGAAATAATCATCACCCGTCCAACGACCAGTTCGGAAATCATATGTCATTTCAAAGTTGTCTATTTCTTTTGTCAAGCGTTTATTTCCTAAGAAATTGTTTTCTACTTCAATGATTGTAAATTCAACATCTACTGTTGAAATATTTTCTTTTACGTTTCTAAAAAAATGATGGTTTATATATCCAGTATCCCATGTTTTAAAATCTACATCTCCAGTATGTTCATATCCATCGAGGGTGCAGATGTAGTTAAAGATTGGTTTTTCTTTCCATCCAATTCCGGGTCGTAATCCTTCAAAGGTTGCTTTCGCATTTTTGATAATAAGATCGGTTCTTGAAGTAATTTTGTAATTGTTGATATCAAAGAGGTTGTTGAAAAGACCGGCATTGTTCATGTGATCAATGATTCCTTTTTTTCTTATTCGTTGTACTTTGAAGAATACTGCTTGATTTGTTAAGGGACTGATTCGATCATCAATTTCTGTTTCTGATGTATCTTTTTCAACGGTATCTTCGCTAGCAAAAAGAGCAAAATAGATATAGATACCTAAAACTGCTAAAATTAAAAGGATAACTACTGAGAGCAGTATAATTTTATTTTTTTTGTTCATAAATAACTCACGCCTGGCCATATATAAACTCCCAATGGTGAAATGAAAATATAGATATAAATATATTATGTATAAAAATAATAATTTATGATGATTAGTGATGAACCATTTGTCATATTTAACAATTAATCCGTTTGAATCAATAATAATTTTTTAAGAACAAATCAGTTAAATACCAGTTGCCATTTAATCTGTAAAACAACATTTATATACAACTTGTTCACAATGGATGTATGGAAACAGATTAGGATATAGTAATGCGAAAATCATGATACATAATTGATTTTATTTTAAGAAAAATATTGATGTATTGTAAAGGATATGGTATTGAAGATGTATCTTTTTGTGGATACGGAGACAACGGGTCTTCCGCCGTCACAGTTGAACAGATTGAGTCAATGGCCTCGAATGGTGCAATTAGGGTGGTTGTTGACCGATGATACTGGTGAGGTGCTTCGGCAGGATTCCACGCTTATTAGACCTGATGGGTTTAAGATCCCTCAGCGAGTCACTCATATTCATGGTATTACTACCAATCAAGCCTATCAAACGGGTATTCCTATGGAGGATGCGTTACATCGTTTTAAGGAGGGTTTACGGTTCACTCATGTCTTAATAGGTCATAACATTGATTATGATTATCATGTGATGAAAGCAGAGTTTAAACGAAAAAAAATACAAACCTTGTTGGATCAGTATCCTCGTTTTTGCACCATGAAATCATCCCGTGTGATTGAGTTTTGTAAGGTGATGAGAGGTGATGGTAAACCAAAATGGCCGGGTTTACGTGAACTGTATAGGCATTTGTTTCATGAAAAATATAGGGGTGCACACGATGCCTATGGTGATGCAAAGGCATGTGCGCAGTGTTTTTTTAAATTACGTGATATGGGCGTGATTTAGTTCTTTTTGAATCGTTTCCCTAGTTTTTTCATCACTTTTGGAAGCGTGGTGTATTCCATATCTTCCATGGGAAGTCGATGTGGTTCGAAGGGTCCATGTTGACGCATGTACTGGGTGATATGTTGTGCTTCTCTTCTGATGCCATCAAAAGCTGGGTCATCAAAGAGATCAACAGGTTCGGTTAACATTCCATTTTTCATTTGAAATCCTAATGCGATCACTCGTGGTGGACCATCAAACCGGGTGCATTGTGCATCTTTCACCGCAACAGGCATGAGCGGTCCATTGTGTGATCCGCGCATCCATCCAGAAACCAGATGAGCATGAGTAAATCCTTCGAGGACTTCCCCAAGTGCTGGAAGACCTGATTGCGCTCGGACTGCACCAGCTGGATCATCTTTGCCGACGTATTCACCGGCGATTTGATAGAGTTTTTCTGTTGATATCACTGATACTGGTTCCTCATCAGGTAGTTTTGAGCTTTTTTTAGGATAAACTCGTTTGATTACAAACCGTGATTTTGCTCCGATTAATGCCAAAAGATCATAGAGTTCCTCTGGTGTTTTGAGCATTACATGTTTATGTTCCTGTATGTCCCATACTTCAAACACAAAGCCATCATGAATGCTTGGATCAATGATGAGTCCAGCAGTGTTATAGGGATCGGAAAAGATTTTGGAGATAGGGTAGTTAAAAGCCCCAGGTTCTGTTTTATCCATCATAAAGGCAACGATTGGCTCTGCTTTTCTTTCTGTAAATTCCATTTCAGCAATCCCTGGGCCCATGCCTCTGACGTTTCCGGAGAATGCATCACTGAGCATGTCTTGACCTGCTCCATATAATCCAAGGTCACGTGCTTTTTCTGTTGCCTCTAAAAAGGTGTTCCATGCTAGTTCATGGACTTCTTTTGCATCTACTCCATTGGTATGGGTCATGATGAGTTCTAGGTCGTCACCACAATGGGTAACGTGAAAATCCTTTATGATTTTTGATCGTTGTGCATCGATGAGTTGTTTATAGGCAATTTTTTCTAAATCGGGATGGACTTTTGCATGACCTGGCCATCCTCCAACATCTGCTTTGATAATACTAAATGTAGTTTTCATCTCTAAACCTCCGCTGTCATGGTATCAAAACATGGTTTATAAAAGGTTTGGATTCTCCTTTTGAGTAACATTTTTATCCTTGCTTGTGATGATGCGTTGTTGCTGTGAACATATGCCTCTTGAAATCTATAATTCGCTTTCCCGGAAAAAAGAAGAATTTATTCCTGTTGAAGATGGAAAAGTAAAGATGTATGTTTGTGGCATGACGGTGTATAGTGATGCTCATATCGGTCATGCTCGCACGTATTTTGCTTTTGATGTGATTAGACGGTATTTAAAACATCGTGGGTATGATGTGTTTTATGTGCAAAATGTAACCGATGTTGATGATAAGATTATTGCAGCAGCCAACGAGAAACAGGTTGATGCGCTTGAGTTTTCCTGTGGTTGTACGGATCGGTGTTTAGGTGATCTTGATAATTTAGGGATTCAACGAGCTGATCTGTATCCGAAGGCTTCTGAAACTATTGAGGATATGATTCAGATGATCCAGCAGATCATTGACAATGGGTATGGATATGTTGCTGATGGTGATGTGTATTTTGCTGTTGAAAAGTTTAAGGATTATGGAAAGCTTTCTGGTCAAAATGTTGAGGAATTGAAAGCTGGTGCTCGTATTGAACCGGGTGATAAAAAGAAAAGTCCGGTTGATTTTGCATTGTGGAAAAAAGCAAAACCAGGTGAACCTTCCTGGGATAGTCCATGGGGGGAGGGGAGACCTGGTTGGCATATTGAGTGTTCTACGATGAGTGCGAAATATCTTGATCTTCCTTTTGATATTCATGGTGGTGGGATGGATCTTCGTTTTCCTCATCATGAAAATGAGATTGCTCAGGCTGAGGCAGCAACGGGTAAACCATTTGCGAAATATTGGATGCATAGCGGGCTACTTACAGTGAATGGGGAGAAAATGTCTAAATCATTGGGCAATATGATTAATATTTGTGATTTACTTGAAAAATGGCCGGCTGAGGTGATTCGTTTTTTCTTTACCAAAACGCATTATAGACGGCCTCCTGATTTCTCAGATGATGCATTGCGTGTTGCTGAGAAAGGAATCAATCGGATTCATCGGTTTAAGGAACGGTTGGAATCTTTTGCGCTTGAGAAAAGTTGTGTTATTAAAAAAGATGGGTTGTCTGAAACGGATCAGGAGTTTTATGAGATTGTTGTTGATTTTCAGCATCAGTTTGAACTGGCGATGGATGATGATTTTAATACTCCTGAGGCAGTGGCTTCTATGTTTGCGTTTATCAATCAGATCAATGGTTTTCTTGAGAAACATGATGAGCCAAGTAAGGATGTCGCTCGTTTTGCTTTGGATACTTTTGTCAAACTAGGTAAGATTTTAACCTTGTTTCAGGATGAAAAAGAGGGTTCTGATGATGTGCTTGATGCAGTTAAGGAAGTTTATAAAACATATTTACCAGATAAAGAACCCTCTGATAATATGGATGAGTTGTTAGAGGAGTTGTTGAACGTTCGGCAGCAGGCCCGTGAAAATAAGGAATGGGAGAAAGCAGATAAGATCCGGGATGATATTGAGTGTCTTGGTTTTGAGGTGCAGGATACATCAAATGGATCGGTATGCCGTAAGCTTCACTAATTGACAATAGTACTATGTGGTTCTCTTTGGTTATGAGATGAGCACGGCTTTGACTGAGGGAATGTCTCTTATTTTTGGGATGATGCTTGCTGGTAATGGTGTTTCGGTGACGACGAAAAGATGTGGTTCAGCGGTGATTTCGATATCATCGACGATTGCTTGTCTGATGTTGATGTGTTCATCTGCGATGATTGTTGCAATTTGTGCGAGGATTCCGGGTTGACTGGCGTTTTTTGGAATGATTTCTAGAACGCCCCAGCCCATTGCTGGTGCCATCTCTTTAAGATGGCAGGTGGGTCGAAGGTTGGTAAAAATGTGTTTGAGTTTTTGGTGTTTGTTGATAGTGTCAATGGTGGACTTGATTGCTCGTCTGTCTAGAGAGAGTGCTCGGGCGATTTTTGAATCAGAGAGTTGAATGGGGCCACAGTAGATATGGTTTTTTTTTATTGAGAGGCCGTATTCTAGCATTTTTTGTGCGATTTTTTTTTGTTTTGGATAATTCTCAAAATAATTTGCGATATATTCCCACATGGTTCAATGGTATTTATTGTTCTGTCTGCTATTTATATTTTGTTCTTTGAAGTTTAAAATAATGCGTCATTTATCATTTTTGTACTTCAATGTACATTTTTGGCAATATTTATATATGATGAAAACCATAATTATATTTGTGAAAAACATGAAAGAAACAAAAATCACACTTGATCCAGATGACATGCCCAAAAAATGGTATAACATTCTTCCTGATCTTCCAAAACCCCTGCCTCCTCCAATAGATCCAAAGGATGGACCCTCCCGCGTTCAGAACCTCCCCAATATTTTCAGTATGGAAGTGTTAAAACAAGAAGGTGCAACTGAACGCTACATTTCCATCCCTTCTGAAGTAAGAGAACTTTATATTCAATCAGGTCGACCTCGAGCATTATATCGAGCGAAACGATTAGAAAAGAAACTCAATACTCCAGCAAAGCTGTATTACAAAGGTGAATTCTATAGTCCAACTGGTAGCCATAAGGTAAACACCGCTATTCCTCAGGCATATTATGCAAAAAAACAAGGAATGGAACGGATGACCACAGAAACCGGTGCCGGGCAATGGGGAACAGCGCTTGCCTACGCCTGTAGCCTAGTAGGAATGGATCTAACCGTGTACTGGGTTCGAGCAGTGGCAACCTGGAAACAATCCCGTCGAAATTTCATGCAGCTACTTGGCGCAAAAGTATATAATTCACCGAGTAACCGAACAAATATTGGCAAGATGCTACTGAAAGAGGACCCCAATCATGTTGGATCCCTTGGCATCGCCATCGCTGAAGCAGTACAAGATGCCTGCAATGATGAAAAAGCAGTATATAGTCTGGGTTCAGTGCTTAATCATGTTCTTTTACATCAAACTATTATTGGTCTTGAAACAAAAAAACAAATGGAAATCGTTGATCAATATCCAGACCTGGTAATCTCTTGTCTGGGTGGTGGAAGTAACTTTGGTGGTCTTTCCATTCCCTTTTTCAGAGACCGGATAAAAAATGGGAATAACACACAGTTTATTGCTACCCAAAGCGCAGCTGCTCCAAATCTAACAGGAGAATATCGCTATGATTTCGGTGATTACGCAGAGCAAACACCATTATTAAAAATGTGTACATTAGGTCATCGTTGTAACCTTAAACCTATCAAAGCAGATGGACTACGATATCATGCCGCTGCACCAATCATTAGTGCGTTGAGACATGCAAAAATGCTTGATACCATTCAATACCCTGCTGATGAAAAATATGTCTTTAACCGAGCAAAATTGTTCATTCAAACAGAGGGATTTCTTCCTGCGCCAGAATCAGCATATAGCATCACTGCTGCTATTGATGAAGCGAAAAAATGTAAAAAAACAGGTGAAGCAAAAACGATTTTATTCAATGTCAGTGGTCATGGATTCATGGACATGGAAGGCTATAAAGATAAACTTCATATTGGTGCATAAAAAAAAGAAGGAAAAATACTTTATTTTCCTTTTCCATGATTTGCTCGGATGCTAGGTCGGACTTTTTCTACTCCTTTTCCTTTTTTATGAAGCCCACGGCCTTTCTGACCCGCACTGGTTTTTCCTCGAAGCACTCTACGCTTGTTTTTTGGTTTGGAAATCCAGTTTATTTTTGAATCATTTTTAATAGATGGATGATGCGGATCAACCAGTATTACTTCATAGTAATGATGTTGTCCATCATCACCAACCCAATAAGAATTCAAAACCTCTAGATTTGGATAATGTTTTGAGGTTCGTTCCTCCGCGATTCGTTTTGTGTTTTTCGCCATGGTTATTTTGGTAATACCACGTTTCGAAGGAACTCTTCCTTTTCGAATGGCGTGTTTCCGAAGACTACCCCGCCGCACATGGGCTCTTACCACAACATAGCCTGGCTTGGCCTTGTACCCAAGTGAGCGAGCACGATCGATACGGAGTGGTTTTTCCACTCTAAGGAAATTTTTTTCTTTCCTCCATTGGATCAATCGTTGTTGTTGTGGTGATTGAAAGGAAGTATCTGGTTTTTTCCATTGATCTTTTACATGTGAATATATGCCTTTTGTCATAGTAATTACACCAGTTATAGTAATCTTAAGTGGAAGCATAGGAAGGAGGGTTCTTTATTTAAAATTTTTGTCCCATTTTCCGATGAATCGATGAGATTAGCCTACAAAGGTTCCTTGTTTAAATCATTTTTTGAAAGAAAGCACGTTTTTTTGTTTTGAAATAGGTCGCCACACTTAAAAAGAGAGATTGTATTTCAGTTAAAAAAGGGGAGTAACCCAGTATGGATCATTTGTTCAATAAAAAAATGGAAACGGCATCTCGAAAAAAAATTAATGAGATTCAGTTGAAACGGTTGAAAAAAACAGTGAAGGATACGTATGAGAATGTATCATTTTATAAGAAGAAATTCAAAGAATCAGGTATTACTCCAGAAGATATTAAAACATTGGATGATATCACTAAGCTACCGTTTACCACTAAAGATGATCTCCGGGAGAATATGCCTTTCGGGATGATGAATGTTTCATTGGATCATTGTATTGAACTGCATGCTTCATCTGGAACCACTGGTATTCCCGTCACCGCTTGTTACACTCAGAAGGATATTGAGGTATGGGCGGAGGTAATGGCTCGCTGTCTTTCCATGTCAGGGTTGACCAAGAAAGATATTTTTCAGAATCCTATCCCGTATGGAACCTTTACTGGTGCCTTTGGATTTCATTATGGTGCACAAAAGGTTGGTTCATTAGTGATCCCATCTGGAAAAGGACAATCAGAACGCCAGATCAAACTCATGCAATATTATAATACCACGTTTATCTCTGGTGTTGCTTCCTATGTGATTCGATTGGGACAGGTGGCAAAGGAAATGGGTATTGATCCAAAGAAGACCGCGGTGAAAAATGGATTGTTTGGTGCAGAAATGTTTACCCCTGGGTTAAAAAAACGGATTATTGATACCTGGGAGATGGATGTTCATGACATCTATGGGTTAACAGAGATGTGCGGTCCTGGTGTTTCAACTGATTGTGATCAACATGACGGTTTGCATTTATGGGAGGATCATTTTTTAGTGGAATGTGTGGATCCAAAAACACTTGAACCAGTGGATGTGGAAGAAGAAGGAGAACTTGTGATCACCACCTTAACCAAGGAAGGTATGCCCTTATTGCGTTATCGGACAAAGGATATCTCTAAATTATATGATCAATCGGTGTGTGAATGTGGTCGAACTCATGTGAAACATGCTAATATCAAAGGCCGCAGTGATGACATGATTATTATCCGGGGAACAAATATTTATCCGGGTCAGATTGAATCAGTGTTGATGAAACATCCTGAGGTCGGGGGAAATTGGCGGATGATTCTTTCCACAGAACATGATGTGGATACCCTTACCGTTGAGTTGGAGACAAAACAGCAGCTTAGTCAAGTGGAGACTTCAACTCTTGAAAGTCAATTGAAAAATAATATTAAATCAGTATTGGTTTTTACTCCACAGGTTGATATTCTGCCACCAAATACTATTCCAGATACTGGGTTAAAAGCAAAACGAGTGATTGATAATCGGGTGAAGGAGTAGCTTATGAGTCAAAATAATTCTGATCTTTTAACGGTAAATGGTCCACTTGCTGAAGATGAAGTCAAAACACTTCTTAGATCATATGGGATTCAGACCACTCATTTTGAAACAGTGAAAACAGTCGAGGATATAAAAAAAATCAATCTTTCATTTCCGGTTGCTTTAAAAGTGTGTTCTCGAAAGATTCTTCATAAAACCGATGTGGGAGGAGTAAAATTAAACATTGAAAACAAAAAAGAACTGTTAGAGACATTTCAACAGTTCAAAGAAATGTTTCCTGATGAACGATTCATTGTTGATGAAATGGCTGAAAAAGGAGTAGAAGCAATCGTGGGTTTAGTACAAGACCCTACATTTGGGTTGACCATTATGGCGGGTGTTGGAGGGATTTATACTGAGTTATATCAGGATGTTTCTTTTCGCGTGGTTCCCATTGTTGATTTTGATGCCATGGAAATGATTGAGGAAATCAAAGGAAAGAAACTGTTTGAAGGGTTTCGTAATATAAAAGCAGATAAAAAACAGTTCATTGATTTGTTGTTAAGGGTTTCAAAGATCGGTGAAAAACTCATTGACCGGGTTGATCAAATGGATTTAAACCCAGTGTTTATTTATAAAGATGGGTATTGTGTGGTTGATGCCAAACTAATATTAAAATAAAAGTATGGGGGAAAACGATTTTGATGGCAGCAGAAACAGAAACGTATAAGATTAAAGATATAAACCTTGCTGGTTTTGGGAAAAAAGAAGTAGAAATCGCTGAAAAAGAGATGCCAGGTTTGATGGCTATACGAGAGAAATATGGACCAGAGAAACCATTGAAAAACGCTCGCATCACTGGTAGTCTTCATATGACGGTGCAAACCGCAGTCCTCATTGAAACGTTAAAGGAACTGGGTGCAACCGTGCGGTGGGCGAGTTGTAATATTTTTTCCACCCAGGATCATGCTGCAGCATACATTGCAGAAAAGGAAACCCCGGTGTTTGCTTGGAAGGGTGAAACATTGAAGGAGTACTGGTGGTGCACCCATAAAGCTCTTGATTTTGGCGAGGGTAAAGGGCCGCATCTTATCGTTGATGATGGTGGGGATGCTACGTTGATGGTGCATAAAGGATATGAAGTTGAGGAAAACCCTGAGTTGTTGGAAAAGGATTATTCAGATGAACAGGAGGATTTCCGTGAACTGATGCTTATGCTCAAAACCATTTATGATCAAAATCCCAATCGTTGGCATGATGCCGTCAAAGACATCAAGGGAGCAAGTGAGGAAACCACCACCGGTGTGCATCGGTTGTATCAGATGAAAGAGCAAAACAAGTTATTGTTTCCTGCGTTTAATGTGAATGATTCAGTGACCAAATCCAAGTTTGATAATCTTTATGGTTGCCGTGAGAGTCTTGCTGATGGGATTAAACGAGGAACTGATGTGATGGTTGCTGGAAAAATCGTGTTGGTCTGTGGGTATGGTGATGTGGGTAAGGGTTGTTGTCAGAGTATGAACGGGTTTGGTGCCCGGGTCCTGGTCACTGAAATCGATCCGATTTGTGCGTTGCAGGCGTCCATGGAAGGCTATGAAGTGGTCAAAGTAGAAGATGCCGTGAACTATGCTGATATTTTTATCACTGCCACGGGTAATCGGGATGTCATCACCGTTGATCATATGAAACGGATGAAGGATGGTGCTATTGTCTGTAACATTGGTCATTTTGATAATGAAATACAGGTGGATAAACTAGAAAACTATCCAAAGGTTAAAGAGGAAAATATTAAACCTCAGGTGGATAAATACACGTTTCCTGATGGGCATAGCATCATATTGCTTTCCAAGGGAAGACTGGTGAATCTGGGTAATGCCACAGGTCATCCTAGTTTTGTGATGAGTAATTCTTTTACCAATCAATGCTTAGCGCAGATGGAATTATGGAACAAGGATTTTGATATTGGTGTGTATATGCTGCCAAAAACATTGGATGAGGAAGTCGCTCGTTTACATCTTGAGAAACTTGGAGTAAGATTAACCACGTTAACAAGAGAGCAAGCTGAGTATATTGGTGTCGATGTGAAAGGACCGTATAAACCGAAACATTATCGGTATTAACCGTGACTATGATTATTCTTATTGGAACCGGACATGTGTTTGATCTTTCTGATGCATTAATCGATATTTTTGATGAGGATCAACCGGATACGATTTGTGTGGAGCTTGATACTCAGCGGTATCAGCAATTGTTGTTGAAACAGCAGCATCCTGAACAAAGGAAACAAGTTCAGAAAAATACACCTGTGGTGTACCGGATGCTTGCTCGGTTTCAGGAAAATCTTGCTGGTAAATATGGAGTTACACCCGGTGAGGAGATGCTCACGGCGATTCAGTATGCGCAAAATCATCAACTCCCGTTGCATCTTATCGATATGAATGCTCAGAAAGTTTTTGCTCAGATGTTAAAAGATATGACCGTGAGAGAAAAACTTCGTTTGTTTTTTTCTGGTTTTGCTGGTTTGTTTGTTTCTCAGAAACGAGTAGAATCAGAACTTAACAAAATCCAGGGTGATTTCACGTCTTATATCGATGAAATAGGTAAAAAGTTTCCAACGATTAAACATGCATTGATTGATAAACGCAACCAATTTATGTTTCATAAACTAAAATATTTATCTGAGGACTTTGAAACCATTGCCGTTGTTATTGGTGATGGGCATATCCAGGGATTGAAACAGCTTCTTGAAGAAAATGATAGTGAACTAAAAGTTGTACGGTTAAAGGATTTAAGAAAACAAAAAAGATCTTCAGTTGACGCTGCAACTGCTTCGTTTAGTATTGAATATAAGGGAATGTAAAAAAGTTCATCAGTTGTCACAATGAGTTCTGATATCATTATGAATCATCATTGGGCCTGTAGCCTAGTCTGGATAGGGCGATAGCCTCCTAAGCTATAGATCGCGGGTTCGAATCCCGCCAGGTCCGCTT
>JAWOBC010000035.1:0-4735 GCA_046498165.1 Thermoplasmatota archaeon
AGCAGTTTCGCATCATCAGAAAAAGAATACTGCGTTTTTGCTACACAAATAGGTAACTTATCTAGCCCATGGGTTTGACACAGCTTAATATCCTGTTCAGCATTCACTCCATAAACAACGCGATCTGCACCATACATCTTTTCAGCAATCAACCGAATTTTTTCTTTCACTGAAAGATCCAAAGGATACAAAAAACGGAAATCAGAAGATGAGCTATGAAGCATACTAACTAGTTTACCAGCAAGTTCAATACCTCCCTCTCCACCCTGCTGCCAAACATCGACAACGGCAACAGGAATATTTTTTGATTCACAAAATCGTTCAACCACTGCTATTTCCTCATCCTTATCCTTAATGAAATGATTAATAGCGACAATAACGGGAACACCAAAAAAAGAAATATTTTCCAGATGTTTCTCCAAATTCACTAGGCCTTTTTTCACTGCATCAATATCATTTCCACCACCATTTCGTTTCAACGCACGAATACTAGCAACCATGACCACACCATCTGGAGAAAGATTGCCTGTGCGACAAACAATATCAAAAAATTTCTCAGCACCAAGTTCAGAACCAAACCCTGCTTCAGTGACAAAATAATCAACCAGTTTTAATCCTAATTTCGTGGAAATAAGACTACTAGTCCCATGAGCGATATTAGCAAAAGGACCTCCATGCACAAACGCTGGAACTCCTTCCAATGTTTGTACTAGATTTGGTTTTAATGCATCCTTTAACAACGCAGTCATCGCACCAACCGCTTTCAAATCAGAAGCAAGAATCTGTCGATCATCATAGGTATACGCAACTATAATACGGCTTAATCGTCTTTTTAAATCCTCTAAATCCTGAGCAAGACACAAAATAGCCATGATCTCAGAAGCTGGAGTAATGGCAAAGGAATTCTCATGAGGAACACCATGCTTAGGACCACCAAGACCTACCACTACATTTCTCAATGCTCGATCACTAATATCAAGCACCCGAGGCCACACAATATAGCGTTGATCAATATGAAACTCATCACCATGATGCAAATGATTATCCAAAAGACTAGCCAATAGATTATTGGCACTAGTAATCGCATGCATATCACCAGTGAAATGAAAATTAATATCCTCCATGGGAATAACCTGAGAATAACCACCACCCGTTGCCCCTCCTTTCATCCCCATAATCGGACCAAGTGATGGTTCACGGATACCAAGCATCGTCTTTTTTCCAAGTTTAGATAAGGCCTGTGCTAACCCAATAGTAACCGTGGTCTTTCCTTCACCCTCTGGAGTAGGACTCATGGTGGTAACAAGGATTAATTTTCCCTGATTTCTATCTTTTACCCGTGAAAAAATATCTAATTTTACCTTTGCTTTCACTTCACCACAAGGGATTATTTCCTCCTTTTGAATATCAGCTTTTGCCGCAATCTCAATAAGAGGTTCAGGTTTTGTCTTACGAGCTATTTCAACATCAGATTCCATGGACGACCATTAGTTCCCAATACCACATGGTTTTTTATATCTATTCCAAGGAAAAAAACAATCCTTTTTTACATTTTTTCTTTTACAATGGATAGAATATTATCTTTTTTCTTCATCGCATTTGATTCAATTGATGAAAGCTGCTGTGTTGTTTCCTTTACAAAACTCGTATCCTTTATAGATTCTAGATTAATCTTAACATTCAAGGAAGCAGCATGCACACCAGCCTGTCCCATCAACGCCGCAACACCAGCATCAGTAATAGAATTAGTATTTCCTTTTTCAGCAACCACTTCTGCGACATCAAGTGTCTGCTTGCAAATCTGAGCGGTTTTCAACGGAACCATCGCTGCTTTTTTATATCCTTTTTGAATCGCTTCAGATCGCTTTTTTTTCTGCTCATCAGTATCTTTCGGCATCTTAAATGCTTTCATCACATCATTAAACGCGGTAGTATCCTCATCAATAAGATCCGTGAGTTTTTTCCGAAGCATTTCACTTTTCTTCACCACATTCTTGATATCATCCTGCACATCCTCATATTTCTTTTTCCCAAAAGTAAGATTACACACCATTGAGGATAACGCTGCAGCTAATGCTCCAGAAAGAGCTGCTACACTACCACCACCAGGAGCAGGAGATGATGAAGAAAGATTAGAAAGAAACCCATCAACCGACGATGAAGCAAGCGGTCCTTTTTCCTTAATCATATACTCAATAACTTTTTCATCAGGTTTAAACGGATACAGATCAGACAAACCCAGTTTTTCAATAGCAAGATTCACCAGTTCATCTTCATCACTTATGTTCTTATTTTCTTTTTTTGCATAAAACCGACCAGCAATGACTAATGATTCTTTTGGAACCAATCCAACGATTTCACTACCGGTTACTTTCACATCATCTTTTGCTGCTTCCTCCTTCACCGTTTCAAAGACATCATGCATATTGACTTCTTTATAATTCAATAGATTCATAGACACCTGCGCCGTGTTTTCATCATACATCATCCCACCAGCTTGCACGCCGTTGAATTTTCCGGGAATCCGTTCTGTCTTTCCATCAGGACCAATAATCTTGTTTCCATCCTTGTCCTTTTTCACCCGACCACTGGTTCTAATAATACCAGCAATCTTAGATGCAATACTCTTATCAGCAGTATCCAAATTAATATTATAAGCAAGAAGAATATCTCGACAACCCGTTGCTGTTGCACCACTTTTAGGGACAAATTCAGCTTTTCCAAAATCAGGTTTAAACGATGGATCCTTGAATTTTTCCTCCAATGCCTCATACTCACCTTTCCGAATACTTGGTAGTTTCACTCGATCGGGTTTCGCTGCGGATTTTGCATACAAAAACACGGGAATACCCAGTTCTTTCGCCATCCGTTCACCAAATTGTTTTGACAACGAAATACAATCCTCATCCGTTGCACCTTTGATAGGAATAAAGGGCATAACATCAAGAGCACCCATACGGGCATGTTCACCCTGATGATGACGCATATCAATAAGAGCAGTACCTACTTTTGCAGCCTGAAACGCTGCTTCCAACACATCATCTGGACTACCAACAAAAGTAAACACGGTTCGATTGAAATCCTCCCCAGCATCAACATTAAGCACTTTCACTCCTTCAACAGAATCAATAGCAGCAGTAATCGCATCAATGACTGCTTTATCTTTTCCTTCACTAAAATTTGGGACGCATTCAACAATGTTATCCAAATAAATCACCATAAACCATTATTAAGGAATCTCTTTTAACCATTTGGGATTAAAACCTATGACTGAGATTGATTTACTAATAAAAAATGCAGAAGAAATCATTACGTTAGATGGACCAAATCAACCCAGAACAAAACAAGAAATGAATGAACTTGGAATCATAAAAAAAGGAATGCTCGCCATTGATGACGGAATCATCATTGATATGGGAACCACTCTAGACTATGATGCCAATCAAATCATTGATGCAACAGATCACATTGTGCTACCTGGATTCATTGATCCACATACCCATCTCGTTTTTTCAGGTTCACGAGAATTTGAACTTGATTGGAAACTCCACGGGCTTTCCTACATGGACATCAAACAAAAAGGCGGAGGTATTGATTACACGGTGAATCACACACGTGCTGCCTCTTTTGAATCATTATATGAACAAAGCAAAAAACGACTGGACACCATGCTTTCATATGGGACGACAACCTGTGAAGCAAAAAGTGGATATGGTCTAAATCTAGAAACCGAACAACGAATTCTTGATGTGCAAAACCAATTACACAAAGATACCCCCCTTGATATTGTTTCCACTTTTTTGGGAGCTCATGCAATTCCTAAGGAAACCACGGCAGAAGACTATGTCCAATTGGTCATCGATGAAATGATACCTATGGCCAAACAACGAGCTGAGTTCTGTGATGTGTTCTGTGAGAAAGGCTTTTTTAATGTTGATCAATCAAAACGTATTTTAGAAGCAGGAAAAAAACAAGGATTAACTCCAAAGATTCATGCTGATGAACTCGTAGACAGCAATGGAGGATTGCTTGCTGCTGAAATAGGAGCAATCAGTGCAGAACATCTTCTTAAAACCAATGCTCAGAGTATCCAAAAAATGGCTGAAGAAAACGTAATTGGTGTTATGTTGCCTGGCACACCGTTTTCATTAATGATGAATGATTATGCTCCTGCAAGAAAGATGATTGATGCCGGTATGCCAATTGCACTTGCAACAGATCTCAATCCAAATTGTTATGTGGAAAACATGCAGTTTATGATCCAACTTGGTTGTTTCAACATGAGAATGACTCCCGCTGAAGCAATCACTGCAGCAACCTTTAATGCAGCCTGTGCTATCAATAGAAATGATCACCTTGGAAGTCTAGCAAAGGGAAAACAAGCTGATATCCTCCTTCTTGGTATTCCAAATCATCAAATGATACCCTATCATTTTGGTGTTAACCATGTTTCAACGGTCATTAAAAAAGGAAACATCATCAAACAAAAACCTGCATAAATCAATTATTTTTCGCGGTCCTCAATAATATGGGCAGCAATCTCATAGACTCGTTTCGGATCCTTTCGATACTCCGGATATTTATTCATGAATCCATCAATGATTTCCCGAATGGTTTTTTTATCTGTTCTTTGAATGAATCTTCTCAAGCGAGTTCTCAGAGTTTTCTCCCAGAGTTCACGTTTATGTGTCTCCATAATCTGACAGGACACATGATAAATAGTGTTTCGATATGG
>JAWOBC010000059.1:0-2727 GCA_046498165.1 Thermoplasmatota archaeon
GCAAGGCACTCACCGGCCGGACCTGGCTGCCCTCCCCCTGGGTCAAGGCAAGGGCCATATAGCAGAGGGCAAAGCCCAGGCAGATACTGCCGGCATCCCCCATAAACAATAGTGAGGGCGACCAGTTAAAACGCAGAAAGCCAAGAAGAGCGCCGGCAAAGGCCAAACAGAGCAGCATTAATACAGGCTGCTGTGCCAGAGAGGCCTGGAAGGCAAAGGAGATAAAAGCAATAAAGGAAACACCGCCGGCCAGACCATCCAGGCCATCAATCATATTGACGGAGTTAATCACCCCCACCACCCCCAATACCGTCAGCCCATAAGCCAGCCATTGAGACTCGATGGCGATGGTACCCATGCCGAGCAAATCACCAAAGTTAACCAGCACAGAATTGCTGAAGTAGATCAACAGGGAGGCGGCAATAATCTGGGCCAGAAATTTAGGCCAATGCCCGACCCCCTTCAGGTCATCCATCTACAATATGCCCATGCTCAAAAAATTGATGGAATTACAATGCACCCTCATAGATTATGAAAAAATAGTGGATGAAAACAATCGTCGGCTCATCTTTTTCGGACGCTTCGCAGGTATTGCTGGAATGGTTGATACCCTTTGGGGTTTCGGGAAAAGACTACAAACACAGTATCATATCGATACTCCATTCACCGCAATAAAACAAACCTATCAATATCCTTCTCTGAGTACCTTGAAACAAAAACTTACCACCATTGGTAAAAAAATTGAACAAAAGGGACTTTCCAAAGAAATAACGCCACTTGTCATTGGATTTGCAGGATATGGAAACGTCAGTAATGGTGCACAGGAGATCATTGATTTACTCCCAGTAGTCGAGGTTCAACCATCAAAACTACCAATGATCTTTGATGATCCCTCAAATAAATGTGTATACAAAGTTGTTTTTAAGGAGGAAGACATGGTCAAACCTATTCAACCTCATCAACAATTCGATTTACAAGATTATTACCATCATCCAGAACATTACACCTCAGCTTTTCAAAAATATCTCCCAAAACTCAGTATTCTCATGAACTGCATATATTGGGATGAACGATATCCTCGTTTGTTATCAAAGGATTATTTTCATCAATATCCAGTATCAGAAGAAATCAGAAAACCATTCATTGTGGGTGATATCAGTGTTGATCTAGAGGGTGCCATTGAACCAACCATGAAAGTAACGACACCTGATAATCCTGTTTTTGTCTATGATCCCCAAACTGATTCCATAGATGATGGTGTCAAAGGAGAAGGTATGGCCATCATGGCCGTTGATAATCTTCCCTGCGAACTTCCCAAGGATTCCTCAAGGGCATTTAGTGAAATACTCTGGCATTTCATCCCAGAGATTGTGCATGCAGATTACGCGGCTAATTTTGCTCAACTTCATCTCCCACCCGAAATAAAAAATGCGGTTATTCTTCACCAAGGAAAACTTACTCCCTCCTATCAGTATATCAACAAGTATTTATAGCTCATTTCTCTTCCAGGCACGACCACAATAGACAACAGATGATAACGAATTCTTTGGTGAAAAAAATGAGTAATGTTTTGGTTCTGGGGGCAGGCATGGTTTCCCGACCACTTGTCCGTTATCTTTTGGAGCAGCAGAATTTTAATGTGACCATGGCCAGCCGAACAGTTAGTAAAGCTGAAGCCATTGTTGATACTCATCCTCATGGAACTGCGCTCTCTCTTGATGTTAAAGATGATACACATCTTGAAACCCTTATCAAAGACGCTGATATAGTAGTTAGTCTTCTTCCCTATGTTTTTCATGTGAACGTAGCTAAGATTTGTATTTCTCATCATAAACATCTGGTTACCACTTCTTATGTCAGTGAAGAAATGCAGGCATTAGATGAAGCAGCGAAAAAAGCAAATGTTCTCTTGCTAAATGAATCAGGGCTTGATCCAGGTATCGATCATATGTCTGCGATGAAAATTATTCATCAGATAGAAAAAAACAAAGGAAAAATCACTGGTTTTAAATCAACCACTGGAGCACTACCTGCCCACGAAGCGAACACGAATCCATTTGGATATAAATTTAGTTGGTCACCAAAAGGAGTACTCCTTGCTTCACGAAACCCTGCTAAATGGTTAGAAGATGGACAGATTGTTTCCATTCCTGGTGAACATCTTTTTGAACATTATTATTTAAAAGATGTACCACGTATTGGGACTTTTGAAAACTATCCGAACCGTGATTCAGTTCAATATAAGGACATTTATGGTCTAAAGGATGCTAAAACCGTTTATCGAGGAACATTTCGTATGACTGGCTGGTGTGAAACCCTGCGCGCAATCGCTGAAATCGGTTGGCTTCAAAACACCACTCTTGAAGATTTCACTGGTGATACCTATGCTGCTGTTACCCGAGCTCTTCTCAACGCAAAACCTGATGAAAATCTTGCAAAAAAGACAGCTGATTATTTAGGATTAAAACCATATAGTTCAGTAATCAAACGATTAGAATGGCTTGGTCTATTCAGTGATAATTCACTTCCAAAAGAAAAAGATAATCCTCTTGATTATCTTAATGTCCTCACGCTTGAAAAAATGCCATTGCAAAAAAATGAAAGAGATATGATCGTCATGCATCATGAATTCAAGGCAGAATATGATGATAAAACAGAATATATTACCTCCACCCTTTTAGAATATGGCATCCCCGAAGGTGATTCAGCGGTGGCTCGAACCGTTGC
>JAWOBC010000041.1:0-9814 GCA_046498165.1 Thermoplasmatota archaeon
AATAGAAACTTGCTACCATGATACTCAGTGAAACAGTAAATGGGGCCAGTAAGGTAAAAGGCCGAATCAAACCAAAAAAACTTAAAAACATCTGTTTATCTTTTTTCCCAATCATTTTACCTCGCGTCCATACTTCCTTTTGGCTTCATCTGCTTATATAGATTATTTGACAATTCTTATCAAAAAGAATAAGAAAAAAACAAGTAATCTTTTGTAGGAAAACATTGTTTTCAACTGATAACATCTGGATGATTATTATGGAAACATTTCGAGGTTTTATCGCTGTAGATGTCCCAGGAGCAGAAAAACTCATTGATTTTAAAAATGCATTAGCATCTACATCAGCAAAATTAAAAATGGTGAAAACTGAAAATATACATCTCACCTTAAAATTTTTAGGAGAAACACCAACGACTCAACTGGATGCCATTGAATCACTCATAAAAAAAGCCGTTTCATCTATAAAACCACATGTCGTTTCATTACAGGGAGCCGGAGTTTTTCCAAATAGAAATTACATTAAAGTAGTCTGGATAGGCATTAAACAAGCAGAGCATCTTTCAGCGATTGCCTCTTATTTAAATGAAAACCTTACCACACTCGGTTTTAAAAAAGAAAAACGAGATTTCTCTGCTCATTTGACTATTGCTCGAGTAAAAACTGCTCAGGGAAAAGAAGAAATTATCTCATTAGTTGACCGTTACAGCGAAACCATTTTTGAGGAATTCCCTATCAATAATATTACGTTGAAAAAAAGTACTCTTACCTCCAAAGGACCAATCTATGAAACCCTAAAAACCATACCTCTTTAGTAACTACAAATTCACTAGTTTTCATTCTTATACATTCCGATTTTCTTTCTTTTCCAAGAATAACGGTATTTTTCTAAAAACAAAGATAAACCAATCTATGATGATTATATCAGCTTTTCATGGTATGAGTTATTATATGAGTTGTCCATTTGAGCATTCAAAGAAAAAAACATGTCATCAAAGCAATTGTTTCTTGTCCTGAGAAACTCTCTTTCAAACTAGGCTAAACTAATAAGGGATGACTGAGCATGACCCAATTCAAAGCCATTGAAAAAAAAGTGTTAGCAACAATTACTCCAACAACATCAGATAGAAAAAGGCTACAAGAAACTATACAACACCTTCAAACCATCATCAAAAAAGAACTTATCAATCGAAATATCAATGCATCAATAGAACTAGTGGGAAGCACTGCAAAGGATACCTATCTGAAAAACAGTTTAGATATCGATCTTTTTTTGCTTTACCCGTATCATACCAGAAAAGAATCAATGGCAAAATCCACGCTTTCAATCGGGAAACAATTACTTGAAAAAACTGAAGAATGTTATGCAGAACACCCATACATAAGAGGGATGTTTAACCAGTATGAGGTCGAGCTTGTTCCCTGCTACAACGTTGAGCATGCCAGCCAGAAACTCTCTGCAGTAGACCGCACACCATTTCACACAAGATATGTAAAACAAAAAATAACTGAGGATCAAAAACAAGAGATCCGTCTTTTCAAACAATTTCTAAAAGGAATAAGCTGTTATGGGGCTGAAGCACAAATCCAGGGATTTTCTGGATATCTCTGCGAGCTCTTTGTTATTAAATATGGTAGCTTTCAAAATATCATTAAGCAAGCCAAAACCTGGATACCAGGGAAAAAAATAACGTTAGGGTCTCAGCCGATTCCGGTTTTTCCAGAACCACTAACTTTTATTGATCCTGTCGATCCTGAACGAAATGTCGCCTCAGCAATATCATTACAAACCCTGAAAAGATTCATCGTTGCTTGCGATGCATACCTAAAAAAACCTCATATTACGTTTTTCTTCCCTAACTCGGTGAAACCGTGGGATATGAAAAAAATCAAGGAACAACTCGAGCAACAAAAATATCATTACGTGGGCATAACCTTTGATAAACCAGATATTCTAGATGAAAACCTGTATCCACAACTACGAAAAACAATCCGGTCCATCACCACAGCTTGTGAGACCTATGATTTCTCCATTCATGATATTAGATTTTTTATTCATCAACCTACAAAAAAAGTATATATCATCATACAAACAGATCCTGAACCATTACCAGCAACCTATACTCATATGGGTCCACCGAAAAAGCTTACAAAAAACACAAAAGAATTTCTAGAAAAATGGAAAAACCATCCTGATCTTATATCCAAACCTTTTGAAAAAAATGGACGAACCTATGTGATCATTAAACGAACATATCAGAATCTTGATGATTTCCTCAGGGATATTATTCCGCAGTTAAGTAAAGGAAAACATCTTGATGAAATTATGCAACATGATTTTAAGATTCTTTCTCATCCTGATTTATTACGAAAAGATTTAGCTGTTTTCTGGACAAAGTATCTTGATGGAAAACATTCCTGGGAGCGATAACAAAAGAGAAAGGAATGATTGTGAAAAAAAGAAAAGAAAAAAAAACCATTGGTATCTATACTAAGGATTTCTCTCTTTACCATGATCTTTTAAAATGCTTTAAAAAAAGAGGTCTCGCCTATGTTTCCTTAACCTCTTCTGATCATATCCCTAGACGAATCGGCGTCATTCTCACATCTCACAGAGAGATGCATACCTTAAAAACACCGAAGGTTATCGCCGCAGATGCCTATGAAGATGTAGATGCCGCTATTGAGAAAGCATTACATCTGCTCATTGGAAAAGATATTTACGAAACCGTTTTCATCGGGATTGATCCGGGTGAAAAACCAGGAATAGCCGTGGTTGGTGATGATATTCTTCTCTGTAAAACACAAACCAAATCACCCGGAGATGTTTTTAAAAAAATAAAAAAAATCTTGGATAATTATCCATCATATGAATACATTATTCGTATCGGTCATGGATCAATCATTAGTAGAAACCGAATTATAAATTCGCTTATTCCCCTTGGTATACCGATAGAAATCGTTGATGAAAGCAAAACCTCATCATCCCAGCAAACTCAGCGGGCCTATCGAGATATGGAGGCTGCAGCAGCAATTGCACTGCTAAAAGGAGGAAAAGTACAACGAAAACTACCGCTTGAACCATCAAAAGGAGAAATACGAAACATCCAAGAAAAAAGCCGTAAAATAACCGATGGAAGATTTTCTATTTCTGAAAAACGAGCGTTAGATGTGCTGAAAGGAAAAAAAAGTTTAGATGAAGTGATTAAAACAGAGAAAAAAAGAAAAAATCATACTCCATAATGTTAACCGAGAAAAAAATAACCCTTCTATTTTTTTCTCTCAAAAATTGAATCCTTTTGTTCAAACCCAAATATTTATGAGCCTGTGTTATATGCCCATTCGGTAAGAGTGATGAACGTACAAAGAGCAATTCTTAGTGTATCAAACAAAGATGGATTAGACTATTTTGCAAAAAAACTAGAAACCCTCAATATTGATATCATATCGACAGGGGGAACCGCGGCTTATCTAAAAAAACATGGTATCTCATATACGGATGTTTCAACTGAAACAGGTTTTCCAGAGATGCTAGATGGACGAGTGAAAACACTCCATCCCCGTATTCATGCTGGATTACTTGCCAAACGAAATAATAAAAAACATATGCAGACACTGAAAAAACATGATATCGCACCAATTGATATGATCGTCTGTAATCTCTATCCATTTGAAACTACCATCCAAAAACCAAAGGTATCCTTTAATGAAGTCATCGAAAATATCGATATTGGTGGACCAACTCTTCTCCGAGCAGCTGCAAAAAATTATCATGATGTAATCGTCATTACCTCACCAGATCAATATGAGACAACTATAAAATCCCTAGAAAAAACAGGAAATCTTAGTCTTGCAGAACGAGAACACCTTGCCTTACAAGCATATAGTCACACCGCACAATATGATAGTATTATTTCATCCTATCTCCGATCACGGTGGACGGATGATTTACTCCCAGAAAATAACACCGTAGCCCTCAGAAAAAAACAAGGAATGAGATATGGAGAAAACCCACATCTTAAAGGGATTTTCTATAAAATCATCCCAGAAACAACCGAACCATCAATAACAAATGCGATACAACTCCAGGGAAAAGCATTGTCCTATAATAATATTTTTGATGGCGATTGCGCTATTGAAACAATAAAGGATTTTTCCCCGCCAACCTGTGTGATCATCAAACATGCAACACCCTGTGGTATCGCCAGTGCAAACAATCTTCTTTCAGCATGGAAACAAGCCTTTGCCACAGATACCTACTCACCTTTCGGAGGAATTGTCTCATTCAACCGAACTGTGGGAAAACAAGTAGCAATAGAATTAAATAAACTCTTTCTTGAAGTCATTGTAGCACCGGGGTTTACTAACGAAGCAAAAAAACTGTTTTCACAGAAGAAAAACCTCCGATTATTACAAGTAGAAAAGCTTAACACCTCATTTGATCGAGATGGAGTGATTTATCGAAGTGTCGTTGGTGGCATGCTTTCCCAACAAAGAGATATACAGCTTATCCCAACATCTGAATGGAAGATTGTTACCAAGAAAAAACCAACAAAACAACAACTCAACTCCATGGAATTTGCGGTCAAATGCGTGAAACATGTGAAATCAAACTCTGTGGTCTTTGTCAAAGATACCCAAACCGTTGGTATTGGTGGAGGACAAACCGCACGAGTCGATGCCGCATGGATAGCAACTCACAAAGGAAAAGAAAACATCCAGGATTCCGTGCTTGCAAGTGATGCGTTTTTCCCCTTTAGAGATGCGGTAGATGTTGCCGTTGACGCAGGTGTATCCTCCATCGTGCAACCCGGGGGAAGCATCCGAGATCCGGAAGTAATAAATGCAGCAGATGAACATGGTATACCAATGGTGTTTACCGGACAACGATATTTCAGACATTGATTAATTATTCACAAGAATCAAACTCTCTGATATAGTTGGAAAAGTAAAAACATGATACAGTAACAACTCTAAATCCTCCCGGGTTTTTCTTATTTCTTTTTTCCAATCTTTCCCGTATCTATCTCAACCCATCCCAGAACTCTTTTTTCCTTGATTATCGATTTAGGAATAACAATGAAATCATGCTGATCATCATCAAGACTAAAACTATGGACCAACTGGATTTTTTCATCATCCTCATTTATAACCATACCAATCTGGATTGTCGGAGAAAGCACAAAATGATCTTTTTCTAATGATTCCTCCTCAAAACCACAGGCATCATCCCAGCGAACAGCGACAATGTTTCTTTTCATCAAACAGTACCAATAACCTATAAGAATAATTGAAAACAAAAAACTTCCGATGCCATTCTTTAGACAGATTATTTTAACATCCGCACATATACCACTGATGATGAATCTACAATTGCATATGAGTGATGGACCCGCAACTCTTGCAACCCTTAATACCTCAAAAAATACTATTCAACTACCTGCTCTTCTCTATCCTCATACAAAACAAATCAAACCACCATCATTTGCCGAAGGCATCATCCATACCATAGAAACAAAAACTAAAACAGAAAAATTCAGTCTATGTATTGGAAAAAGCATCTTTCAAAAACAGGATAAAACCTGTGAAAAACAGCCATTTCTTCAAACCTATCTTTTTTATCCAAAAGCAATGCAATCCTTCTTTCATCAAGAATCACTAAAATATTCTAAAGAAAATCAACAAGGAGAGATTTTTTTTATTCCTGGAGGAACGGAAAACCTCTGCCAATTACCTCAATCAGAAGAACCAAAAATATATGCCGTAGGATCAGCAACACAACTTTTCAAAAAACAAAAAACATTTATCACATTCATCACCAATCTCAAAGAAAACATTGGACCTAACCATATCATCTATTCCCCTTCAATAGCAGAACCAATGAATCTTGCTCTGTTAAGCTATCTTGGAATACAACTATTTGATGCCAGCCGAGCTATACTTGCTGCACGAGATCAAACCCTCTTTTTTCCAACTGGAAATATACAACAAAAACAATTGAAACAACCTCCCTGCAGCTGCCCTGCCTGTAAACACCTATCAAATCCAAAAAAAATGGAATTTGATGACCTTCTTTTGCATAATTATTATCAATTAAATAATGAACTAAGGCTTATCCATCATGCAATTCAACAAAACACTCTGCGTGAACTAGTGGAACAACGAGTGAGAAATCATCCCCATCATGCATCACTTCTTCATCTAATGGATATCGACCACTATCCATATTTAGAAAAACATACCGCAACCCAAACCAAAAAAAGGGTGATGACGACAACAAGAGATGGACTGTTCAGACCAGAAATACGACGTTTTCAACAGCGAGTAATCCATAGATATCAACCACCATCCCATGCAAAAATCCTTCTTCTCCTTCCCTGTTCAGCCAAAAAACCATATTCTTTTTCAAAATCACATCGCCGTATCCAACGAGTAATCCACTCATTGAAAAATCATCGGATAATCCAAGAAATGATTCTTACCTCACCACTTGGTCTTGTTCCCCGAGAACTTGAATTAATCTATCCAGCATCCTCCTATGATATCGCAGTGAGCGGAGACTGGTATGAAGATGAAAAACAAATGATCCGGGAACAATTTGAAACATTTCTCCAACAGCATCATTATAAGGATATCATTCTTCATCTGCCCAAAAACCTAGCTGATATTGTATCCACCGTGATTCCCAATCCAGTGTATACTACTGATGAACACCATCCCACCTCAAAAGAAGCATTGACCAATCTTTCACAAACACTAAAACAGATTATTAACACCAAGTCAATAGTTTCTGCAGCTAACCGAAACATTGAAAACATCAACGCACTAGCATCGTATCAGTTTGGAAGCAAAACAGCATCAATTCTTCTAAAAAACATCAGGATTACCGGAAAATATCCATATCAACGAATCATGGATCAATCCAACGCTCAACTCGGAATGATAACCGCAGAACGAGGATTTATCAGCTTAACGCTTGATGGAGCAAAACGAATTGAATCCAGCAAAACATATTGGGTAGAAATCTCGGATGATTTCACTTTGAAGGGATCTGTTTTTGCTCCAGGGGTTATTGATGCAGATCCAAATATTAGAAAAGGTGATGAAATCATTGTTCTTCAAAACCACTCTCTTCAAGGAGTAGGTGTTGCGCAAATGAATGCAGAAACCATGAAACAAGCAAAGAGTGGAGAAGCAGTAAAAATCCGCCATAGCATTCATTAAATACGCTTCAAGGGTTTTTTTGCTCCACAATACGGACAGCAAAACACTTGAACATAGGGATACAAACGAGTTCCCTCAGCCCATATTTTTAAACTTTCACCACAACTGGGACACCGAAGAAGCACATTTCCTGATTTCTTCTTTGGTATCTTTTGCTTTGCTACCTTATGATCTGGGAGAATGAGCCCAAGATGGCCACAATCCGGACAGGTAAGCAATAATGGTTTATGATCATGATTCATTGATTCCTTGATAGCAAAAACGCCCAGACAATGCGGGCATTTAAAATGATACAAGCGACCTTGTAATGTTTTTTCAAAAACTCTAACGATATCCTGTCTGGTTTTCTTGGAACTCATCATCAATGTAAACAAAAACAATACCGTGATGAAAAGCACAGCATAAAAAAACAGAGTGATATGTTTTAATCCAATGTTTAAAAAAAGATCCCATAAGGATAGAACAAATAGGATGCAAGCGATAAAAAAAACCCAGAGGAACAACCACTGCCATTTCAAAGCCAAGTAGAACCCCTCCGAACTCCGAACAATGAACAAAATGAAATAATTATGAAACATAAAAATGAAAGAAGAAAATAATCAATCTCTTGCTTTAATCGGTAAAGATGATTGATTATTACCTGATTTTTCAATGGATGAGATCCAATAGTATATTCCATGGCATTAGAGAAACCATCTCCATCCTCATCCAAATCTGCATCAGTGGGATCTGTTACATTAAAACCAAATCGCCTCTCCCAATGATCAGGCATACTATCACTATCAGTGTCATCCTTTGAAAGCGCAATCCAAAACGAATATGAAGAACTATTAGCAACAATTTTTGTCTCATTAAAAACTATAATTACAAATGAATATTTTCCTATGATCGTAAAGGGGGATGAAAAAATGAATTTTCCATTGGCTGACCAATTCATAGGAAATACATAATATTGTTCATCGGGATAGGTAATATTCACTGAAGCATTCATTGAAGGATCATAATGCTGGACAATACACTGTAAGTTAACCGGGTTCAGCTGAGTTTGAATCGTTGGAGATACACCAACATAATCAAAAAAAATATTTTCATTTTCTCCCTGTTTTCCTTGAAATGTTTCACTGAAGATGGTGCAAACTAATAGGAACAAAAGAAGGCAAAGCGATACGTTTTTGATGACGGAGTGCCACTTGGATGAACACTCATCCATCCTTAGCGCAGAATCCAATCCCAGACCCAATAACAAATAAAAAACATAATATTTCTATTTATCGATTTTTAATAAAAAACATACAACATTAGACATAATATTTAAACAACATTTATCGATATGGATTAATTACCATGCAATCAACAAAACCATCTATTCATTCATCAGCCTTTATCGCAGACACCGCGGTAATCATTGGAGATGTCATCATAAAAAAACAATGCGGTGTTTATCCACATGCTGTTCTCCGAGGTGATGAAAATAAAATCCAGGTAAACGAAGGCTCAAACATTCAGGATGGCTGTATCATTCATGTGGATGCAGATCACTCCACTCACATTGGAAAAAACGTAAGTATTGGTCATATGGCCATGGTTCATGGGGCAACAATCGAAGATAACTGTCTAGTTGGCATCCATGCAACAGTGCTCAATGGAGCTGTCATCAAAAAAGGATCTATCATTGGAGCCCATGCCCTAGTAACTGCTGATACCATCATTCCAGAACATAGCCTTGTTCTAGGGATACCGGGTAAAGTCATTAAAGAGGATAGACGCCTTGAGGAAAAAATAAAACAAAATGCAGCGATTTATACCCAACTCAGCAAAGAATACAAAAACAATGCTTTTCACTTTTATAAACCAGATGATCACTAAATTCTTCTATCTTCATCAATCTAATCAACAATACAAAAAAGGAAAGGATTTGATGCTAACCCTCAATAGAGATTCATTGAAAATAGCAAGCTAGCATTTTTTATCTTTTAATTTCATTCTTGTATAATTCAATAATCCACCTGCTTTTTGAATGTCTATAATTTCCTTTGGAAGCGTTGGAAAGGAAAACGACTGATCATTGATAGAAATAGTACCATCCTCAACAATCACTTCAACTTGGTCACCATCCTGATAAGCATTCACTGCTTTTTCAGATTCAATTAGTAACAAACCCTGATTGATCGCTGCTCGATAAAAAATACGAGCGAAACTCTTTGCAATGACTGCCTTAATACCCACTGCTTTTAAACCAACAACAGGTTGTTCCCGAGAGCTTCCACAACCAAAGTTTTTCCCCGCAAAAATAATATCTCCTTTTTCAACGTTATCTGCAAAAGAGGGATCTAAATCTTCAAGAAGATGTGGTTTAATTTCCTCAGCCGTACTACAAGAATAGGTATATTTTCCTGGAAATAACATATCCGTATTCACATCATCACCATATTTCCACACATTCATATTACTCAATCACCTCCCGAGGATCAACAATATGGCCTTTCAATGAAGAGGCGGCAACAGTAGCAGGACTGCCTAGATAAATCTCTGCTTCCTTTGAGCCCATACGTCCTTTAAAATTCCGATTTGCAGTACTTACACATCGTTCACC
>JAWOBC010000067.1:0-7532 GCA_046498165.1 Thermoplasmatota archaeon
CGATGGGTTAGGAGTGTTTTTGCTTTTTCCGTGAGATGAACCACACGGGATTTCCCATATTTTTTGGTGAAAACAAGGCCTTCATCCACCAGTTGTTTCACTCGTTTTGAAGCAGTATAATAGACGATATTGAATTGTGACATTATTTTTTTCAGAGAAACGAGTGCATTTTTCTTGTTTTCCTTTTCGATAAAAGTTAGAATATCAAATAATTCATCCTTTATTTTGATGTCCTCGACTTTTTTACTGGGCAATGGTTCAAATTCATTCTGAAGTATTGCTAATTCATCTGAAGCAAACAATTGTGGATCAAAATATAATAAGAGCATAATTGAAGAATCGGATATGATTTCATTGATGTCATACAATGTGGTTAATACTTCATCAAATGTTGTCGTGGTCAAAAAATAATGAAGACCATCTACGAATAACACTGTTTTTTCATTTGTTGTGGCATATGTTTTGATTTCATCTAAAAACTCAGCTGGTGTGGATATGGTTTGATACTTGTTTAATGGGTTTTTTCGAATAAATATTGGTTTGATTTTATCGGTGGATAGGTTTTCTTTTAGTTTTTTTGGATGTGATCTGGTGATATAAATACCATTGAAATCAGAGAAAATAAGATTGGAAAATAAATCAAGGGAGCTTCTTTTGTTTTTTTCAGCGATGATATAACTATGACCGACAAGCAGATTATGATGGCTTTCCCAATCATAGGTAATATCCTTTCCAACAAAGACGATTCCTTTTTTTTCGCCATTAGTATGAAGTGGGGCACAAGATAAATTTAATATTCTTTTTGAGTAATCCTTTGTAATCATCACCAGTTTTTGAGAGATAACTTCTTTTGATTCATGAACGGTGTCGATAATATCTTTTAATTTCTTTGAATCGTTAACGAAAGGAAGTTTGGTGATGTATCTTCCGTAGACATCCTTTTTTTTGTAACCGGTTAATTTTTGAGCAGAAGAATTCCAATATTCAACCCGGTTACAGCTGTCTAAAGCAATAATAATATCTGAGGTGCTGTTAATGATGTTTTCCACTGATGTTTGCATTTCTTTTGCTTTTTCTTCAGCTTTCTTTCGTTCATTGATTTGTTTTTCAAGTGATTCAATTGTTTCTCTTAGTTGCTCAGTTCTTTTTTCCACCCGTCGTTTCAGTTCTTTTGAAACCTTTTGTAAAACATTGTATCCTTCTCGTTGCTCAGTAACATCTTGTATGTTGAGCGCAAAACCATCAATGGATCCATCCAATCTTTTGATGGATGAAGCATTGATATCAACAATCATTTTTCTCCCATCTTTACTAGTGAGAATAATATCTTGAATTTCATTTGAGTGAATTTTGTCCTTTTCATTATTTGTTAAAACTGAAAAAAGAGAGATATTTTCGTTTGTTTCACCGTTTACCAGTTGTATGCAGGTATCTGCGTTCTGATTGATGAGCTCTTTTTTTCCCATGCCAATAAGTTTTTCTGCAGCGGCATTTACAAAGGTTATTTTTTGGTTTTCATCAGTTGTTATTACAGCATTTCCCATGTGTTGTAAGGTGTTAAGCATCCAGTGATGATGTTGTTTTACTTTTTTCTCCATTTTATTTTTATGTAATGCGACTTGGATATTGCTGTGCAGTTCTTTGATGTTGAATGGTTTCATGACGTATCCATATGGTTCTGTTTTTTTTGCTCGTTCAAGGGTTTTTTTATCTCCATAGGCGGTTAGAAAAATAATGGGGATCTCAAATTGATTATGAATCTTTTCAGCTGCTTGGATACCATCCATTTCTTCACTTAATTTAATGTCCATGAGCACTAAATCTAAATCTAATTGTTCTGCCTTTTGGATAGCTTCTTCACCAGTTGAAAGTGTAGTGGGAACATCATATCCTAGTTTCGTTAATTTTTGTTGCAAATCTTTAGCAACGATGGTTTCATCTTCAACGATGAGAATCTTTTCTTTTTCATTCATTGATTTTTCCCTCCATTATTCCTTGGAATTGTTAAAGAAATATGTGCTCCCTCTTTATTGGTAATTTCTATGTGTCCTTTTAGTTGCTGTATCAACATATTGACCAACTGTAGACCAAGTGTTTGAGTCTGTTGAGGATCAAAAGATGATGAAAATCCAATTCCATTATCTTTTATACTGATGAGATGATCTTTTTTTGATGAAGTTATATTGATGGTTATTATTCCTTTTCGTTGTTGAGGAAATGCATGTTGGATCGCATTTGATACCAGTTCATTGATGATCAGTCCGCAGGAAATTGCTCTTTTAAAACTGATGAATTCCCTATTACTTGAAACGGATATTGAAATTTGTTTATTGGAGATATTATATGTTTGTTCTAAGTTATCCGTGATATTTTTGATATAATCACTAAGGACAATGGTTTTGAAATCATCTGATTGATAGAGTTGTTCATGAAGAAGGGCCATCAAATAAATTCTATTTTTTAATTCCGTGTAAAATTTGTCATTGTAACAGTTTTGCTCATTTTCTTTTTGCAGATCGATGAGACTAGTGATAATCTGTAGATTATTTTTCACTCGATGATGGATTTCTTCGATGAGAATTTCTCTTTGATTGAGGAGTTGTGTTAATGTTTCATGTGTTTTTTTTAATTTTTTTTCAGTGTTTTTTATGGAGCTGATATCACGTTGAATAGTAAGATATAACTTGTTTCCATTTAGAGAAATAGTATCAACATCAAGTAAGGCATGATATGTTTCCCCACTTTTCCGTTGAAGTTTTATTTCATAATTTCGAAGAGATTTTTCCTCCTTAAGAATGGTTTTTAACTTTTCCCTGTCTTTCTTGCAGAGATAATGGTTTGCAAAATCGTCTTTACTAAAACCCGTGAGTTGTTTCATGGCCGGATTCATATCAATAATGATGCCGTTCTCATCGACAAGACCAATACCAACGGGGGCTGCCTGTATTAATGTCTGATATTTTTGTTCTGATTCCCAATATTTTTCTCGAAATTTTTGTTGCTTAGTGATATCTTTAGAAAGCCCAATAATCCCTATCGTTTCCCCGTTTTCATCTTTTAATGGAAGTTTATCGCTTTTTATCCATGCTTCCTCATTTCCACTGGGCAAAGGTTTCACAATGTTGTATTTTGCTTTTCCAGACTTAAGCACTTCCAAGTCGTCTTTATAGTATTGATCTGCGTATTTTTTGGGGAAAATCTCCTGGGCAGTTTTTCCTATTATTTGTTTTTTTGGGATATTTGTTATTGAACAAAATTTTTTGTTTATTTTTGAATAGCGGGCGTTTTTATCTTTGAAATAGACTGCTGAGGGGACTGAATCAAAAAGGGTCTGTAAATCCTTCTTTTGTTTATCGATAATTTTTTTTGCTTTTTTTCTTCTAGTGATGTCACTGATAATTGCTGCAGCTCCAATGATCTTGTTTGTTTTATCTTTCAATGGATAATAATAAACTTTTAGATTCCGTTTTCCCTGTTTTGGATAGGTTTTATTCATTTCAAATTTAACTTTTTTCCCTTGGAAACAGGCTGATAGCGCGGGTTTAATTTGATTGAATGTTTTACGGCCCAGAATGTTAGATATATGAGCACCCAACACCTCTTCTTCTGTTAAATTATGATATGTTAAAAATGGTTTATTTGCAAGGATATATTCAAAGTTAGTATTCACTGCCATAACCATATCCTGAGCATTTTCCACCGCTAGTTTATATGTTGATAGCATTTGTTTTTGTTTCTTTCTTTTTTGATATTCATCAGCATGCTCTAGAGTGTTTTTGATATGATTTGCAAAATGTTTCATTGTTGATAAAAAATAGGTACTGAGTTCATTTGATCCTATTGCTAATGCACCGATGATTTCGTTATATTTTTTAAGCGGGGTGATGATGCATTGTTGTCTTTCATCATCATATCCTAGGAGATGAATAATAGCTTTGCCGATTTGTTTGGGTAGTATTTCTAATGGAATTTTCTTAGTTTGAACAACGATGGTTTCTTGATCATAAATGACCTTTTTGTATAACTCAGATTTAGAAAGGGGTATCCTATATTTTTTTGTTGCAATTGCGGCGGTTTTTTCTGCCATCTTCAATCTTTTTTTATTTTCTGTTGTGCCAAAAATAGTAAGATATTTTTTGTCTTCTGATAAAAGGAGAATAGCCAGAGAGTAATTTGAGATGTTACGGAATTTATCTAATATTTTTTGAAATGTTTCTTCCTGAGAGTCTTTATAAGATAATTTTGTTGAGATAGTTTCTGTGAATTGAATTAAATCGATAAGTTCTTGTAATGATTGTGGTGAGGGATTCACGTCATCGTTTGTTGATTGAGATGTTTCCTTATTTTTATTTAACACGTTTTGTACCGTTAATGATGATAATTCCATAAGCTCTGCCCCCAGTTTTTCCGCGACCAACCATCGAAGTTTATGAAAATAAGATTCAAATACTTTTTTATTTTTTTTAGGTGTTTGATATGAAATTAAAAGTATTTTTTAACCAATAATCAAATTTTTAAAAAAAAAGAGGAGGGGGGGGGTATGTTGATGGTAATGATGATTATATTTAAAGTAATGGTATAATCCGGTGGGCAAAAACTGCTGGAGCAGTGATATCGTATACGCCAGGGGCCCCTGTTTCTGGTTGTATTTCACCAGAGATACTCTCCCTTGGTGAGAGCCCGCCTTCATCCGTAATTATCGCTGAAAGATTAACGATGACAAAGATTCTATCGCCGCTATTCATTCCATGGGTTGAGGTTATTGAGTTATCGGGATCATGGATAGAAATCACGCCGAATTTTGTTTTACTGGATCCACCAATTATTGTTTCATCGCTTCCTGGACTAACCGGTGTTTTGAATACGCTTTTATTATCCGTGTTAACTGCTGCAACAAGATTCTCATCAATGGTGAGAAGTGACAAATTATTACAGAGGGTGGTAAGAGTACACAGACTAAGATCAATGTCTTTTGAACCTGCTCGCGGTCGAACAGTTAATGCAAGATGGGTGATTTCAGTTTTGTTTGTGTTGGTAAAACCGGTTATATCTGTAATGACTAATCCTGCAGAAACCTCTCGAGTTGTTTGGGTTGCAACATTTTGTGCTTTTTGCTGAAGACTTTCACTTGCTTGAATGATGACACTAGCAGCAACAGCTGCAACAAGAATCATGGCAATGAACACGATGAGTGTTCCAATTCCTACCATGGCATGATCGTTTTTTTCAATTGATTTCTTGTGTTTTTGACTTGGTTTGATAGCAATAATGTTTTCTATTCGTAATGCACCAAAACCTTGATTTGAATCGATGATGACAAAACCTGCATTGTAGTCCACGCCTTCAAGGATTCCATTGATGACTTTGACGTTTTGTTCGCCTGGTTCACGTGTCACTATTTTACTGGGTTGACCGACCAGCTTATCTAAATGTTTTTTTTCCATTCCATTTCACCTTCCATTTCATTTCATTGCCCGGAAATTTATTTCATCCCAGTCAATGTCTTTCGTGTTAATGTTTCTCAAGAAATGGTATTTAAAGATTCAGCGTTTTTTCTTCATTTTGAAAAAGTCGCAGAATGGTATTTTGTCAGTTTTTCTTTGAGAAGAGACAAAGATAAGATTAGATGCAGTTGTCTCTTGTGAAAATATAAAAAATGGGTTCTTCTATTGGTTATAGCCTCTTCTATCTTCTTGTCGTTTTAGCATTTTCTCAAAGAATAAGGAATTTTTATAGAGCAAATTATTATAAAAATAAAAAATATTTTATATTATTAAATCAACATAGAAGGCTGAGGCAAATAATATCATGAAATCCTTACTGTCGTTCACAATGCTTATCATAGCAATAGTTGCTATTACCATTATCGTTTCATCTGCCACGCTTTATGAGGGTACGCAAACAACAGAAGAAATAACTGAGGAAGACCTTCAAGAAATGATTGAAACCGTTTACGCTGATGTCTCTAGCTATATGAATATAGATGATATCCTAGGAAAATTTCACCGGGTTCAACAGGATCGACTGATCAAACAAATTGCTATTCAACTTCATCCTCAATTTTCAACAAATATCAAACTTTCAGAACTTATGATTGAACTATCTAATGGCAATCAAATCATTTTTTTAAATCATAACGGATGCTGTGCAGATATTTCTAATGAAACACTATTCAACCATGGTCTTTGGGATAATCTGGGGAATAATTCCTTTGGAATTTTAAGTATATTTGATGATGATAATTCAATGAAGCAGTCTCATTTGATAAATCAACATTCAGACCGTCTCTTCATTATATTTAAAATACCACATTCATTAAAGCTTCAAAGAGGTGATACTATCAAGATAAATCTGTATCCTTCAATAGGCGTTAAAAAAGAACTGGATATAAAGATACCATTTTCGGTTGATCCTGTCCTTAGCTTATGGTAATTTTTTCCTCGTCGGATCCGACTAATAAATGCTCCAAAATTTTTTTAAAACAATTGTTATATACACAATAAGCAAACTAAAAGCAAAATAGATATTTAATTGATAAATTTATCAATAAATACAAATTTACATAAACTGAATCGTTGTCAACTATGATGTTTTCGGAGGGAAATGCTGTGGCTAACAATGCAAGAATTGTCCGGGAAATATTCGATACACTTTACAAAATTTCTAGTAGAAAAACAACCGAGGGATACACTTATTACCTTATGCAATCATTAAAAGAAGACTTGCATGATCAATATCCCTTTTTATCATCATTTCATTTTGTAGATACAAGATTTAGTGAAGAAGAGACTTTTGTTTATTGGAAAAAAAATGTTGAAAAAATAAAAACTGAGAAGCTTTGTTACGCTCTTAAGGATTATATTCAAAAAGTAAATCAATCACTGGGAAAAAATGCAGGTCCCTTCTTTTTTAAAGAGATTTCATCAAGGATTAGTGAGACTTCAAATGAACTTATGAAATCATATGGAATCGATTTGATGATTATGCAACTTGAATATGAAATTGATACTTTAGAAAAAAGGATTATTAAAACAACTAAAAATCATAAACAATAGCTTAATAGACATTTTTTTTGATATAACAATGTATTTTCTAAAAAATAATATGATATTTTTAAAGGACTCTTCTTCGTTGTATATGTATCTGCATACACTTTGACGTATGCAAATGCAAATAAACTATAATAACAGGTGGGTCTTATTTGAGGTTGCACTCTAAAAACATCTCTATAACTAATGCACTCCAATAAAATGATAAAAAAATAAAAATGAAAAGGTGGGATGCAAAAAAATGAGACGACTATTTAGAGTGTCCAACGAAAAGGATATGGGTGCCATTGGCATAGGAACGATGATTATTTTTATTGCCATGGTCCTAGTAGCAGGTATAGCAGCTTCTGTTCTTATACAGACCAGTTCTCGACTAGAATCACAAGCAATGACCACTGGTGAAGAAACCACAGCGGAAGTAGCAACTGGGCTTTCAGTTGAATCTGTCTCTGGATATGCTGATACTTCTGATGACATCAAGTA
>JAWOBC010000115.1:0-6872 GCA_046498165.1 Thermoplasmatota archaeon
CTAAAAACTCGTTTTCCTCCAATGCCTCCTTTTTCAAAAAACTATGCTCAAAAAATTTATACAACACCACTTTCTATCTTTTACCCAAAACAACACAGATCATCTATAATAACTATAATAATTAATCATAAAAAATATTAGGTGAAACCATGAGGGAAAAAACAACACCAATCACCGCAAAAAAAACACACAAAACAATCCTATTATTCACCATTATTTTACTTATGGTGCAAACCATCTCAGTTCAAACAACAATGGCAACCACACCCGGTGAAATCAGTAATGAAAACATCTCCATCGAATACCGAAACGTCACCGTCTATGCCCCCGCAGTTGGACAAACAGCAGAAGGATACATTGGCGTCATCTCAACTGTTACAGTAACCATTCAAAACCAAGGAAGCGGACGAGTATTTGTGGACACACTACCACTCGCACAAATAGACATGCAAGGATCAGCGCGATTAGCCGTAAAAGTAGCCAGTGCTCTTGTAGAAAAGGATCCAAACTGCAGTGTAAACCCTGACAATTATGATTATTTCTTTGTCATAAGAACAAAATCACCCATTATCGGTGGCCCCTCAGCAGGAGGGATGCTCACCACCGCCGTTGTTGCCCTTCTAGAAGGATGGGACCTCGATGATCAAACGGTGATGACCGGGATGATCAATCCCGATGGAAGCATTGGGCCAATTGGAGGAATTACCAAAAAAATTGATGCTGCAAACTCCGTTGGCGCTACACGTTTTCTCATCCCAGAAGGACAAGGAACATATACCGAGACCATCTATGAAACCATTCAAACTGCATGGGGACAACAAATCGTATCTCATCAAGTCACCAGAAATGTCTCAGATTACGCTGAAGATAACTATGGCATAGAAGTCGTCGAAGTGGCCGACATTAAAGATGTCATCTATTATTATACTGGATATGAATATGAAGTCACCGCCTCCAACCAAAGTATTTCCACCGAACAATACATTGATTCTATGAAACCACTTGCAACAAATCTCCTATCACAAGCAAATCAATCTTACCAAAATGCTAGCGCCGCTTTTGATGAAAACAGTATCCCAAATCGCTTTCCCAGTTACTACCGCAATCAAGTCACTGATTTTTTAAACAACGCTGAAGATGCATTCACCGAATCACAGGATTGGTTCAACCAAGAACTGTATTACACCAGCACCAGTAAATCATTTCAATCCCTGATAAACTCCCGTTTTGTCACCTATGCCTGTGACTATTTCAACAGCAGCGATCAACAAACATATCTAGATACATTACTCCAAGAAGTGAGACAATACTATTCTGCTCAAAGTGAAAAAGCAAAAAACGCCTCAGTAGAGGGAATGATCACTTTACAATGCGTGGGTGCCGCACAAAAAAGAGCGACAGAAGCAGCCCAATACCTAAATAGTGCTCAAAACGACTATGAAAACAGTGATTTTTTTTCCGAGCTCTACGAACTAGCCTTTACCTATCAACGTAGTGAAAGTATTGGCTGGTGGCTAGGGCTAAGTGATTATTTCAATGATACCGGAAGCATCAGTTCAACGCAACTAGATGATCTTGCCAGTGATTACATTGATGATGCACAGCAATCCATCGTTTACTCTCAGGTTATTCTCCAGGAATTAGGTTCGTCATCATCGCTTCTCTCCGAAGCAGAAAGCATGCTTAAAACAGCAAAACAAGATAAAAACAATGGGTATCCAGCAGCTGCCTTATTTGAAGCGTTAGAAGCTCTATCTAAAGGAAACCTGGCCTTGGAACTCGTAGATGCCACCACCACTGAAAAAATACAAAACAAACTTGATCGAGCTAATGAAAGTGCTAGTGCGAGCATCAGTGAAAGCAGACTACAAGGAATCGAACCATTACTTGCGGTCAGCTACTATGAATATGCTGAAAGCATGATCGATGATAATGTACAAAATGCCTTGTTTTATTATAAATACAGTGATCTTATCCCAGGGGTGCTAACCTACACAGGAAATTGTGGAACGCAGTCCTCACGTTATGTCGGCATCCCAGAACCAAGTACATCATTTTTCAATCTAGATCTTAACCAAATTGGTGAATATTTCATCATTTTTGCCTTTATCGGGGGATTAGCAGGAATTGCCATTGGAATAATCATTGGAAAACTCATTGGAAAGGACAAAAAACCAGAGAAAAAACCATACACTTGGACTCCCTATAGCATCCATGATTATCAAGAAAAACGTCCACCACAAGACTATTCCTTCCGTCAACAGCTTCCGCAGAACATCAATGATTACTTCAATAAAGAAAACAAATACAAATAAAAACCGGAGAAACAACAGGTTCAACTGTTTCTAATTTTTTTTTCATAATTGATCAAACTTATTCTAACTCATCCGAAAAAACTTTTCTTTGATTGTTTTTAAATGGGCAAAATTTTTTGAAAAACTAGAAAAAAATATAAGGAAAAAAGACGGTTGGGAACATTAGGTGTCTATCACCGATGAGCCCACATTCGAGGAAAAAAAGAATTCTTTTTGTTGATGATGAAGCAGATCAACTGTTCTCGGTTGAACAAGTATTAAAACACGCAGATAAATCATTTGAATTCTACGGTGCAGCCTCTGGAGAGAAATGTTTTTCCCTGTTAAAAGAAGGACTTCAACCAGATGTGATCCTGCTTGACATCATGATGCCACAAAAAGATGGATGGGAGATCTATGATCAACTTCGAGATAACCCAAAATGGACCAACATACCAATCATTTTTCTCACTGCCCGAGCCGATCGAATCGCTCACGAGGCAGGAAGCTTTCTTGGAGAGGATTACCTCGAAAAACCAGTAGATGAAGAAACACTGGTTACAAGCATCGAAAAAGTGCTGAAAAACCATCAATAAAAAGAACAAAAAAATCATATCAAAATGCATAGGGGGGTAGAGTGTGATTTGTTAGATCATCAATCATATCCTGTGGATGATTACTGAAAAAACAATTGAATCAAAAAAGAGGAAAAAACCAAATAAAACCATAGTCTTATCCCTCTTAGATGAAACCCGCCAAAGGAACCCTCAACGGAAACAGTGTTATCGTAACTAATACCAAGGATGTTGGTCGATTATATACAAAAAGTAGGTTTGGCACACCACAATCTGATAACCAGTTACATCTCTCTTTAATCGAAGCAGCATTTCTCTTAGATGAAAAAAAACTACTTGTTTTTCAAAATAACAAAAAAATATCCTTTGAACAACTCATCACCCATGCAGCAAAAAAAGATTCCACTTTTGAAACAACATACATCATCTTTCAAAATCTAAGAAACAGAGGACAACAAATAACACTCTGCAAAAAAAATGATGATTTTACGTTCAACTTACTTAAAAAAACAGATGGAGAAACAGAGAAACAATGTCTCATCATAGCATTCTCTGAACGATCGATTCCCTCACTCACCACATTCAAACATCTTATTACACAGGCTAACAAACAAGATGCAGAAGCATGGATTGCTATCGCCGATGAAGAAGGCGATGTGACCTATTACCTTCTCTCAGAAATAGATCTACATGGAACCATAAACGCACAAGACTATCAACCGACAAAAGGATTGTTATTACAAGATCGGGTTATTGTGTTTGATGAACACCATGCTCAATTGCTTCACCAAAAGGAATTCTTTGGAAAACCATTTGGCAATGGTCTACAGCTCTCACTGGTTGAAGCAGCATATTTAGTCAATCAACAGAATCTTTCCATTATCGATCCAGAAACAGAAAATAATGTGAAGAAAACACAATTACTTTCTCTTTTTTCCCAACAGCAACCAGACATTGAACTACGCATTACTCTCTTCAATGATTTAAAACAACGAGGAATGCTAGTAAAAACAGGGTTTAAATTTGGCACTCATTTCCGTGCATACACCCAATCACCAAACAAAGGTCATGCTGAATACCTGATCCATGGAATAACAGATTCTTTTTCTGCTTCCTGGCCCGAGATAAGCCGGGCAATACGACTTGCCCACTCTGTCAACAAAACATTTGCTTTTGCAATCAAAGAAACAAACAGTGACAACATTTACTATATCTCCTTAAGTAGACTGCGGCCATAACCTATATATAATCAATGTGAAATAGATGGATGAAAACAGGTTTTTGGGAGAAGGAAAGCATGTTAAAAATACGATGGCACGGTCATTCATGTTTTGAAATCACCAACGAATCAACAATTGTTACAGATCCACATGATGGAAAATCAATTGGTATACCAACACCAACTGTTCTTGCTGATATTATTTTGGTTTCGCATGATCACTATGATCATAACAGTGTAAAAACCGTTGAAAAAGAAACAACAAAAATCATCACTGAACCTAGAAAAAGACAAATCGATGATGTATCCATAAAGGGATTTTTCAGTTTTCATGATCAACACCAAGGAACGAAACGAGGAGAAAACATCATTTATCGATGTATCATCGATGATGTAACCTTCTGCCATCTCGGAGACCTTGGTCATACACTGGATGAAAAAACGATTAAAAAAATTGGTGCGATTGATGTTCTTTTTATCCCTGTTGGAGGAACGTATACTCTAGATGCGAAAAAAGCATGGGAAGTAATCAATCAAATTAAACCTACGATCGTTATCCCTATGCATTACAAAATAGAAGGATTATCCCTCCCCATTGCTAGTGTTGATCAATTCTTGGATCAAACCAATGAATACAAAACGGTTAAAGTAGGAAATGAAATCGATATTGAAAAAGAAGAAATCCCAGAACAACCAGAACTCTGGGTGTTCACCCTTTAAGCACTTTAATCAAATACTTCTGGGTTTACACAATTTGGTGGAATCTCACCTTGTAATCCTGTTATCATGTTCTTTGCTGCCATCGTAGCCATTTTTGAGCGGGTTTCAAAGGTCGCAGAACCAATATGAGGCTGCAAGATCACATTATCCAGTTTTTTCAATGCAGCTGGAACCTGTGGTTCCTGTTCATAGACATCAAGACCCGCACCAAAAATCCACTTTTTTTCCAAAGCAGTAATCAATGCCTGTTCATCCACAACAGGTCCACGAGATGTATTTATTAGAATCGCGGAATCCTTCATCAACTGCAATTCTTTTTCACCAATGATATGTTTGGTTTCATCAATCAGGGGAAGATGAAGAGAAATAACATCAGCTTTTTTTAATACATCTTCTATTGATGATTTTGTCGCATGCAGCTTTTGATCCAAGGTTTTGTTTTTGTTTTTATCAACATACAACACATTCATATCAAAACCTTGGCTTTTCAGTGCAACAGCTGTGCCAATTCGACCTGCACCAATAATACCTAATGTTTTCCTAGTGAGATCCATACCAAGTAAAAGCAAGGGATCCCAGCCAGCAAAATGACCATCACGGGTGAACCGATCACCTTCAGCGATACGACGGGCTACTGCAAAAATCAATGACCATGTAAGCTCTGCAGTGGTATCAGTTAACACACCAGGAGTATTACTTACCGGTATCCCTCTTTCAGTTGCTGCTTTAACATCTACATTATTGAACCCAACCGCATAATTTGCAATCATCTTCAATTTTGGTTCAGCCTCAATAATCTCCCTATCAATCGTATCAGTAAGAAGACAAAGAAGGCCATCTTTATCCGTTACACCATTAAAAATCTCTTGTTTGTTCAATACTCGATTCTCCGGGTTTACCTCAATATCATGATGTTTTTTGAGTAAATCAAGACCAGATTCAGGAATCTTACGGGTAACAAAAATCTTCATAAATAATCAGTCTCCACCAAAGTATCATAAACAGAACATCATTTTTTTGTTTGAAAAGCTTACGGATACGAAACAAAACCGTATTTTCCTGAAAAAAATAGTATCCATTCAACTATCATAAATGGAATGAATAAGCTTGGTCAACACTTGATTTAGAAATACATCGCAACCCTTTTTTCTTCCTAATTCCACAAATTTTGCATTAATTGAATCAATCTCTGTTTTCGATTTTTTCTGCACACTTTGAAACATCGATGAATGATTTTCACTTGTTTTTTCAATGACCTGACGTGTTTCATCAATCATATCTGAAGAAGAAAGATCGAAGCCTTGTGCTTGGGCAATAGCTGTTGATTCTAAACAAATCTTTTCAACAAGATGAGCTAACACCGGGTTTTGCAATAGATAACCATTGGGATACCTGAAAAAAGCGGTCAACGGGTTAATACTTGCATTGATAATTGCTTTTTTAACGATATCTTCTACAATATGATTACTAACCGAAGTCTTTATTCCTACTGCATTACAACTCTCAACAACATGTTGAATTCTAGATGTTTTTTCCCCAGATAGTTCACCAAAACAGGTGTTTCCTCTTCCAGTATGCTTAATAACACCCGGTTTTACATAAAGTGATCCATGAGTTGTGATTCCAGCGGCAATCTGATCCTCTGAAACATATTCTTTTAATATATCAATATTACCAAGACCATTTTGAAAACTAACAACCAGGGTGTCTTTACCAATAAGAGATAAAGTTTGTTGAATTGCTTCCTTGGTATCAAAAGATTTTACGGTGAGTAAAAGCACATCTGGAACAAAAGAAACATCATCAATACAAAAAGCTGTATCTAAATTTGTATGAAGCGTGGTTTTTCCGGTGATAAAAAGACCGTTGTTCTGAATCGCAGTCATCTGATTCTTTCGACCAAACAACAAAACCTCGTTTTTTGTTGAAAGAAGCCCACCGAAAAGAGAACCAATTGCACCTGCTCCAAACACCATAATCTTCATCATCACAACCCCAGAAGCTTGCATTGCCTTTGGATTTCCTGCTTAGTTGTGGTAATCAATGGATGAAGCAATGGAACAG
>JAWOBC010000120.1:0-6065 GCA_046498165.1 Thermoplasmatota archaeon
TTGATGACTTCCTTTTCAATGTTGAAGGCACCCCAGACACGCCCGGCGTGCGCATTTCCATTGGGCTTGATTTCGCCGCTTACATACGCCTTTACCGCTTCCTGGTCTATTATTCTAATGTTACTTTGTGTATATACTGGTCAGTGGTTAGCTGCTCCTATGGTTGCTATTGAATCCGGCAGCATGATGCATCTTGATGAACCATTTGGTCGGATTGGAACGATTGATGCAGGAGATATGGTTCTTTTAGTTGATGTGGATAGTAAAGCTGATCTTGTCACCAGAGGAAGTTCACTGGGTGGTGAAATGGCTAAGGGGGCTGGTGGTTATCGATCCTATGGTGATTATGGTGATGTGATCATTTATCGAAAATATGGGCGAACTGATGATGATCAGATCATTCATCGAGCGATCTGCTGGATTTCGATTGATACTGATGGAAATCAAACCACCTATACTGTTACAGAATATGGGTTATATGATGTAAAAGCAATTAATATTCCCTCTATTGGATTGAGTAATTATAAGCCCACTCATGAGGGTTATATTACAAAAGGTGATAATCCCCGTACCAATGATCGATGTGATCAAGCAGGTGGTATTTGTAGTGAACCCATTCTTGTTTCCTGGATAACTGGTAAAGCCCGTGGGGAGCTTCCCTGGGTGGGTACCGTGAATTTGTTGTTTAATGATATCATCAACGGAGCATTCTGGGATGCTTCAGTGCAACCAACCGTGTATAATGTGCCTGAGGATTGTATTATTTGTTTAGTGATTTTAATCCTTATCTTGGCATCTATTCCGATTTCTCTAGATGCTTATGAGTATCTGCAAAATAAAAAACAGCAACAGCAGATTTAACAGGTTTCTATTCGTTGTTATACCAAGTAGGATACGAGGAATAGGGAAGTGGATCATTTATTCCTGCTTCTTTGAATCCTTTAAGTCGTAAAAGACAGGAATCACAGTGTCCACATGCTTTTTTTTCTCCATTGTAGCATGACCATGTTTTTTCAAAGGGAACATCTAATTTGTTTCCTTTTTGCACGATTTCCTTTTTTGAGAGATGTAATAAGGGAGTCTTGATGGTGACCGGGTTACCTTCAACGGATCGCTTTGTGGCTAGGTTAGCAAGCTGTTGATAGGCTTTTATATATTCAGGTCGACAGTCAGGGTATCCGGAGTAATCAGCTGCGGTTACACCAATAAAAATAGCATCTGCTTTTTTTGTTTCAGCATAGGATAATGCTATTGATAAAAAAATGGTGTTTCGTGCGGGAACATAGGTTGAAGGAATAGTGTTACCGATGTCTTCTACTGATACTTGTTTAGGTATTGATTCATTCGTTTTTTTTAAAAGAGATGATTTACTAAAGAGATCAAGAGGTAAGTCAAAGAAGAGATGTTCATTTATGGATAAGGTTTGGGCAATGTTTTTTGCTGCCTGTATTTCTTTTTGATGTTGTTGACCATATCGAAAAGAGAGCGCATAACAATTTGTGAAACCCTCTTGTTTGGCCATATAGGCACTCACTGATGAATCAAGGCCGCCTGAGAGGAGAAGAACTGCGTTTTGAGCCATTTTATTCAACCTATTTATTGTTTGATATCCTTTTGTACTCGTGCTCCTTGTCCGTACCCTTCATCCACTCCGATTTCTATTGATGTAATATTTTTTTCTGGTTTAAGTTGATCAATAAAAGTATTTAAGATATATAGTGAAAGATTTTCAGCTGATGTGGAGGGTATCGGAAGAAGCACACAATCACTTAATGGAAATACATATTTTTTCCCCAGTGAATGAACCGTGATATCTGAGTTTTCCTGAGTAATGGTAACGACGGTACTCTCACTTGGAATGAGGATTTTATGGTCTAAGGTGTTTGCAATCTTTCGTAGTATTTGTTTAATCACGGAGAAATCTGCGATGATTCCTTTTTCATCTGGTTTTCCAAAAATTTTACATTGGATGGCATAGGTATGACCGTGTAACCGTCCACATTTTTCATATTCGGGGATGATATGAGCTGAGGAAAACCGAATATGAGCATTCCATCCGTTAACAGCGATATATGATCTATTCATGATAATCCCAAATAAATCTGTTTTCTTTTAAAAGCGAAGAATTGCAGGCTATATTTTAATTTTTGGTCAGTTCGCCAAACAAATTTTTGAATAGATGTGAAAAAAATTGAGGAAAATTGCTTTGTTTTCAAGGAAACAATTATAATAGGGAAAACGGTTATCATTTATGGAAGGGTTGATTGAACATGGTGGACATTCTTTCATTATTGATTGGTTTTGGCATCGGCGTAGTTGTGGTTGCTATTGCTATTGAATTTGGAACGAAAAAAACGACAACTGAATCACCATCCTCTCGACGCACTGTTGAATGGGATATTTCAGAAGTTGATAATCCTAAGATTATGGCTGAGTATCTTGGAGATGTCCAGATTCCAGCTCAATCAAAGGTGTTGGTTAATCGATTTAAGGATAAGGATCGTTTCAATGGCTTAAATGTTAAACAAAGTAATCATATCGCTGGGAATTATATTCTTGGGGATGATCGAGCTTTGATTTTATCTGGTCCTATGAAAAAGGATGAACTCGGTTTTTGGACGATTGAAAAAGAAATTGTTGAATCACTTCATCGTGATTTTGATAAGAACTGGCAGACTGCACAGCGATTAAAAGATGATTAAGGGATGCTATCATGAGCATTCTTATCAACAATGGATTGATACTTACTCAGAATAATCAACGAGATATTTTCAAGGGCTCTATCTATATTGAAGATTCAACGGTTGCTGAGATTTCAAAAAAACCTTTGAATGTTGAAGCAGATCTGAAAATTGATGCCAGTAAAAAACTGGTGCTTCCTGGTCTTATGAATACCCATACTCATGTTCCGATGACATTGCTTCGGGGATATGGGGATGATATGGTATTGCTGGAATGGCTTGAAAAACGGATTTGGCCGGTGGAAGCAAAGCTTACTAGTGATACAGTAGCAGTGGCATCAAAACTAGCGTTTCTTGAGATGATTTCTTCTGGTACCACCATGTTTCAGGATATGTATTTTTTTGAGGATACCATTGCAAAAATCGTTGAACAGATGGGAATAAGAGCAGCACTTGGTTTTGCCTTCATTGATCATGGAACACCTGAATACAAGGCAACTGAGCTTTTTCCTGCTTGTAAACGTTTTATTAATCATTGGAAAAATCATGAGTTGATTACGCCTGTGATTGCACCTCACGGAACCTACACCTGTAGCACGGAGACCCTAGAAAAAATCCAGGAGCTTTCCGTTTCCTCTGATGTTAAAGTACATACACATTGTGCAGAAACTAGAGATGAAGTATATAACGTTCAGAAAAAATTTGGGAAAAGACCTGTTGAACAATTACAATCAGTGGGTCTGCTGAATAATCGGATGAGTTTAGCTCATTGTGGTTGGATAACAAAAAATGAGATCACGATCATGAAGAATTCTGGTGTCTCTGTTTCTCATTGCCCAGTGAGCAATATGAAGATTGCCACTGGTGGATATGCTCCAGTTCCAGAGTTACTTGATGCTGGTGTCTCGGTTAGTCTAGGAACAGATGGGGCAGCCAGTAATAACACGTTGGATATGTTTGATACCATGAAAATGACTGCTCTGGTGCATAAACAGCATCGTTGGGATCCAAAGGTTCTTCCAGCACAAACCGTGTTTGATCTAGCAACTCGCGGGGGTGCAAAAACTCTTGGAATGGAACAGGTTCTTGGTTCACTTGAGGTTGGAAAAAAAGCTGATCTGATCCTCATTGATTTGCAGAAACCTCATTTAATCCCCTGTCATGATCCCATTTCACAGGTCATATATGCAGCAAATGGTGGTGATGTATGTACAACTATCATCGATGGAAAACCATTGTATGTTGATTATCAGTTTCAGCAGTATGATGTAGAAAGCATTCTTGAGGATGCTAGTGAGACAGCAAAGAATTTAATTAGCACTTCTTAATGGGGCATAAGTGGCCGAAATATGATATCAACTTCTATTTTTATTAGTCTGTCTGGTGTGTTGATTGCTTTTGCTGCGATTGTGTTGATGATTCGGAAACGGTATAATTTTGGGCTTTCTTTGATATTTGGTTCAGGGATTGTGGCCGTGTTTTCTTTAGCGGTTGTTTCTCCTGAAACAATTGGAAAAGCAGTGATTCAAGCGTTGATTTATAATTTTGATACCTCCTCTTTTCAGTTTCAAACCATTGAATTAGCTGTTCTGATGACCCTCATCTATATGTTGGCTTCCTTGATGCAGGATACTGGTGCGATTGCTAAATTGATTAATAGTCTTCGTTCTTTTTTTTCGCAAGGGGGAACTATTGGTCTTATCCCTGCTATTTATGGGTTGATGCCTGTTCCGGGTGGAGCCTTGTTTTCTGCTCCAATTGTGGATGAGGAGGGGGAAAAATTTGGTTTGCAGACGAATCAAAAAAACTATTTTAATATATGGTTTCGTCATATCTGGTTTCCCGTGTATCCGATTTCTTCTACGATCTTGATTATGGCTGATTTAGCAAACATCAATATGTATCATCTCATTCAGGCGAATTTGGTTGCTTTTTTTAGTATGATTCTTATTGGTTTTGTTTTTTTAAGACGAATGAGTAAAAAATGGAAATTAAAAAATAATAATGATGAACCGATGGTAAAACGTGATAGTAAGGGTTTTCTTTATCTTCTTCCACCAGTAGTTCCCTTGGGTTTTTCTGTGTTGACCTATACAGGTTTTATTGATTTGTTTCCAGCATTTATTATTGGAGTGATCGTTAGCATTGCTTTGTTGTATGTTCTTTCTGATGTGAGTTTTTCTCGATATAAACTATTCTGTAAGAATGCCTTGACCTGGAAGCTTGCTGTGGTTATCATTGGTATTATGTTATTTAGAGAGATTTTTTCTGTTTCTGGAGCGAATCAAGCTATTTTTTCTTTGCTTCAATTACTTCCTATTCCTATTCTTATCATAATTATTCTTTTTCCGTTTGTTCTTGGTGTGCTCACCGGTTATTTATTAAGTGGGATTACGCTATCTTATATTCTTGTTGAACCTTGGTTTCATATGATGTCCATGGATATTGTTGGAATCGTAAGCATTCTTTTTATGAGTGGGTTTATCGGGTATCTTATCTCCCCGATTCATCTGTGTAATGTGCTAAGCAGTGAATATCTTAAAACGGATACGACTCGAATGTATAATGTATTGATTCCATCTGCTGTTGTTCTTCTTTTTATTCATATCATATTTGTTATTTTATTGTATTGATGGTGATCGGTGAATAAGATTTTTAAAAGCAAACGCTTTCAACAGTTGCTATGAATCAACCCCAGTTTATAGATCAGATTCAAAATCCAGCCACCTATGGGTATGATGCTTCAACAGATGTAGAATTGATTCAAACCCATATTTCATTTGTTATTTTGATTGATGACTATGCGTTTAAGATCAAAAAACCAGTTGATTTCGGGTTTCTTGATTTTTCAACACTTGATAAAAGAAAATGGTATTGTGAGGAGGAGCTTCGTTTAAACAAACGGTTATGCCCTGACATTTATGATTCTGTGGTATCATTCAGCGAAAATGAGAATGCGAATCTATCGATTAATGGAAATGGAAAGATTGTTGAATATGCAGTGAAAATGCATCGATTTGATCAACAGAAGTTAATGAATGAATTGTTAAAAAAAGAAAAAGTTACAAAGGCTCACATTGAAAACATCGCTGATATCTTAGTAGATTTCTATGAGTCACAATCTCCATCTGAAACCATAAATGAGTATGGTTCCGTTGAATCAGTGAAACAAAACATCATGGAAAACTTTGAACAAACAGTATCAGTTATCGATGTAACTATTTCAAAGGAGAAGTATCATTTTATTAAACAAACAAATCAAGATTTTTTTCAACATCATAAATCTGTATTAGAACATCGGAAGAAGAATGGATGTATCTTTGATTGCCATGGTGATCTACATTCAGGAAATATTGTGATCGATGAAGATGATGTCTGTATTTT
>JAWOBC010000078.1:0-2656 GCA_046498165.1 Thermoplasmatota archaeon
AAAAGAAGGATATACAAAAAAAGAGTTATGCTAATTCCAATGATGGCCCCAAGGGTGAGTTGAGTGAAGGTATGAGCATTGATTTTTAATCGTGACCAAAAGACAAGGGGCAGTAGTAAAAAGAAAGGTACTGCAGATAGTCCATAGATGTATACCAAAGCAGCGATTGGCCCGGCTACTCCAGCGCTATGAGAACTTACTTTTGTGATGAAATTACTAAGTGTTACTGAAGTTGTCACCCCAACGTAGGCAACTGATAGGACAAATAGGGTTGTTTCCTGTTGGAGATAAAAAAAGACTGATGCAAGGATATATCCAGTGATAGCTACAAGATAGAATGGTGTTCGTTGTTTTTGATTTGACACCCAGATATCCACTCGGCCTTTTTTGAAATAATAAAGAATGGCGATGATGGGAAACACACAGAGAAGGATTATTGCAAAAAGAATGATGAATATCTGATTATTATTTGTTGATGAAAGCGGGGGAAATAAGAACAAAATAAGCAGGACATAAAAAGCAAATATCGTGGGTGAAAAAAGATAAGAAAGAATATTAGCTAGTGTTTTACTTTGCATCATTTCTGCTGATGAAAGCAAAGCCTCGTTATATATCCACCGGTTATCCATTAAATGATATGCTCTTTTCTTAACAAAACTTTCTCCATTTAGAGTTGTTGTTTTTTGTTTTTTTGATATCTCCAAATTGAAACACTGAGAAAACCAATGAAGATGATGCTGCAGATAATGGCGATGCTGAGAAACAATGGTGACGATCCACCGGCAGATAGTTCTCCACCGGTTTCAAGGGGCGCTTTCAGAGGACTATCATTCTGAGCATAAAACATTCTTTCCTGATTAAGATCAGATTTTAAGGTTTGAATATAAGAATATAATCCTATGATCGCCCCAGTTAATGCAGCAAAGGTTGAAGTAAAAAGTAACAATACTCGTGTGTTTTCTGGATGAAGCAAGGATGATCCTTTCCAGGAGAGCTTGTAATATACCCATTTATGCCCTGGTCGTTGTGTTTTCTTTATCAATCCAGCAGCTAAAAGTTTTGTTAAATGCTCATATAATGTTGCTTTTGATAGTTTTGTCTCTTTGGTAAGATCATTTAACCCTAATCTTTTTCCATCAAGAGCTTTAAGAATAAGCAATCGAGTATCTGAGGATAATGCTTTGAATGATTCCAGATCAAGCATAAGTTTTGACATGTTGCCTTCAATTAATATGAAGAGATGCCTTGTTTTATAAGGAGTATGATTTCATTTGGGAGAAGCCAAACAAAACCAAGGTGTTTTCATCTGATTAAAAATATAAATTTTTTTTAACAAGTATTCTGTGGGATTTCTTCAAATTCTCCGGTGATTTTGTTTTTTCTCACATTGTCATATGCAAAATATTTCCCGTTCATAGCTATATATACTCCCTGTGGAAGAGCTTGCACAAAGGCAAGGGCACTACCAAGATTGAATAATCCATCTGAGCTTCCGAAGGCATAGGGAATGAGTGCACCGGTGAGAACAATGGTTTTATCTGTAAGATATTCTCCGAGGTGTCGAGCGGTTTTTGCCATAGTGTCGGTTCCATGGGTGATGACGATTTTATCCTCATTTGAGTTTTTACATTTTTCAAGAATGATTCCTCGATGGTAATCAGTCATTTCAAGACTGTCTATCATAGGTTCCATAGGCTGCGATAGAGTAAGAAGTATCGCTTATTGAATCGAAAGCAAAAAACAGATCTCTCCAACATCCGTTAGGGGCCTCAGTTGATGCAAGAATTTGAATGGTATCCGAGACAGATGCAGAATCCGGAATAGACAACTGAGTGACAGGAAGCATGTCTGTTCTCCTCACATGGTATTTTGATTCCGGAGAACAGGAAACTGCAAACATAAGGATAAAGATGTAAAGAAATATTTTCATATTCTTAGTTTCTGTTAAAACATTTATCATCATAGTAATTTAAACGTTTAATTATTAGGAATACTTATATCAATTTAGAAATTTAATATAAAAATCTTTCTCTATAAAAACAACAAATGCCCGATTTCTTTTTTAGCTATATCCACTATATAACCTAATTCTTCACTCAACCTTCTCTTCTATTAGCTTCACATTAATCTCCATTATCTCAGACGTGGATGATGTTTTAACAGGCGGACCCCATCCCTGTGCTCCACAGGTAACAAAAAAGTGGGTATTCTCAATTTCTTCATAACCCCAGCTAATGCGATACATAGCCTTCGTAATATAATTAAACGGGAACATCTGGCCATGATGAGTATGACCGGAAACTTGTATATCCACCTCTTGTTTTGCTGTTCTTTCCAAATGATATGGTTGATGATCAAGGACTACAGAGGGCAAATTTTCAGGAGTGAATTTTAAAAGTTCATCAAAAGATTTTCGGTTTTGGATATGCCTGTCTTTTCTGCCCACCAGATAAAAAGCATCATCAATTCTCTTAACGGTATCTCTCAGGAAATGAATATTTGTGTTCCTGAAAAAGTCCAATTTACCGTTATCCCCATATAGCTCATGGTTACCATCCACTGCGTAAACACCATATTCAGAGTCAATATTTCGTAATTGCTGCTGAATAAATCTGGCCTTAGTCTTGCTTGGTTTTGTTTCAATTAAATCTCCTGC
>JAWOBC010000155.1:0-9893 GCA_046498165.1 Thermoplasmatota archaeon
GCGAGTTGATTATGAGGAAGGCCCGATCCTGAAAAAATCGGAAGTTTCTGTCCTCGAACAAGCGTGTTTAATCCATCAATCGTTGAAATACCAGTTTGAATGAACTCACGTGGATATTCACGGGAATATGGATTAATGGGATCTCCATTGATATCTCGTCGGTTTTCAGGAATAATCGCTGGTGCATCATCAATTGGATTACCGGTTCCATCAAAAACACGGCCTAGCATATCAGGGCTCACTCCAAGTTTCATGGTTTCCCCTATGAATCGAGCAGATGTTTGCTTAGTATCAAGTCCTTTGGTTCCTTCAAATACTTGTATGATTGCTTTATCAAGATAAGCTTCAAGGACTTGTCCAGTTCGTTCTTCGCCATCAGGTGTTTTAATCCGAACGACTTCATTATAAGCGACGTCTTCAATGTTTTCCACAATCATCAATGGACCAGCAACTTCAGTGACCGTGGTGTATTCCTTGTTTTTATTGCTCATCCTTAGTTCACCTCCTTGATCATGGTTTCAATTTCATCGGAAAGCTGTTTCTCAATTTGTTTGAATCGTGATTCAAAGTCTTCATTTGATACGGTTGCCATCCGCGCGATATCCTCTCTTGATTTCATTTTGATGATATCATCAATATGCACATGTTTATCGACTGCGTCTAAAATCTTATCAGCATACACATTCATAATCCGAAGCATCTCATATTGTTTCTTTCCTGGACAATAGGTATCTACCTCATGAAACGCGTTTTGCTGTAAGAAATCCTCTCGAATCATCCGAGCACTTTCAAGGGTTGCTTGTTCCTTTGGTGGGAGAGCATCAGGTCCAACCAGTTTAACGATTTCTTGAAGTTCAGATTCTTTTTGCAAAAGGGTCATTGCTTTATTTCGAAGTTTTAACCATTGATCACCAATTTCAGCATTCCACCAACTACTAATCTCATCAAGATACAAGGAATATGATTTCAACCAGTTAATACTTGGAAAATGACGACGATCAGCTAAATCAGCATCAAGTGCCCAGAACACTTTCACAATACGAAGCGTGTTTTGCGCAACTGGTTCTGAAAAATCACCACCAGGTGGAGAAACTGCCCCCATTACCGATACACTACCTTCTTTTTCTTTAGATCCGATTAGTTTCATTCTTCCCGCTCGTTCATAGAATTCAGCAAGACGACTGGCTAAATATGCTGGATATCCTTCTTCACCAGGCATTTCTTCAAGTCGACCAGAGATTTCTCGCATTGCTTCAGCAAGCCTACTGGTACTATCCGCCATTAAGGCCACATCATAACCCATGTCTCGATAGTATTCAGCAATGGTAATCCCTGTATACACACTTGCATCTCGAGCAGCAACAGGCATATTAGAAGTATTAGCGATAAGCACAGTTCGATTCATCAAGGGTTCACCAGTTTTTGGATCCTCTAGTTCTGGGAATTCACGGAGTACATCAGTCATTTCGTTACCACGTTCACCACAACCAACATACACCACGACTTGGGCATCACTCCATTTTGCTAATTGGTGGAGGGAAATAGTTTTGCCCGTCCCAAATCCACCTGGAATCGCTGCGGTTCCTCCTTTTGCTATGGGGAAAAAGGTATCAAAGACTCGTTGACCAGTGATCAATGGAATGCTTGGATCGCTTTTCTTTTTGATTGGACGAGGTGTTCGTACTGGCCAGTATTGTTGCATGTGCACGGGAACGGTTCCATGATCGGTGTCCACTTCAGCGATAATATCTGTAATGGTGTATTCTCCGTCTTCTTTGATAGTTTTAAGGGTTCCAGATACTTTTGGTGGAATCATGATTTTATGAGTGATAATACTTGTTTCTTCTACTGTTCCAATGATGTCTCCACCTTGCACTTGTGTTCCTTGTTCGATGGATGGTTTAAAAAGCCATTTTTTGTCTTGATCAAGTGCGTCTGCTTCAACACCACGGCGGATGAAATCTCCTGTTTCATTGAAAATAGTTGGTAATGGACGTTGAATACCATCATAGATATTAGTAAGAAGACCTGGACCAAGTGCGACAGAAAGCGGATTATTTGTTGATCTTACGGTTTCTCCAGGTTTTAATCCATTGGTGTCTTCATAGACTTGAATAGTAGCAACTTCATTGTTAAGTCGAATGATCTCTCCGATAAGGTTTTCTTCTCCAACGCGGACAACATCATACATTTTTGCTCCTCTCATGCCGTCAGCTTCGATGACCGGTCCGGAGATACGAATGATTTTACCCTTTTGGGTTTTTTTTGTCATTGTTTTTGTAACCTCCACATTTTTGGGATTGTTTTTTAGTGTTCAGTTTTTTATCTTTTAATTTCCATACCAACTGCTTTTTTGATTAAATGTGAAATATAATCAACATGCTCTGTTTTTCTTCCATGTTTATCTGGGATTTCTACAATAATAGGAATGATATTTCGCAGGCGAAATTCATTGAGTTCTTTACCGATTTCTTCAGCGATTTCTTCAGTAATTATAATTAATCCAATTTTTTCAATATGATCTTCGATTTCATGCCAGTATTGCACCGCTGTTTTTTCCGAGTTGGGAACATGTATGGTTTCTATTCCTGCAAGGTGCAGACCAGCGGCGGTGTCCTTGTCACAAAGAGCGATGACCTCCATTATGTTTCCTCCGTGATCAGCAGTGATGAATACACCGTTGAAGGAATGTGTTCAGCGATTGCTTTGGTGATGATTTTAAGATTTCTTATTTCTATTTTTTTGTATTCAAGGAACCGAAGTGATGGGCCAATAGTGCTATAATGATGTGTTGAAAGATGTTTGACAATCTCTAACCATAATTGATCAAGGATATCAGTATATGGTTGCACCGTGGTTTTTTTGTTTTGTTGGGTATCATGCACTTTTTTTAATGACTGGTAGTATTGGGTACCTTGTAGTTTATCAATTAATTCAGAGATCTGTTCTGCATGACAGAGTTCTTCTTGTTTCCACTGTGCAAGTTCATATCCTTCATCGATAAGGAGTTGTTGGCAATGCTCTGCATCATAACCAAGATGTTTTGCTCTGAGGAGATGTTTCATGGTTCTGATATCAATCATTCGTTTGATGAAGATGTTTTTTGCTTCTTTACATTTATAGGGAACATCGGTCTGTTTTAGTTTTGATAGAAACATATGATCTATTGCAGCATCAAGAGCAAAGGTGGAAAATTCTTTTTTTTCTTTGTGTAGTATTGATTGAAGCATATCGGGGTATCCTAATGCTTTGAGCAGAGTTGAAAGCTGTTCTGGTTCTGTTTTGGATAGGATTTTTAATTGTTTTTTGATGTTTGCTGAGACGGCTTGATCAGCAAGGTTTTCATCAACATGGTCCTGTGTGATGAGTTGTTTAAATGCTGTTTTTAAAAGATTGGTATCGAGTAGTTCTAGATAGGTATCATAGAATTGATGCATTTTTTTGCTGCTATCCTGTTTCATCATGTGTATGGTGTTGACGAATTGATGATCAAGAGCGTTTTGGATCTTTTTTGGATTTGTTTCATGGATGGTGTAATCTTTTTGATTGTTTAGTTGATCAATCATTTGGCTGAGATCGGAGATTTCTAGATATCGTTGTAAATTGGTTTCTTTGATGAAGGGGTTTCCAATGGATTCGAATTTTGCATTTGGATAAGTAAATTTTGCAAAGGTGAGAAAGGGACGAGCGATCACTGCGATAGCTCCAATGATTATGGCACTAATCAGCAGCCAGAGGTAGGGGCTTTCAGGGTTAAAAAGGATGTCTATGATAGGTATCATCTCCACATTGTTTCTTTTTTTTATCCAAATAACAGTTTTCCAATGGTTACTCTCATACGTTGTTTTTCTCGTTTAAGGATGCCTTCAAAAGTGTTATCAACCGTGATTGATCCATTTTTTGAAACAAGGATAATGCCTCCAGTAGCAGAGGTTTGTCCAGAAACAGGTAGATTTAATTCTTCTGCGATTTTTTTATCAGTTTTTTTTGAAATCTTTATGGTACACTCTCCAGAGATTTGTTTTTGTCCTTGTTTCATTAATTGTTTCACCAGTTTTTTATATTCATTTTCATTCAGATCTGAGAGGCGTTCGATGGCTTTGTTAAAACAGGTGTTGATGATGTCTTCTTTGGCATTCATCTCTTTTCGTTTTGCTTGTTGATGTGCTTGTGAAATCAATATTTTCTTTCTGTTATCTGCTTGTTGTATGCCGTTGTTGTATAGTTCTTGTGCATGTTTTTTTGCTTGTTGTTCTGCTTCTTTTTTAATTGTTGTTGCTTGTTGTTCTGCTTTTGTTCGTATGGTATTTGCTTGTTGTTCTGCATCTGTTTTGATTTTTTGAATTATTGCTTCTGCCGTCATAGGCTCATCATTTCCATCTGATTTGCATCCATTATTTTTTTAAAGCAATCCTAGTCCGGTCATCAGAAGAATGCCAACGAGTAATCCAAAGATTGCAATGGTTTCTGGCATGACCGTAAAGATAATTCCTCGTGCAGCAACATCCGGGTTTCGTCCCACGGCACTAATGGATGATGATGCTACCATTCCTTGGTTGATCGCTGAGATACCAGTGACACCAACAGCAAGACCAATCCATACTGCTCCCATACCTGCAAGTGATCCCATGGTTACCGTTTCACCGCCACCAAGAAGTCCTGCTCCCATCATCAATAGGATCGCGGTAAGTAGTCCATACACGGATTGCGTCATGGGAAGAACTTGTAAGACCAGACATTTTCCAAAAAGATTTGGTTTTTCTGCGGTCACCGCGATAGCAGAGGATCCAGCAAGTCCTAGACCAATCGCTGAGGAGACACCTGCGATACTGATTGCGAGGGCACAGCCGAGGATTACCAGGGTTTTGTTCTGATCGCTTTCTGTTGCACCATTTTCTTGAGCTGATGCAATACCTGCAGTAAGCAGCAGGATTAACACCGCAACAAGACCGATGGTTGCTCTTTTTTTGGTTGTCATGATTTTTTTCCTCCTATTTTTTAATTGTTTTGTTCTGATTCTTTTATAGTATATTTTCGTTTGATTTCAAATGGCGAAAACTCATGTCCGCCTCCTTCATAGAATCGATTAAAGAATTCTACATATTGTAATCGTAATGAGTGAACACCAGCACCCAGTCCAGAGATAGCAAGGTTCACAAGATGTAAAACAAATAAAAGAAGAATTGTTACTATAATGCCGATAAAAGGTATCATTTCTCCAAGGAGTTGGCTGACGACGTTAAATGCTAGGGCCATTCCTGCAGTGGCAAGGCCTAAAGCCAGTAATCGGGCATATGATAACCAGTCACCAACATAACCAGTGATACCAAAGAAACCAATGGGCCCGGAGGCATAAATCAGTTGGATTAGACCGATGACGACAAGGATCATGGAAATATAAAACAGTGGTTGGGGAAGTGTCCAATCTAAGATAAAATAGCCAATAAGTGCTCCTCCCCCGATTTGTAGGGGAATCCAGCAGAGTTTTTCAGTAAGCATCTCTTTGTATTTTCCTTGGAGGTAATCTTGGATGATTCCATAGATGACACCAATGTTTAAATGAATGATGCCAAACACAAGGGCAGCGGTGAGAATGGTGATGGGGTCTTTTAATGAATCCACGGGGAATTGAACGCCGAGGAGGCTAAATTGGTAGAGCAGCTGTGTACCTTCACCCTGTACGATGATATGGATGAGGTTTCCAAATATACTATAGGTAAGAATTCCAACGATTATGGTTGTTATCCCTAGCCATATCCCCATGAATCCCCAGTTTTTTATGGTGGGACTAATAGATCCAAATTTAAGAAAACCAAAAAGGGAAAGAACTAAGATGATAAGTCCATATCCTGCATCACCAAGCATCATCCCAAAAAAGATAATGAAAAAAATACCCATCATAATGGTGGGGTTGAGTTCATTATATTTTGGAAGAGCAAAAAGGCTGAGCAGGTTTTTGAATGATTCCGCCCAAGCAGGTGTTTCAAGATGTGTTGGTGGATCATCTGGATTAGTTTGTGGTGTTTTTGCTTCAAAGATGAGATGATCATGGGTCACCTGGCTGAGTTGTTTCTTTAATGTTTCAGTGTTTGTTGCTAGCACCCATCCTTGGATGAGTATGGTATGATCAGTATTAGCTAGTTTTGAGGGAAGTTGTTTTCTGATGAGTTGTAGTTGTATTTCTTCTCTAATGGCAAGCAGTTGTGTAAGATGTTTTTTACAGAGGTCTTGCAGGTTTTGATGGATGCTTTGTTTTTCTTGTTTTTTTTGTTTGATTTGTTCTTGGAATTGATGTTGTGCTTGTTTTGGTGTTTTTGCTATCCCTGGTAAGGTTGTTTCTTGGATGTGTTCAGCAGTAATGCGTTCTACTTTTTTTGTGACGCTTTCATGTCCGATGAGGACAACAGCCCATTCAGGGTTTTTTCCTTGTTTTAATGGAGCTGAAAAAAGGGTGATGTAGTCTTCATCTTGAATTGTTTCCTCTAATTGAGGTAGAGACGTTGTTTTCCCTGCTTTGATGATCACATATGTGGATGTACCAATGTCTTTGAGGAGAAGATCAAATGAGTGAAACCAACCCGCTTGTGTTTCATACTCTTTGAGTTGTTGCATTTCATCGGTGAGTGTATCATATTGTTCTTGTGCTTGATGAATAGGATGTTCAATAGAATTTATCCCGCTTTCTGCATAGGAATATAATCCTTCTAAACTGTTTTTTTCTACGGGTTGTTTTTCTGGGATTTCCGGGTGAAGCATGGCTTTTATCCCTGTTTCCCGGTGTCTATGTTTTTGTAAAATAGTAATGAGACTGGTTAATCTAGCATCGTATTCACTGAGAAGTGTGCTTTCTGCATCTGCTTGCCCTGGGGAAAGCTCTTTCATGCTTGGATCTGTTGGTGAAATATCACTAATCTGCATCAGTCCAATTTCATGAAGAGAATTAATGACAGAATCAAGGTAATCTTGATGCACGATGCAGCTGATTTTTTTCATCCGAGAGGGGAGCAGTATGAATTATTCCTCCTTTGAAAGTTCTTCAATGATAAGAGTTACTGCTTCATCTATTTTTTTTGTTGCTTGAGAGGTTAATTGTTGAATGCTTTCATCAGATTTTTTCTGGATGTGTTCGATTTGTTTTTGTGCTTCTTTTTCAGCTTTTTTAATCAAGGTTTCCACTTGTTTTTTGGCCTTGTTTACTTCTTTTTTTTCTAGAGTTGGACCTTGTTTTTTCGCATCAACAATAATTGTTTCAGCATCTTTTTTTGCTTGAGCAATGATTTCCTGGGCTTGGCTCTCAGCTTTTTTAATCTGTTGAATAGAATCCACTGACATCTGTTAACCCGTATCAACAAGAAATATATTAGAGTTTTTATTGAAAAATATTCACATTCCCCAGAATTTTTCCGTTTTTCGTTTAATAGTTATGATTTTTTCTAAAACATCTTTCTCATCGATGTTGAGCACATCCATGTCTTTAAGTTTCTTTGCATCTTCCTCAGGAATATCAGTGTAAAGAATGTCTTCAGCTTTAATCTGACGTCCAACGGTGACACCATCAATAGAAATAGCTACTTCCTCCCCTTGTTTTGCCTCCGTAACCGACTGATTCTGTGATTGAATACCTTTGATTCGACCAATGCTTCGTCCATCATCTTTCACTAGTTTAATGTCTTGTTTGATTCGTCCGGAGAGAATCCGTACGCCAACGATTGCTGGATGACTTACTCTGAAAATACAATCAGGAAGAATTTTCATCATACCAGGGTGAACAAATGTTTCACGACGTGCTTTCTCTAATGATTCCTTTGTTTTCGCATGCCAGTCCTCGTAATCCTCTAGAATAGTGTAGATGACATCTTTGTTGAACACAGCTACCTGTGTTTTGCTGAGTTCTTCTTTTGCCTCTGGAAGCAGCCGAACATTAAACGCAAAAATCACTTTTTGAAGGAAATCTGTTGTTGCTTCAGCTTCAGTGATATCTCGTTTTGAGACATGTCCGATTTCTGCTTTTCGTATTTCGATTCCATTATCTCTTGATTCTTTGATGAGTGCTTCAAGGCTTCCAATGGTATCTGCTTTGATGATGATTCCTTGTTCATCAAGATGAATATCGATTTTTGTTTGCTTACGGACTTCTTCGATGATTGCATCCTGATTTTCATTGGCCACTCGCACTGGCGCACCAGGAACAGCATCCTCTAGATGCGGAGAGGAAATCTTTATCCCACTGGCAGCATGAACCGAGGTGACGCTATCGAATCGTTCTCGGGGATCACGGATTTCATCAAGTGGTTTTGGTTTCAGTAATGCTTTGATATTGGTAACAATGGGTTCTCCTTTGGTTCCTACAACGATGGTATCTTTGCTGGTCAGTGATCCATTATAGATAATGGTATCAATGGTGGTGCCTAGACCGGTTTCTTCTTTGACTTCAAGCACGGTTCCTTTTGCCGGGCCTTTTTCAATGTGTAGTTTTTCTTCGAGGAATCGTTGGGCTAGTCCAACCAGGGTCATTAATAACTCTGATAATCCTTCTCCGGTTTCAGCTGATATTGGAACGATACCAATGGTTTTTCTGAAATCATTGATTTTATAGTATAAATCCGCTTGAAATCCTTGATCAAACATGGTTCCAATGAGTTCATAGAGGTTTTCTTCAAAAATTGTTTTTACTTTTGGTGGTTGTTGATCAATACGTTTGTTAGCAAGAGCTGTTGATTGTTTCCATCCACTGATCGCATCGATTTTGTTAGCAGCTACAATGAATGGTGTTTTGTATTGTTTTAGGATGTTGATGGATTCAAAGGTTTGAGGTTTGAATCCTTCAGTGATATCTACAATTAAAATGGCGATGTCAGCAAGTGATCCTCCTCTTGAACGAAGGGTGGTGAATGCATGATGACCAGGGGTATCAATAAATAAAAGACCAGGGAGGGTAAATTGTTTTTCTTTTAAGAGATCACCACAGACGTTTTTGATGGCATCTATAGGGATTTCAGTTGCACCTATATGCTGGGTGATGGCTCCTGATTCCCGTGATGCAACCGTTGTTCCCCGGATGTGATCAAGTAATGTTGTTTTTCCATGGTCGACATGACCAAGCACGCTAACAATTGGTTGACGGATATATTCAGAAGACATACTAGATTACCCTGCCGTTGGTAACAGGGTTTCCTTTTTAACATTTTTTGATACTAAAAAAAGAAGGAAAAGGATTGAAAAAAAATTATGGATATCGATTGATTGATGAATCCCGTTTGCAAAAGACACGGTATCCATGTCTACTTTTTCGTTCTGCATATGCTGCATTTTTGGTGAGTATACATCCATTCATGGCTTGTATTCGATAGGTCCAGGTTATCATCTTTTTTCCTCCAGTGATGAATTTCAATTACATGATTTTTGATATAAATAACAGCAAAGTGGGTGTGTGAAAGTATTAATAAAAATTGTTTCATTCTAGCATAGGTCATAGATGATAGTATTAGAGTTCATAAGAGGAATGATATTGTTAACCATAATCGGTATTATTCCAAGGGTCTAAAACTGAATGTGAGTGATTGAGTAATGACAGAGTATTATCCTTGGGGTGGTGATTTCACCCCAGTGAATCCACAGGGATCAGTTGCAGTGGTCTTGCTTAATGTTGAATTTGTACCAACTGAACCAGTGGCTCTTTACGGTCGGTTGAAAACAGAAAACATCGGCATTGAAAAAATCATTGCTAATGTTATTTCAAATCCACATATTCGTTATGTTATGATTGTTGGTAATGATATTAGAGGTCATCAATCCGGTAGATCTCTTATTGCACTTCATCAAAACGGTCTGAATTCAAATCATCGTATCATCGATGCCCCTGGAGCTATTCCTTTTATTGAGAATCTTAACAC
>JAWOBC010000164.1:0-2838 GCA_046498165.1 Thermoplasmatota archaeon
GATAGCGGCTCCTCTGGTTGCTCCGCTAAATCTACCGTCAGTTATCAGGGCTACTTCCCCGCTCAACTCACTTCCACTTATTCTGGAGGTTGGCGTGAGCATCTCTCTCATACCGGGCCCGCCCAATCAGATGATCTTTGGGAACAAGTTTTCTTTCTGCTAAATATGCTCTATACATATGTTCATACATACCCAATAAATGCTCTTCAACTTCATCAAAAGAAGGAGGAGTCTGCAAACAATACAGTGGAATAACGATTTTCATAAACCGGGACATGGAAAGGAATTGATGATAGGGATTCCGATGAATATGAACAAACTTTGCATCTGGAAACATTTCTAATAATAATTTTATTCGTGCAGTATTACTTGGGTTTTTAAGCAAGAGACATCGTCCATTATTTTTTATCGTTGCCTTGTTCAACAGATAAAGATAGGTTTTCTTAAAATCATCTTTTACAGATTCCGAGACATCATCTAACCAAACATATCGATCATATAATCCCATATTTTTGGGAAAACACCAACCATGATAATAAGAATATACACTCATCCCACCAAGAGCATATTCGTCTTCCTGTGGAAGATCTGCTCCCATGACAACATCATCCATCGGCCGTTTTTTTGGAAGACTACCTGCAACGATTCCTTTTAAAAGTTGTTCATTTTTTAGAAAGATCCCAGGTGCATAGGCATCAAAAGTGGAAAAGAAACCAAATTGTGAATCTTTTGAAAGCATATTATGTAAATATGTTGTTCCACCACGCCAATGACCCAGTAAGAATAATGGTGGATGTTTGATGATATTTTTGTCTTTTATTTTTTTCATTGATTTACGATCTCGGTAACGAAATGGAGAAAGAATTCCCGATAATAAAAAACTGTAAAAAAGGCGAGGTAAATAGGGGACAGATACATGAAACTTGTTTTGTTTTAACAATGAAAGAAGTGTTCTAATATCTGCGCCAGCCAGTGGTTCTTTGGTGACAAATAATGATTTTTTATGGAGATCAATAAAGCTCATTGTTTTAATAGAAAAGCAGCATTTGATTATAATGGTTTTTAATCGTATATTAAAATGGATGAGAATCATTTAAAAGTAGATAAGAAATGTCATCTTGTATTATTGATTCAAGTGGAGAGGATCGAAACGGTGAAAAAAAATGATATTCGCATAGCTATCCTGCGTATTGAGGGAACAAACTGTGAACAGGAATCTTTTGATGCATTTGAAAGACTCAATACAAATCCAGAGTTTGTTCATCTGAAACAATTGCTTCATGTGGATTGTTCAACAGATGAAGAACGCAATCTTTCTGATTTTCATTGTCTGATGATTCCTGGTGGTTTTTCTGCTGGTGATTATATTAGAGCGGGAGCTATTTTAGCAGCCCGGATGAAAAGTAAACTACAGGATCAGTTGAATTCATATGTGGAAAATGGTTATCCTATTCTTGGTGTTTGTAACGGATTTCAAGTGCTCATTGAATTAGGGCTTTTACCAGGGATATCAAAAGGTATTAGTCCTATTCCTCAAGCCTGTCTTCATATCAATGATTCCAGTCGTTTTGAATGCCGCCCCACATTGTTGAAACATGAAAATAAGGGTAATTGTGCGTTCACATCTCAGATTCCAAAAGATGATATTCGTTTGATTCCCAGTGCTCATGCAGAAGGAAAACTGATTTTTGCTGGAGATAATCAAGAAGAAACAGTAAAAACCCTTGAGGATAATGATCAAATCGTTTTTCGTTATGTTGATCCACAGGGAGATTATGCTGATTATCCTTGGAATCCAAATGGATCAATGAGTAACATCGCAGGTATTTGTAATCATAAGGGGAATGTATTTGGGATGATGCCCCATCCCGAGCGAGTGTTCTATCAATTCCAACATCCACAGTGGACCCGTGAGCATTCTGTTGATGATTTTGGTGATGGAAAAATCATTTTTGATTCAATTATTAACTATATTCAGAAAAACTTATAAAACAGGTCTTTATCTGCCCCTGTGTCTTATCTCACAAAAAAAATAATCTCTCCTTTCGTTTCATTTGTTGGAAGGAAGGATGGGGAAGTGCGAAGGTGGTGAGGAAAGATGGGAAAAATTAGTTGACTCCCCCATCCATTTATTATTAGTAGATAGCTTAATATATAAAACTTTTTATAAATTTAATTTCATGAATTGTGTGCACTGGTTTTCTCTGTTAGTTTATCCAGTTTTTTAAGGATTTTTGTTATCTCTGAAAAGGTTTCCTCTATCGGTGGAGAGGTATCAATGATATACCAGTGTTTTGTTAAGAGTAATGCTTTGTTTCTGACTTTTACCAGGGCATCATAGGTTTCAAAGATTTCGATTTCAGATCGTTTTCTCACTCGCTTCATTAATTCTTCTGGAGAAGCATCAAGAAAAAACATATAGGGTGAAGTGGGAACAAAATGTTCAAAAAACTGATATCCATAGGTAACAATGCGTCGTGGCAGATAGGCAGTGCCTAGTAGATAGCGAACCATGATCAATGTCCCTGGTTTATTTGGATGATAATATTTTCGAATACTTCGGAGGACATCAAGCATATAATAGATGGATGCTTTGATTTTGTTTGTTTTTCCCTTTGTTAATAACGCCTGTTTTGCTTTTCTTCCAAAATAATTATCAGTTGCTGGATGAGACCTGAGTAATACTGGTTCATCTTTTTGTTCATAATAGGTTTTGATTAATTCTCCATGAGTGTCTTTTCCCACCGCATCGAGTCCATCCACAATGATTAATCGCATAGCTCATCACTTAGATAATAAACACATACCAATAAAGAAAGGCAAGGGCAAAGGGAACAG
>JAWOBC010000024.1:0-6091 GCA_046498165.1 Thermoplasmatota archaeon
GCTATGTTGAAGATGCTTTTCAATGTAGATTATTAAATATCTATCCCTCAGTGGAAGCAGGTGCTGATATTGCCTTTGAATGTAAAAAGGGAACATGGCATGTTCATGATGATTTCTTTCATCTTGAGGCCATTGATGATAACAACAATCTTGTGAGCGAAGGAAAGCGAGGACATATTGTCATAACCCGGTTATGGGGAAGAGGAACACCCATCATCCGGTATACTGGGATGGATGACTGGGTCAAATTAAAAAATGAAGTAAACTGTTCCTGTGGACTTACCACCACAGTAATTGATGGCGGTGTAGAAGGGAGAAAAAGGGCAAATATCATCCTTCCAAACGGGAAAGTATTTCCACCTGGAGCATTCTGCTTTATCACCCCTGTACTCAATAAGTTGAACACCTTTAAAGTAAAACAATATCAAATCATTCAACAGAAAAAAGATGAAATCGAAATTCTTCTGGTGATTGATGAATCATTACGGCATGTTGGCCCACCAGTTGATCAGATCAGGGAAGGTATCAAGAAAATATATCAAGAAAAAGCAGGACCAGAAGTAATCATTACCATAAAAGAAGTTGATGAAATCGTTCATCCAAAGGATAGATCAAAACCACCACCTATCGTCATCTCAAATGTTTCACCAGATGAAGGATACCACACCCTTTGATCTAAAATGATCAATCGTTTTCTTTAAATATTGATTCTTGGAAAAAAGTAAAATTAAGATGAGCCCAGTCATTGAAATCACCTGATCCATTTTTTCCATCAGAAAATGTAAAATCTCTGTATTTATAAAAATAATTCATACAGCTTTTGTAATTATAGAATTCACGCCATTGTGAACTGAGAACACGTATTGTTTCTATATTATCAATACCTGGATGGATATCAGCGATCAAACCCAAGGTATGACCTAAATGATGGGCGATGCCACCTAAAATGAGCTGCTGCCGATCATACTGAGGGAAACTTTGGGCAAGCCATTCAACAGAGATAGCAAAGGAATCTAAAGCATTCCATCCCATAAAAGGAAAATTTAGATCTGGACAAAAATTGCAGATTAATCCATAATGAAAAATATTTTTCCGAGGATTTTTCAAATCATTTTCTAAAAAATATGTCCAATACAAATCCTGCAACGCCGCATACGTTGGAATATGAGTACAGTCATATTCTATCTCTTCACCTCCACCCATCGATCCCATATCGATGTGAAGGGAGATATTATGTAATGCATAGGAATCAATGATCTTCCGAATCTGGTTTTTATCAGGTTTGTTTGATTTCCCGTTATCACAATGCATCCAATCAATCTCTAAGAACACATCCTTTCGAAACGGATGAGAACCGAATTTATGAGTGAAATATTCTTGCACATTACTGAGTCCATCTTCATCTGGATCTAATTCTTTGTGATTATCCCACACCAATGGATCATAACCATATTGAATCTCCCATCCATCTGAAACACCATCCTGATCTGAATCAACATCATCACAGGGAATAGGGATCTCTTCCTCAAAAGTATGATTATATCCTGGATTTGGAATAGGTTGAGTGACTCCAATGTCTTTCAATGGCCTGGTCTGCCAGGGAAAAACAGTAATATCAGCTTGAAACAAAGAAACCTTGTTTGAATGGAGCAGAAAACCAGACCAGGGACCAAAATAATTATTCCACCAATTATCTATTGCAAGACAATGTGACCCTGGTTTTGCCAGAATGCTGTATAAATAATTATTCATAAGATGAGAATTTGAAATCGTGCAGGTGTTTTTCTCTTCAATATATATTGCATTTCTAATACTTTCAGAAATAATGCAATTAGAAATCATCACTGCTTCAGAAGTTTTTCTTAATGAAAGAGCGAAATGAGTGTTTTTTATAAAATCACAATACGTAACTCCTACCGATGAAGCATTTGAAAGACTGATTGCAACCCCGTTATGTCGGAAAAGGGAATGATTGATTCTAATTGATTGAGAATCGGAAAAAAATAAACCTCCTTTATTCACACTATTATCTGTTAGATTACATTGCTTAATATCAACAGATGAAGAACGATAGAAAAAACCACTCATGCCATTTCCAGTAAATGTAGAATGATAAACAGTTATCTCATTTGAATATTGAGCAAAGATACCCATAGAATTACGAGCGAAATCACAGGAGAGAACTGAAAGATTACTTGAGTTATCAACACGAATACCATTTCCTGAATGAAAGAACCATGAATCAGTAATAAAAACATGATCACTATGGTTTACAAAGACTCCATTACGCGTGTGATGAAAAATACAGCCTGAGATGGTGACATTTTCTCCTTGTTGAATTTTTACACCAGCATCTTTATCTTTACCATCTGAGTATCGCAAATTAAGATTTTTTAGAAGTACATCCGAGGTGTTTACAGTGATAACATAATGCTGATATCCACCATCAATTACAGGTGAATTAATACCAATGATTTTAAGAGGAATGGTAACTTCAAAAACTTCATCATAAACACCAGGGTTAATTAGTATGGTATCATTTGGTGAAGCAAAAGTTAACGCGGTAGAGATATTCTGAAATGGATATTGTGCTGAACCCATCCAGGGACCCTGTACATTTTCAATATCGACATAAACACGACTCGTTGTTCTTTCCGCTTGTAATGTAGAGTACGTAGATGAATCAGAAACAAAAATATTCATGTTTAAAGCTGGGAAAAGAATAATAAAGACGATTGTACTGGTTAAGATAACTAGCCTGCGGTTTGGAAACATAGTGATATTTATATTATTAAGGTACTTAATATAAAAATATATCTTGTATTAGGTCTCCCACGAAAAAAAGATGGCTTATGGAAAAAACCAAATTAAGACAAAAATTAATCAGATTACGAAAACAGAAGGAAAAACAAGAAATTCTTTATCATAGTCAGAATATAATAAAAAAACTGATGGATCTATCCGTTTTTCAACAAGCTGAACAGATCCTTTGTTATGTATCCTATAACAATGAAGTGCACACCCATCAGCTCATCCAAAAAATGTTAAAAATGAAAAACAAAACAGTAATTGTTCCCATTTCAGACACAAAAACACATACCTTACAGATTTCAAAACTCCAACGATTTACTGATCTAAAACCTGGTGCATATGGCATCCTTGAACCAAAAAAAGAAAAACAAAACCTAATCCCCTTGGAAACAATTGATGCTATCATTGTTCCCGGTGTAGGATTTGACCATAAAGGGAATCGAATAGGTCAGGGTGGCAGTTATTATGATTGGTTACTCCGTCATTCAAATGCAACAACTATCGCCCTTGCTTTTGAATTTCAAATAATTCCAATTATTCCAACTGATGCCCATGACCAATCAGTAGATTATATCATTACCGAAAAACAGATAATCAATTGTAAACAACATGACTAGGTAACCAGTTCCTCTAATCTATGCTGTTTCACTGCTTTTTTTATTTCCATAGCTACCCGTTCCCCATAGCTAATGGAATCACCATAGAGATACCCGGAATGAGGCGTAAACCGAGTCAGAGGGCTACCAGGAATACGCATGGAAACATCAAATACTACCATTTCCTCTTTTCCCCGATCTGAAGCAATAGCACCCTGCAAGGCAAAAGGACCAATAATACCAGGAGGAACCTCTTTTTTAGTGGTTTCTACAAATTTTTCTCCCAACAAAAAAATCTTTTCAATGATTGATTCCTTTGTGGTTGCTGCAATATGACCTGTTTCAATCATCTTAGGTTTCAAATATTTAAGAACCTCAAGTTGCTCATTTGCGGGTAATCGTAATAAACCATCAAGATTTGTCTGCCGGCGGGTATCCGTTCCCATGATCTCAAGAGCATCATCAATCACACTATAAAAATAATTAAAATTGATTTGTGCACCAACCACATATTCCTCAATTACTGCTTCATCTAATGCTTCTTGAGTAATCATTTTCTTCTGCAGTAAATCAGATGCTTTTTTCTGATAATCCTCAACTGTGGATGCATAAAAAAAAGCTCGTTCATACCCTCGGATTGCTTCATTGACTTTCACAATGACTAATCGATCAATGTCCCCTGGTTTCTTATAAATATGGGGGAAACGAATCCCTGCTTTTTTTAGTAAATAATACTGGTTTTTAGGCACATCTCGTTCCTCAAGTTTAACCATGCCTCGGGATCCATAAATTGGAACATGAAAATTATTTTCAATATCCTCAAAATCAAAATACACCCAAAAATACCGACTATGTACAAAAATAGTGTTTTTTTCTGTTAGTTCTTTCTGAACCTTAGGTTTTGTGATATCAGCAAACTGGTCTAATACAATGGTTTCATCGATACAACCACGTCCATCCTTTCGAGATTTATAATATTTGGTATAGGTTTTTTCTCTTCCCTTCTGACAAACAGCAAGGGTTTTAAACCCATGTTTTTTTGCACCACGGCTGACATCAAGACCAGAATGACCTCCGAGTACCCCAATCGTGATTTCATCAGCATCATATGATTGCACTATATCCTGAATTTTTTTCCGTTCAATCATTACTTACCACCCTGTTAGAATTATATTATTTAAACCTGGGTCGTTTTGAAAGTAGCATTGGTAAAGGAAGCGGTTCAACCGGTAAATCATTGGTAAAGGAATCAACAAGCTGAGAGAGTTCCTCCACAGAGTAAACCCGATCATTTTCACCGATCTCAGTTGTTCTGAACCGAGGTTTAAATCGACCAGCGGTTTTTTCTTTTTCACCAACCACAATGGTAATAGGAATCCATTCTTTTTCCGCATCCCGAATACGACGACTGACACTTTCATCACGATCATCAATATCCGCACGAATCAATCCTCTCTTAGAATGATGATGCAAGGCCTCAATATAGGTTTCACAATCAGAAACAAATTCATCGCTTAATGGAATAAACCGAATCTGGGTAGGAGATAGCCACAATGGAAGCATCGCCTTTTGCCCCGTACTCATCTTAATAGCTTGTTTTTCAAGCAGGGCATACATCACTCGCTCAATTGCTCCAGAAGGACTGCAATGAAGAATCAATGGATGTCGTTGATTTCCCTGTTCATCAGTAAACTGGATATCATAGCGTTCACCGTTCTCAATATCGATTTGATCAGTGCTAAGAGCCGATGCCTTATCGGATTTATCAACGAAATTAAACTCAAATTTTAAGATAAAATAAAAAATACGTTCATCCCATAACTCAACAAGAATCGGTTTTCCAATTTTTTTGGTTAAATTAACAATGAAATCCTTGTTCTCTTGATAGAACTCTTTTGTAGTACGAAGCGCCATCTCAACATCATCAGATGTAATTCCAATTTCTTTTAGGACACTTAAACTGAGATCAAAACGAGTTTTAAATTCATCCATGGCCATGTTCATATCAGAAACAAGTGCATGCACATCAGGCATGGTAAATGCACGAAGCCGTCTTAACCCTGTTAGTTCCCCTGATTGTTCCCTTCGAAATGAATACCGAGTCATCTCATACAGTTTCAACGGTAAATCCTTGTAACTAATAGTAGCATCATGAGCCATTAAGAACTGCCCGAAACACGCAGCGAAACGAAGGAAAAAACTTCGTTTATCACTTTCAATCTGATACTGCCTGGCTGGAAACCGTTGTAAATATTTGGAAAGCGTTGGATGATTCATATCATACATAATCGGTGTTTCTACCTCCAGGCCCCCATAATCAACCACCCGCCGGGTCACATATTGCTCAAGCAGTTTTTTCATAAAACGGCCCTTTGGATAATACCTCATATTCCCCGCATCAGAAGCAGGTTCATAATCAGCGATTTGTAACTTCTGCATCAGTTTCACATGAGCTGGTTCCTGTTTCACCGCACGGGATTTCTCTTTTTCATAAACTGAAAACGTTTTCAGATTCTTATGATGTTTAAAATCAAACTCATCAATATCATGAAGCACACCATCCTCGGTTAAAATATGCCAATAAGAACTTAGTTTTCGTTCCTTTTTCAATGATTCAGATTCATCATCTTTTTTCTCACCAGGAACAATTGTCTTAGATAACTCTGAGAGAGGATGACCCTTAC
>JAWOBC010000122.1:0-5710 GCA_046498165.1 Thermoplasmatota archaeon
TGTCGGCCTGGCCCTGGCCTACTTTCAATTCCGAAAGGGCATGCCGGCTCTGATCAGTTCAGTTTTTCATCCGATTCTCGGTGATAAGGTTCATGAACAAAACCCTGATATTCTCATCATGGATGGACCACCAACCCTTTTTTTAGGATGGCGGTTTAGCATCCAGAATCTTGCTGATGCCTCAGATAATCTGTTATCAATCATCGAAAAGACCAATTGTAAGGTCCTTTTGGATCATCATCTTCTTCGAGATTTTCATTATAAAAAACGATTTGCAAAACCCTATCAAAAACATGGGCAATCCATTAGCACTTTTGCTGAATATTTAAATAAAGAAAATAATACGTTGGAAGCCCATCGTAAGCAACTCTGGGAAAAGGAAAAAAGATAGCTAATATTTAATATTAAACCCTTGAAATTCTTCATCAACATCCATTACTTTTGCGGTAACATCAGAGACATTGCTCATAGATGAACCTTGATGACACCACGAAATAAGATCATCCACAGCACGTTCATCACCTTGAAACATAGCCTCAACTTTTCCATCTGACGTATTTCTCACCCAGCCGGAAACATTTTTTTGTTCAGCTTGTTTTTTTGTGTTTGCTCGAAACCAAACACCTTGAACTTTTCCACTAATAACTACCTGAACTGTTTTAACCATTCATATCTTCTCCTTAGGGAGTAAAACGAGTCATGGTACGCGGGAAGGGAATGGCATCCTTGATATTATCCAATCCACAAATCCAAGCAATTAAACGTTCAACACCCAAACCATATCCAGAATGAGGAACTGATCCATATTTTCTGAGATCAAAATACCAGGCATAATTTTCAATGTTTTCATCTTGTTCCTCTAATCGTTGTTTCATATAATCAATATCTGTACTTCGCTGTGATCCACCAATGATTTCACCATAACCAGCAGGAGCAATCATATCAAAACAAAGCGCGGTGTTTGGTTTCTTTGGATCAGCTGGTTTATAAAACGCCATGATCTCCAAAGGATAATTGGTAACTACCACTGGTGTTTCAAAATGATTCATCAGATTGTTTTCCTCAATGGTCCGAAGATCCTTTCCCCATTCCACATCCATATCTTCTTTTTCTTTCAAAATAAGAAGAGCTTCATCATAGGTAATAGAAGGAAATGATTTTTCTGCAATCTTTTTTAACTGTTCCACATCCTGATCAAGAACTTCTAATTCACGACTGTTTTTTTCAACTACCTGCTGTAGAATAAATCGTACTTCATCCTTTGCAATACGGGTCAATTCATCTAGTTCAACCCAAGCAGCTTCCATTTCTGCCATCCAAAACTCGGAGAGATGCCGAGAAGTCTTTGATTTCTCAGCCCGAAACGTTGGACCCATATTATACACTTTTTCTAAAGAAAACACGGCTGCTTCAGCATACAACTGCCAGGATTGAGAAAGAAATGTTTTCTTATCGTAATATTTTACTTCAAAAAGCGTCGATCCACCTTCACACTGATTGGGTTGAAGCACTGGGGCATCAAATTCAACATACCCATTTTTTCTAAAGAATTCATGAATGGCGCCGACCACGGTGGAACGAATTTTAAGCACGGCATTGATTTTTTGTGATCGAATCCAGAGATGACGTTGATCCATGAGAAACTCTTGGCTTTGATCCTCTGTGATCGGATATGGTTCAGCAAACTGAACCACCTGAAAGGATTGCACTCGCAGTTCAAAACCATTGGGAGCTCGTTTGTCAGCAACCACTTTACCCATCACCTTCACTGATGATTCAATTAGTGCTTTCTTAGCATCTTCAAATTCCTCATCTGAAAGATTACCACGTTTCACCGTTGTCTGAATAGTAGCCGTTGCATCACGAAGCACAATAAAAGCAATATTTCCACTACTACGAGTTCGATAAATCCAACCACGAACAGCAACCTTTTCATCCGTATGTTTTCCTTGTAATATCTCTTCAATTGCAACCCATGTTTTTTCTGACATTTCTACTGATCACACCCCACAAGTGATTCACTTGGGCAGATATGAAATAAACCAATACTATAAAAAACACCATCCTAAAAAAATCATTTCTTTTTTTACTGAAACAAGAGCTGTTCAGCTTGTTCAGCTACTTTACATCGATATGATGCATCGGTGGCAATCATAAGATCCCATTCAGGAACCGAACGCATCCGTATAGCATCTGCCACTGGTGTATACTCATGAAGAAGCTTGGTTTCATCATCATCAATGATAGGGAAATCTGTTTCTAAGATGCGTGGTTCTGCTTGATGAATATCCTGAGAAGGTACATCAATAATAATATGTCCCTCTGGAATATGAAGGGTTTCCTCAAGCATGTTCTCCTGAGATTGACGAAAAGAGATATTTTCTAATTTTTTAACCTGAGTTTTCTGATCATCAGTAATCATATTTGGTGACAGCTTATAGGCTTGTTTAAAAAGCTGCCGATATTTTAATCGAGTGACCATTTGATGCTGAAAAGAACCCTGATCTTTCAACCAATTCACCAGTTCTGCATCGGTCATCTTAAAAAAATCAAAGGGATGCAAATGATCAGTTTTTTCTATAGCCTTTGAAAGCATAAGCTCAGCAATCCTCACTGTTTTATGAAAATACACTGATGAATACATTAATGTTCGAGCCATCAAAATGTTTTCCACCACACCTACGCCTTTTCGATTCATGGCAAGCGTGTTCCCATTGATAAGTAAGGTTTGCAGAAATCGTTGAAGATCAACCATACCATAGGACACACCAGTGTAATAAGCATCTCTTAATAAATAATCAAGTTGATCAACATCAATCACACTGTTCAATATTTGACCAAGATAGGGATGATCAGTAACATGTCCTTTTATGATATTTGCAACAAGATATGTATCAATCCCGTTTTTTTCTAAAATGGCTGGAACCGTCTTTTCAGGGAAAACAAATGATTCTTCATCCTCATGAAAAATAGTGTATTCACCTTTGATGAGTTGTTCTGTTAAATCAACATGATCAACATTCATTGATTCCCTTAAAATTGATTCCAAGGTATGAGAAAATGGTCCATGACCAATGTCATGAAGTAAGGCAGCACATCGAACTACTTTTTGTTCATCCTCATCGAGGGGAAGAAGATCAGCTATTTCAGATGCAATATAAAATGCACCAAATGAATGCTCTAAACGGGTGTGATGAGCCCCAGGAAAAACCAAATGAGCTAGACCCAGTTGTTTCACATTATATAATCGTTGTAACTCTGAAGCATCTAATAAGGAGAGAAAAATATCATCAAATCTGATGTTCCCATGAATGGAATCTCGAATTATCTTATACTTCTTTTCCATAGTGAACATAGTACATATTAAGAGTGTTAATAATCTTTGATGTTAAAAAAGAAAAAAAAGAATGAATCTTCATTTGCAGTTATGAAGATTAGACTTCTTGAAGGAGAAATGCACCAAGGCATTTCAGTTTATCTTTATATGTGTCTGGATAGAGGAATCGTTCCGTTGCAGTAATACTACTGAGAATAGAATTCCCATCCTGAGGAGTGAAACAAAAACCAATGATTTCATTGTTATTAATAACATGAACGGATGGTAACACCGCAACGGTTTGATTGAGGATTCTGCCATAATGCCCATGATCTCTACCATACGAGAATACAAGATTAGAAGCATTCTTCTGAGTAACTGCAACCCGAGGGTTTTTCACAAATTTATCAATGACTTGATCCCGGGTGATTTTTTTATCAATTTTGATATCATACCAAATGCTATGCATATACTGCGTGTTTAATTTCAATGCACTGGAAAACACATTTAATTCCATGCCCAGAGTTTTATACAAATGATATACATCTTTTGCATGATGGGTTCCCATCTTAGGATCTTTATGTGTTCCAACTTCGGGAGATGGAATGAAACTTTTTACCTGACTGATATCATTTGCTCGCCTGATACAAAGAAATTTTCCTTCTTTCAGATGATTCGTGTTATTCATGGTGGCTAAGGTTCGAATCAACACTGCGATGTTATGGGTGTTGCAACTGACGATATGAATGAATTTATCATCTTTTTTAATGGCCTCATCATTGATGCCCACAGCATACATTTTTCCAAAGCCAAATTCTGAACCCTGTGCAAGAAAACCTTTCACCCTTTTTTTGTATTTATTGTAATATTTTTCTTTATTGAAGAGACCAGTTCCTTTCGGAGTGCAATCGATAACCACTGAAGCTCGTTTAATTGCTTCCTCAGCTTGATAAGTAGGTTCTGTTCCTAATTCTTGAAACTCTTTTATTTTATCTTCAGCAACAGCAAGATTTGCCCCACGATTAATCAACCCTTTAATCTTAGGTCGATCCACCACTTTTGCCGTATGCTTATAAAAAGTTACTTCATCGATGCCAAGATCATCTTTCGCGTCACATAACAACCCTATCAAAGGTTCTCCAATGGTTCCTGTTCCTACCACATGAACGATTTTTCCATCCGTCATATATCACTCCTCCCCAAATCAGAGCACATCTATAATCGACCTCCCCCTTTTAATTGTTATCATTTTTTAACAAATGCTGTGAATGCAAATGATGAAAACATAATGTTAAAAGATGGTTTAAAAACTAGACCAGATGTTATAAAAAATAAAAAAATTAAGTGGTGAATGTTAGCAAGAAACTTTTTTCTTTCTTGTTTTGTTTTTATTACTATATCTCCAACCATACCCAGGATATCTCATTTTTTTAAAGCTTTGTAAAAAGTAATCGAATTCGCCGGGTTTAGTGAATCGTATTTTTCTTACTTTTTCACCAGTTTTTTCATCGAATAATTCAACAACTATTCGATTCCTTTTTCTTTTATTAACCATTGTTTCACATTTCACAATCATTAACAATCACATACTTCTGGTGTTTACCACCCCAGAAAAAGTGATGTAAACTTTTTAATTTTACAAAGAACACACCAAAACAGATGATTGCCACTATTAACTATGTGAACCCCTCCCTTATAAAACCTTCGGCTAAATATCATTTTTTAGGCAAAAAATCAATGTTTTTAGCGATAAATGTATAATTAGACCATCGCTCTATCTTCTTCCTATGGGGAATGATTTAAAAAGGTTTATTCGTTTCACCATCCCCATGGCATTACCATTAGATGTATTAGAAAAATCAGTCAACCAACAACTTACCTTACTTCTTAAAGACGGGCGTCTGATCGAGGGAAAACTTTCAGGATATGATGAGTATATGAACATGGTTCTTAATGATGTTGAAGAAACAGCAAATGATAACAAACGTCGACTTGGAACCATTATTTTACGAGGAAATAACGTCGTAAGTATCTCTCTTTAAAGTAATCCTGTCGTCATCCACAGCGAAAAGCATAAATACACCATAATAGTATTTGGATGCTGGAAGGAATCGGGCTGGTAGTTTTTTGTTAGAGTGCATCCCATCCCCTCCTAGTGAGGCCAGCCATCCTTCCTTTCTCGTAATAATCATAATTTTTTTTAAAAAAAGGTTTAAGTAAACGGTCTGAATTATCTATCCACGATTTTTATGGGGAGAAATATCAAAGCAACCAGGGGAAACAGATTACGATGCAAAGGATGGAGACAAGAAGCACTGCTAAGAATGCTTGAAAACAATTTAGAAAATGCAGAACTTCCTGAAGAACTCATCATTTATGGTGGCACTGGAAAAG
>JAWOBC010000069.1:0-8129 GCA_046498165.1 Thermoplasmatota archaeon
GAAAAAACAAAGAAAAAGATTGCTGATGATGAATTTCGAGAAATAATAAAAATCGCTAATGGGCACAGAAAAACATTTAGTGAACTTGCCAAACATTGATTTTTTTACTCAGATTCTCCTCTTCCCCTGACACGTTTCCCAAAAAAAGGAGGGGGAAACTGATGAGTTTTGCACAAACAAAGTAGGTAAAAAAAATATCTTTTATCTTAAAAGATGAAACACATGAAAAAAAGAATTATTAATTCTGTTGAGCTGCAATGATATCTGATGAGTTTTGCACGCAGAATTCGTCAGGTAAATGATAGATTTTTTATACAACCCTCAAAAATAGATACTGTTATCTAAAAATAGATAATTTTATAAATTAACAGTTAGGATACCAAAAAATACGAGTTATGCATGCAGAGTTTGTTAGATGAATGATAAATTTTATACGCAAAATATCTGAAGAAGATTGCAAATTATGTTTGGAGGTTTAGGTTTATAAAACTTTATTAAAAAAAGTTTTTCTATGAATTATCCCAGAAGGGTTCTCATCTATAACCACTTCCTCTTTTAAATGCATTATCAATCCAAACTTTTTCTTCATCTATAAAATATTCAAATCTATGATCGCTTACTCTCAATCGATACAGATCATGTTTCTTTCCTTTTAATTTCTTGATATCAACTTCTGACCTGGAACGATATGGATCTTCAGCTAATTTTTTAAGGTTTTTTATAAGTCTTTCTTTTTCACCACTTTCATTTATATATTTTTTAACACGTGGGTGAATCAGTATATCCATTTAGATCTCATCCAGGGAGACATACTGTTCTTTTTCTTCCAGAAGTTTTTTGTATCTTTTCTCGATTAGATTTTCAACATTTAATTCTTCAAAATAACTTATTAATCTGTCTATGATGTTGTCATAGGATTCACCCTTGTATCCAAAACGCTTTAGTTTTTCCCTTGTATCTTCTTTAATTTGGATTGTTGTCGCCATATTATCGATATATAATTGTTATACGTAGTATATAAATATTATGGCATTTTTATATGATCTTGTAGAACGACTAAAAAACATGTAGAAAAGATAAATACCTGGGCTACTCTATCCCCAAAAGACAACATTTCAGAGATTACTCAGTGGATTAAACATAATATTAGATAAAAAAATTAGTCAGAGAGTTCTTTGAGTATCTTTCTATTTTTTTTGATAAATCTGTTGAATTCCTTTGACAGATTAATGCTCTTTGGTTTTTTTACTTTTTTTGCGAGTTCATCAGCATCCTTTTCAGTAAATGTTGACTGGGCGATGAGTTTTTTTAACCTGTTTAGTTTTTTTTCCTCAGCCAGTTTCTGATAGACTTCCTCTCGAGCGATCTCTGACCAATTAACCCAGGGAAGACTATCAAGCATTTTTTTGAATTCATCGGTAACTCGTAAGGTAACACTTACCATGATTACGTCCTCATTTGTTTTCGTTTTTGCTCAAATTCATACAGTGCGTTTGCTCGCTTTTTTAACCGTTGTTTAATGAGTTCCGACCAGTTTATCTCCGGGTGCTTCTTCATTTCATCTTTAAGATTATTTGGAATTGAAATGGTTACCGTAGGCATACTATTAACTCCGTATTTTTACACTATATTATAAATATACAACATGTTGTTTATAAACATTTTGTTGTAATATGACGAAATAACTGTCTGAATCTACCTGGTGAATTTGATGAAATAACAGATGAAAAATGCCATGTTCCTCCATTGATTTTTTTGCTTTGCTTATCCACTTCGCTTGACTGGTTTCAATGGCAAATGAAGGCTGCTGAGAGGAAGACCACCTGACACGTTTCGCAGATGATTTGAGAGTGATTATTTTTTCATTGCTTTTAAAAATAGGAAATAAAAGTATAATTTTAAAAAAACGAAAAACTACGGATTCCCAAATGCTAGATTTGTTGAATTATTGGTTTTTAACATGTTGCTTTTTTAGCCATTTGAATTGCGGATGTTTTCTAATTTGAGCATTGAATGAATCTTTATAGTGAAATGACGTAATATCTACATTTCCAGTCTTATAGAATCTATCAATTATGCTATTATAATTATATTTTGAAAGATTTTCTATAATGTCGCAAGTAAAATGAGTTACCTGTTTTCTCATCGTTTTAAAATCAATTTGTTTGTTTATCAGATGTGTAATACTTCCAGTGGTCTTAAGCTGTTTTAAACGTTTTTTTGTTTTAAAAAGCATATCAAATGGCATATTCATAAGCATGGTTTCTATTGTGATGAGTTCAACGAATAATTTTTTATCAATGTCTTTTTTTGATATTGAGTAAACATCGAAGATATCTCGCAAATTAAGATATGTCTTTGACCGTGAGATCATGGTTGCAAATTTATTTGCAAAAAGCTCTTCTTTTTTTGGTGTCATTACTGTTATTTTTTCCTTTGTAGTCAGATGAGAAAATGATTTCATTCTATCATTTTTTAAATCTGGGATTCTTCGCATGTATCCTATTTCGATTTTAATATCATCATTTGTTCCCATTGATGTTTTATAGCGTATATGAAATCTACATAGGTTGTAAAGAGCGTTGATTTTGATTTCTGAGGGTTGATAGCCTAGCGAGGATAGAATCCATTTGATTGTTTTATCGATTTTTTCTCGGGTCTCTCCCCAGTCACTACTGTCAATTTGTCTATAGTTAAAATCAAGATCCTCTGACAGCCGTGGCAGGTCAAGATAAATAAAATTTAATGCAGTACCCCCATAGAGTGAAAGTCGTTTGGAAAGAAAAGTTGTGTGTTGTATTCCTGAAAGGATATCGCATAATCGTTTCATTTTCTCGATGGTGTTAGCTGAATATCCATTCAATATCATTGTTAGATACCTCTGAGTAAATCATCGGTTCCTTTTGGAATGAACAGTCCCCATTTCTTATTTAATTTACTTGGTACATCCCGATCAATATAAACTGGAATCCATGATTCTGATGATTTGAATGTTTGTAAGCCTTTTGTTTTTATATGATCATAATATGGTGATACTTTTGAAAGTAATTCAAGGACATAGCCTGTTTTTAATGTTAATGTCTTATTGTCATAAAGCGTTAGCACATCTTTTAAATCTGGTATAGTAACGCTTTTTAGATTTGCTAGACTTTTAAGGCATTCCTCCCAGCCGCCACAAAGATCCAATCGGTTAAGACATTCGATAAAAGTCCTTGCCGGATCGGTAATGATAATTTGCTTATTTTTATAGGATATTTTTTTAAGATGAGTAGTGGAAAGTTTGTTAATGACTGGCTGATACACGACGTTTTGGAATTGAAACGGATTGAATCTTTTCTTTTTTTGAATTAATATGTAAATGGTATTTGTGGCTGAATAGGCAGCACCAAAAAGTTCTAAGGCGGAGTGATAGCCAAGGGCATATCCTTGCCTGATCTTATTTGCAAGAATATAGCGGTCTACTTCGAATTTCTCACTTTCTTTTTCAAGTGGGATTCCATAGTATAGTCCTTTTTTGATCTTTTTAATCTTATGATCCTTTTGTAATCGGTAAAGATATTTTCTTTGAAGATAGGAAGAGTCTTTTTTTCCAAGAACCTTTTTTGCAATAATCTTTAAATCTTTTTTATTGACGACGTTTTCTTGGAGTATATTTTTATGTATTTGTTCTGTTTTGTTCATAACCATCCACTGTAGTAATAACGCTTAACGTTCCTTATAATGGAATCTTAATAGGATTACTTACATAAATAATTTTTGTAGAAAAATCACATAATGTTCCAAAAAATGGAATTTATTTTGTATTATGAACAGATAGTGTTGTTATGATACATAAAAAAATAATATCCGTTCTTATCACAATCTTGCAGACAGAAGGAAGGTAGTTGGAATAATAGCAAACTGACATGTTTCGCAGGTGAATCACCTGACAGGTTCTGCAAAAAAAGAAGGGCGAACTGATGAGTTTTGGCACTGGACCGAACGAACCCGTTTCATTCATTTATATATCTTATCGTGATGATCATATTCTTCGATGATGACAAGTTTTTCCGATTCCTTTATGGAAAAGGCCAACACAAAACTTTTATCAATGTGAACTCTTCGCAGATGATGAAGTGGTTTTCGAAGGTTTTTTATAATGATGCGGATTTAATTGTATTTCCTCAATTTTTTTTGAGATCGCATCTAATTGTTCCGGATCTTTTTTTGCAAGTTTAAAGAAAATCTTTTCTACTGATTTTCTGATTTCAAGATGATACATTTTATTCTAAACCAAAATGTTTTTTAAAATCGTTCACTTTTACGGTTGATTCTTTCTTGTGTTTTTTCATCTTTTCTATAAATTCGGGCTTGAGTTCTGGTTCTAAAAATTCTTGTTCATACTGTTGTATTACAAAACTAATGGCCTCGGATTTGTTTTTCAGACCAAATTTTCCCTTTATGATGTTTAAAATCCTATTCTCTCTTTCCCTTAATTTAATAATTGCCTGAACCATATTATCACCAATTATATTTTATTATAAATTATAATGTTTTATAACAATTTAAAATTTTTGGTATGAACAACAAACTCTCATCAGAATAAATGATCCCAAATCCGATGAAGGATGCTTACCTACCATTCTCTGCACGCAATGGATAGTTGTTTGGATTGTGACCACCTGACACGTTTCGCGCGCAATTTACCTGACACGTGCTGCAAATTCAAACCAACGCGTTTAATAAAATGATGGATGATAACTGCCCCGTTCCATGGGGTTTTTTTAAGGAAGTGACTGTGAGTGGTAGCAATAGTGCTGAAATAAAAATTTTTTCTCCTGTTAAATCTGCCGATGTTGATATATAAAATATAGTGGATTGAATCGTAAATGTTGCACTGCTGTTTTCTTTTGGTTTCTGGATAATTTCAAACCGATGAGAGCACTAAGACCTTTTTAGGTTCATCAACACATATTCAGTTATCCGTTGACGGAGAAAATGATGAAACCTTATAGTTATAAATCAAATTTTTCAACCAAATCTTTTGTAGATAAAACATCTATTAAAGATTGATTTTTAAGCAGAGAATCATTGGACCAAAGTTGACAGTTTAATGAAAAGGATAGCGCAAAAAAATCTATATCATCTGGATCTGGTGAAACTCTTTTTGCTTTCGGGAGAAAGGATTCATATTCTTTTTCTTCAACAAAATTAATCACAGTTTGTAAAAATTTCATCATTAAAACATATTGCATCTCTGTAAGAGAAAAACGTTTCATTATCACATCTTTATATTTATCCAGTTCTTTTAATGAAAATACTGGTGAATATAACAACATATGATATCTTGTTGAAATATCCCTGGCTGTTGATTTAGCATTAAAAAAGGAAAAAAGAATATTTGTATCAACCACAAGTTTCATCAAAAAAACCTAACTATTGAGTTTATTAAATCTATCTTTTTTGATCTTTCTTCCCAGTTCTACCAGTTCCTCATCATCAAGATTTTCCGCATCCTTCATGATCTCATCAATAAATTTTAACAGTTTTTTACGTTTTTCCTCAAAAACAATGAGTTCCACGATTTGTTTTTGCAGACGTGTTTTTTCATTTTTTAAATTTTCTGGTAGCTTTATTTCAAGATCTTCCATTGTTCCATTACCAGTACTACTATGATGCGTTGCTATTTAAATAGTTTTGTAGAATTGAGGATAGACTTCCGGCAACAGAGCATCAATAGAAATTAGGATCATTTGATATCATCTATAGTTGTATTAAATAAAAAGAAAGCATTGACCTATGCAAATAAGGTAATCTCTTTTTCATTATTAAGCATCAACATATTTGGTAAATAGTGTTATTTTCAACTGACACGTTCTGCAAAAAAAGAGGGGAGAACTGATGAGTTTTGTGTGAATAAGATAGTTAATTGCTTTAAATGATCTTGTTGTCTAGAGTAATCGGGTTTTTTTTTGTGTCTTAAATCATATCATAAATATTTTTTCTATGACCGATTACTAATATCATTATTTTAATCTCATTTTTACTAATATCAGCTATGACTCGATACTCTCCCACCCTTAGTTTATACAGATCTCTTTTCGTTAACTTTTCAAAGAAATGAAATGGATTTTCTTTGGTTGATATTATTTTATTAAAGATTCTCTTCTGATCCTTCTTTTCTAGCTTTTCTAAAAAATCGATTGCTTTATCATCAAAGACAACGGTGTACATGATGGTTTAAAGTCCCAGTCTATTCCTTGCCTCTTCCTCTGTGATAAACTGTCCTTGTTTCATTCTTTTTCTTGCAGCTTCGATCGCTTTTAGGGTCTCTTTACTTAATTCAGGTTCCTTTTTTATTTTTTTTACGATATAGATTATTTTTTTTAAGACCTCATCATAGCTTTCATTTTTGTATTCTCTGAATTGATCAATTTCTGCTTTCGTATCAGTATGGATCTTAATTGTTGTCGCATTCATAATACCATAGTATACTTATGTATACCATAGTATAAATAAATTTTTCTCTACAAGTTTTACTTACCGATAAAACCAAAAAAAAACGAAAACGGTCCTATCAACAATGCCGTTATCCTGCTAAGGCAATACTTAGAAAAAAAGCAACTGCTATGAAAATGATCAGCTCATAGGCTACAATGGCGGGTGATTTCAGCGTATGAGTCTTGTTACCTGGCAGGTTTTCTACGAGCGGTGTTGGCTGCCATGAGGAAGACCACCTGACACGTTCTGCAAAAAAAAGCTGGGAGAACTGATGAGTTTTGCAGAGTTTGCTAGCGAGGTGGATGAAAAGTTAGCATTGCGGAGTAAAGGGTGGTTTTTTGTTCTTGAAGCAGCATCACATGCGGGAAGAATAAAAGATAGTCCAATACAAACAAAGCAAATATCAAAACCACGACATATTGCCTAGGAGCATAACATTCAACTATTCTCTGTATTGAAATGGCTCCTTAAAAGAAAAAAACATTGTGTTACTGCGAGGTAACCTGAACTTGATTTGAAAGAAATCGTTCACTCTGCTGCACCAAAAGAGCATCATATAACCGGATCAACTGTTTCACCGCTCTGTTTTTTTCATTTAACTTATACAGTTTTGCTCTTCCAATTTTTCTGGTGTGAACCACAAACTCTAATCGGACTAACTGATCCCAGATCCGGTGAAGTGTCGTCCAGCTCACATGAGCATTTTCACTGATATCAGTTAATGAATAATCCAAACCTCGTCCCTCAATTAAAAAATCAAGGACGCGAATAACAGAGGAATCACCAAGTGCTTCACGAAAAATAGTGGTTTCATTCATTACCACTACTTATATAATTAAGCATATATAAACCTTCTGTTTTGGTATGTTAATATACCATAATAACAAATAAATGCTTTTAAACATTGCTCTTATTACTAGAAAAAGACATGGAAAAACGAGCAATTCAAGCAAAAATCCTTCGAAAACTGATGGCCATGAAACCACCGAAATGGGGACATTCACATACCGAAGAAACAAATCTCCTCAAAGGCCTCCCATCACACCTCCGAGGAACAAAAATAGTCAAAAACGCAATAAAAGAGCTCTACAAAAAAGGATTTCTCATAAAAGCCAAAAAAACAGGTGAATGGCATGTCTCATTAAATCCACAGAAGAAACAAGAAATCTATCGTTTTCTTGGATTGCCACCAAGATAACAACCTCCTTACAACAAATACTTCTATCGACAACTATCATTTTTTTATTTATTAACAGGTAATCATATGTTTTTGTTGAAGAGCATTCATTATCCCTAACACATCCTCTACCGTTGGATCATCAGGAACACATTCCTTGTTTTCCTTATGTTTCACATACAAAAATGCATCATCCTGGGTATACATTCCTTTGATGATATCATCATGTTCAAAAACTGGTTTTTCATTGATCCCTCCACGCAGACTAAAACCACTATTTGGTAACAATACGAGATCTGCAGCATTTTCTACATATGGCCCATGATAGATGTCTTCTTTTCTTTTAATGGATTTAATTACTTTTTCACTATGAAAAGTAAGCGTTGTAAAATGACAATGAGTTCTCTTCCAGATAAAACAGGTAATGATGACATCTTAGATCGCGATTTTTTGCACACCAACAAATTTTTTC
>JAWOBC010000023.1:0-7745 GCA_046498165.1 Thermoplasmatota archaeon
ACAATGTGTTCACCGGTTTCTCTTGCTCCACCAGTGGTTCCTAGGTCTTTTCCAAATGGTTCAAAGGTAACATTGAGGATTTTCCATCGAGCTGGCCAGTCAACCCGCCAGGGAAGTTTTCCTACGCTTCCTTTCCGGATGTCAGCTTTTCCCTCAAAACCACACTGGCAAGTGTATTCTATAAATGGATATTCATAGAGCAGGGGTGTTGTTTTGCTGATCCGATTACATTGTTCACAACGGACATTAAAAGGTAACCAGTGTTTGGGGAGGGTTCGTTTAGAAATGGTTTCAATGATCTTTCTGATTCGTGGTGTTTCATCCAATGCGGTTTTGATGGCTTCTTCATACATCCCTTGTTCATACATGTTACTAGCACGATACACTCGTGGTTTTATGCCAATTTCTTCAAGGGAATCAAGAAAAGCAAAAAGATAATGATCTGCATAACTTTCATGTTTTCCACAGGGACAGGGTATTTCTGAGATGGGTTGACCCACGTATTGTTCATAGGTCTTTGGTAGATAAGGATAGATTTTTCTGAGATGATCGAAATCATCTGCGATATAGATAAATGATGCATCTACATCTTTTGCAATTAATGATCGATACACTGCATCAGTGGTCAACACTTCTCTCATGTTTCCAATATGAATTGGTCCAGATGGAGTAATACCGGTGGCTAACACTTGTTTTTTATTAGTTTTTTTTAATTCGTCTGCAATCACTTCAGCCCAATGCATAAGTAGCACCTATAAAGAACAGCTATAAAAAATACATGATAGAAAAAAAAGAAAGAAGGAATAACTATTTAGATGACCCGAGCTCTGATAAGTGCTCTTAATGGGACACCATCAATATCATTGCGTTTTTTCTTATTAAGAATGGCAACACAAAGTGCTGGGTCACCTTTTTCTTTTTTCACTGCAGATATAGCACTTCTAAAGGTATCACCAGTACCGACGACATCATCAACAATAATAATTTTTTTCCCTTTGATATCGGCATAGTTTGAAGAAAATGATCCTGATTTTTCATCATGAGGTCTATAGACAGATAATTCTAACCCAAGTTTTTCGGCCACAAAGGTAGCATAGGGGATACCATTGATGGCGATTCCTAGAATGGTGTCAACCTCAAGTTCTTTTTCTTCGATTTCTTCAAGTAATACATCACAAATAGCATCAGAGATAAAGCTCATCCGTGATGGATAAACTCCAAGGGATCGCCAACCAACTTTCAGATCTCCTTCTGGTTTTTTCTTTTTTCCTTTGTTGAGAAGCCATATAGCTGTTTCTTTTGATACATTAAGATCCTCAGCGATTTCATGATCAGTAAGACCACTCTCTTTATATTTCAGAGCTTTTTTTATCAGTGCATCTATCTCTTTCATCGATAATCACACCCATTGGTATGTATGAAAAAAGTCTATTTAGATGTTTGCTCCCCATCAAAGCAAAAATTATATGTTAAAAAAAGACGGTGTAAAAGAGGATTTGTGCAGAAAAACTAAAATAGTAAAAAATGATGTGAGCTTATAGGTTAACAAATAGGTTGTATATTATGGCAAAGAAAAACAAAGGTGAAGGATTTCATTCCTCCGCAGGTCTTATTCGTTATTATGATGCAGAAGAAAAAACTGCATTGAAGATACCTCCGTGGTTCGTTATTGCAATGAGCATTGCCACCATGATTATTATTACCACTGCTCATTTGACCATTAATTTGTAACTAAATTTCATTTTTTCCATTTTTATTATTTCTTCATATATGAGTCTGATTTAGATGAAGCATCGATTAGTTTTTCAGTGTTTCAATGGTTAATTCCTTTGCTTTTTCAAGTGCCTTATCTATCTTATCGATGTTTGGTCCACCACTTTGTACCATACGTGGTCTACCGCCACCACCGCCACCAAGTATGTTTCCAATGGCTGGAACAATCTGTTTACGAAGATCAATATCGACATCATCAGATGCGGCACTGGTGATTTTTTTGCCATCAAAAAGATGAATAATATAACCTGATAACGCAATGATTGATCCTGCGATTACATTGGCATCTGAACTGGTTTTCCCGATGATAACCTGATAGTCAGTCCCTGGTATGTTTTCCGCGTTGTCTTTTAGTTTTTGTAGTTCCTCGGTTGATGCGGTTTTCTGTTGTTTTTTGGTTTCCTTCCAATGATTAAAAAGAATGTGACAAGCCTCAGTGAGCGTATTAACAGTATGTTTCTTTTTGATTTTGCTTTCTTTTAGGAAACGTTGTATTGTTTTTGGGAGTTGATCAGATGGAACAGAGAACATCTCTGCAGATTGATTAAGTTGGGAGGCAATATCAGAAGTTTTTTTGATGGTGAAATGTGATGAAAGAAGTGCTATGACATTGGTATACAGTTCCTGTTCTTCTTCTTGATATGCATCAACCATTTGTGAAGCAGCAAACACTACCCGGTTTACTCCATCCTGAATGCGTTCAGTTCGAAGGATACGTATTTTATCGATTTCACCAATGTTATTCAAATGGGTCCCTCCACAGGCTTCCACATCCACCTGTGGGATATCTAGAACCCGGATACTGTTTCCAGGTGGAACACCTCCTTGATACAGACGGAAACCGTATTCTTTCTCAGCTGTGTTTCGATCCAGGATTTTTTTGTTTACGGTTATGTTTTTCTTGATGAACTCATTAGCAAGTTTTTCCACTTGTCTTTGTTCTGATGTGGTAAGTGGTTTATAGTGAGCGTAATCAAATCGAGCATCAGAGACATGAAGTTGAGATCCTGCTTGCCAGATATGATCTCCTAGTATATCACGAAGAGCACCATTGATCACATGGGTTCCGGTATGATGTTTCATCAGGATGTATCGTCGATCCCAGTTGATTTTTCCTTTGATCTGTTCTCCTACTTCAATGGGTCCGTTTACCTGATGGATGATACTTCCGTTTTCTTTATATACATTGGTCACAGGGTATTTCTTTTTGTGTTTCGTAATAATCATGCCGGTATCATGTGGTTGTCCACCACCTTCTGGATAAAACCCGGTTTGATTAAGAATGATTTCTGTTCCCTCAGCGTTTTCATGAGTCCAAAGCACGGTTGCATCAAATGATTTTAAGTAATGATCTGAGTAATAGAGTGGAATGGTTTTCGGAAGACCCTTTGGAGGGTTCTTTTGCTCTGTTGTTTTTTCCTCATGGGTATGAAGATCTGCTATTTTTGATTCAAAGTTCTCAGGAATTGTTACTGATACGTTTTCTTTTTCTGCTATTGATTGCACAATAGCCGGTGGCATACCATGGGTGTCATAAAGAGTGATTAATTGTTGTTCATCGATGGTTTGTTTTTCATTAATTAATCGTTTCACGAGTTGTTCTCCTTTAGCAAGGGTTTCTTTGTATCGATTTGTTTCAAGGGTTAACATTTCTTTGATTTGTGGAATATGTTCTTTTAAGGAGGGAAAATCCGTTGTTAACTGAGAGAGATGAAATAACACGGCATCGGTGAGCGTGGCATCAAGATGCAGTGTTTCTATAAACCGAAGTGCTCTTCTAATCAGCAACCGTGCAAGATATCCTGATTTTACATTTGAGGGAACAATGCCATCACCGAGCATAAAAGAAAGTGTTTTGGTATGATCAGCAAGTGAATACAATGCTTTAGTATCCGTGATCTGTTTCGAATGGTCTTTTATCCAAGTTAGCATTTCTGGAAAAACAGTTTCATATATGGTTTTTGTTCCCTGTGAAATCCAGGCGATCCGCTCCAGACCATAACCGGTATCCACGATATTAAGCGGGTTTTTAGTGTATTGTTCTCCATTTATGGTGTATTCACCTTGATCATCTTGTTTCATGTTCATAAAAACAAGTGTGGCGATTTCTAAGCCTCCGGCGAGGACTTCTAAGCAGGGTCCTGCATTACCACCGCCATACCACATTTGTTCCTTGTAGTTGATGGATTCTTTGGGGATGCCTAGTCCGGTGAAGTATTCATCACAATAAGCTACGGTTTGTTCTTTCCAGTAGATTTCATCGGTTTTTTTATTAAAGGCATGATGACCCATCATTTCAAAGGTAGTGAGATGGCGGCCGCTTACGCCGACTTCATCTAAATCATTCAAACGGATACATGGTTGAGAGATCACTAAGGGATTTGCTGGTGGTGGAACAATACCACTAGTGACATGTGGTTGAAAATCAGCAATGGATGCAATGGTTAGATATATATCAGTTCGCCATCGTGCCACAACTGGGCATCGATTCCCTGTTTTTGGATAAGAAAGGGTGTCATGGTTATGGTTTTGAAAATAGCTAAGAAATTCGTTTCTTACATCTGTCAGACTGAGTTTTTTATTTGTCATCGGATTTCCGATGAATTGAAAGGGAACGCAGGGCTGATCACCGCATCGTGTTGACTTTTCATCAAGAGTCCAAAAAAAAGCTCCACATGAGTTGCATTTTTTTCGATGATATCCCTGTTGATGAAAGAAAGAAAGATCGAGTTCTTTTTTAAGAAATTGTTCCATGATTCATCACTGTTTTTTTCTTGGAATTGCTGAGGGTTTAATAAGCTTGACTGATTTATATTTAGCCCCCTAAAAAAAGAGTGAATTATAAACTCTAAGTGTATGATTATAAATGAAGTGATATATTTTTTTATTCTTGTAGATGAAGCTGAATTTTATCCTCCCGTGCCAGCCAACCGATAGCTTGATAAAACTCTGATTCTGAAAGCGTAGTTGTTGATTGTAGTTGATTCATCTGTATCTTTTCTTGATTGGATAAAGCAGCATATATTTCTCCAGCGGATAATCCAATAGTGTCAGTGAGATTTGTATCTGAAAGATAATATGTTTTATTTTCTTCAGCGATTTTGTTTTCTCGAGCAAGCCAACCAATGCCAATGTTTATTTCATAGTCTCGCAGTTGACTTTTTTGTTGTAGCTCGTTTGGTTTTAATGCGCCATGTTCTGAAAGAAGCTGCCAGATGATGCCAGCATTTCGTCCAAATTGTTCAATGGTATTAATCACACTCACTCCTCACCATGTACATCTTTTTTATCTTATTTTTATTTACCGATTCCAGAAAATATATATTAAAAATAAATATTAAAAACCAATAAAAAATATCCAATAAATATTTATACAAAAAGGAATATAATATTTTGGATTTTAAAGAAGGTCTCATCCTTGAATCTACCATATTCCTTCGAAATACTTAATAAATACTTCATATTTTACCCTAGGCTGATAAAAAAGGATTTTGAGGTTTCTCATGGCTGAATCAACAGAGGAAATGCAAGCAGAGAAAGACATGTTGCAGAAAAAAGCGAATGAATTAAAGAAAAAACGAGATCAGCTTCATGCGCTTTCAAAAAAACTTGCCAATGAACGCGACAGTTTGAATGCAACGATACGACAAATCAGAAACGAAACATCAGAACATAAGAAACAACGTGATGAGCTCAATGAACGAGTGAAACACGCTAAGGATCAACGAAACAAGCTCAATGAGAAATGCCGAGAAATCAAACAACAGATTCGTGACATTGAAAAAAAACGGAGTTCTTCAGCCGGAAGTAACCTTGGTAGTCTTCGTAAACAATTACATAGTTTAGAAACTGAACAGATGACCGAACCGATGTCGCCGCAAAAAGAAAAAAAGGTCATCGAAATTATTTCTGGTATTCATTCTAAAATTAAAAAGCAAGAAGATATTTTAAATAAAGATCCAGAGTTGAAAAAAGCACTTGAAGAGGAAAAAATCTTCAAGAAGAAAGCAGAAAAGCAACATGACACCGTGGAATCACTTGCTTCTAGAGCACAAAGTGAACATGAAACCATGATTAAACTCATTAGCAAACTGGACAATCTCACCAAAAAAGTTAATGAAATCCAAGAAACCATTGTTAACACTAAGATTGAAGCTGATGATGTTCACCGGGATTTCATTAATCATGTTGATCGTATTCATGAATTAGAACGAGAACTAACAGCAACCCGTGAACAACAAATTAGAAAGAAGAAAAAAGCAGCAAAAACCGTTGCTCATAAGGAAGCTGATGAAATATTTGAACGGTTTAAAAACGGTGAAAAACTCAGCACTGAGGATCTGATGACCTTACAAAAGGCAGGGTTAATTTAAGAAAGAAATATCTGCTAAGTATCAGAGGGTGGAACAAAAGATGCAATGTGAACTATGTGGAAAGGATTGTGGGGAAGCATGTAAACCCGGGATGATTGATGGGGTTAAAATGATGCTTTGTCCCTCATGTATGAAACATGGAAAAGGAGTGAAATCTTCTTTTGGTAATCAAAATCAAATTCAGCAATCATTAATCCGTCGGCAGAGACGAAGTCAACGAAAAGACGTCTATGAAAAGATGGATAAGGAAATCATTCCTCATTGGGGTGAAGTAATAAAAAAAGCACGAAAACAAAAGGGATTGACTCGGGAAAAACTAGGATTTAACATTGGTGAACGAACAGTTACCATCTCTAAAATTGAAAACGATGAACTTCGTCCATCTGATAAGGTAGCAAAAAAACTGGAAAAAGAACTATCAATATCTCTTTTTGAGGAAGTAAAAAAAGTGAAACCACCAAAACCAGGTTTGACTCAAAAAAATGATTCTGGTCTTACCCTTGGAGATTTCATAAAAACAGAAGATTAAAGATATGGTATTATCCAACATACAACAAGCAGCAGAAGCAGTTCAGGCCGGTTTGCTTGTTGTCTATCCAACGGACACCTTGTATGCATTAGGTGCTCAGATTTTTGATGTTGAAGCTGTTCGAAAGGTATTCTTCATTAAACATCGTCCATTTTCAATTCCATTACCTGTTGCTGTTGCAGATATTGATGCATTACATGAAGTCGCTCTGATTAATCAGGATGCAAATAAAATCGCCCGTAGATTTTTACCGGGTAAACTCACCATGATTCTTTCAAAAAAGGATGTTGTTCCCTCTATTATCTCCGCGCATAAACCATCAATTGCCGTTCGTATACCCGCTGATGAAACCGCATTGAGATTGCTATCGTTAACAGGTCCGTTGACGGTTACCAGTGCAAATATTCATAATCAGAAGACACCTGCAACCGTTGAAGAAATCAAAGATAACCTTGATGCTGATGATATTTCGATCTATATAGATATGGGAGTGCGAATGCAATCTCCATCAACTATTGTTGATCTCACTCAATCACCGCCACAGATCATCAGAAAAGGAGCTATTACCGAGGATGAAATCATTGAGGTCGTATCATCATGAATGATGAAATCATTGAAAAATATATGAAAGCTGGTGCTATTGCAGCAGAAGCTCGTGACAAGGGTGTAGCACAAATAAAACCTGGTGTTTCTTTTCTAAATATTGTTTCCATTGTTGAAGAAATCATTGAAAAAAGAGGGGCTGCTCCTTCGTTTCCCGTAAATATTTCAGTAAATGAAATCGCTGCTCATTTCAGTCCATTGAAAGATGATACTCATGTGTTTAAAACAGGTGATGTGGTTAAACTAGATGTTGGTACTCATATTGATGGATATATCGCTGATACCGCGGTAACCACTGAAGTAGACTCTGATGAGTATACTTCACTTATTTCTGCATCTGAAGAAGCACTAGAAAAGGTAATTTCTTATATGAAACCTGGGGTTTCTCTTAACGAGATTGGGAAGATGGTGCAGCAAACCATTCAATCCTATGATTTTCAACCGATTGAGAATCTCACCGGTCATAG
>JAWOBC010000079.1:0-14026 GCA_046498165.1 Thermoplasmatota archaeon
TCTTGTTCTACATCCTCAGCTTTTTTTACTTTTTTCAAGGTCACATTAATGATGTCACCGTATTTCCAGTTTCGGGAAAGAAAATCGATTTCTGATTCAACATGAACCAGGCGTCTGGGATCATATTGTTTATTTCCCTTAAACAGAGGTGGCATCACTTGTTTCATCATTTGAGAAAGCTGTTGTTGAAGCTCAGGTGGAAAAGGATTCCCATTGGGACCAACTCCACTAATCTGAATGGGTGGTTGATCATTGTTTTGTTCATGATGATACTCAATTCTATCAACTGGCTCCATCATCACCTCAACATATCCTTTTTTATGTTCACTTGGTTTAATCGCTTTGATTTGATAGGGGATTGTAATATTGTCTTCTACCATATCTCTACTTCCAAAGATAAGATAAAGAACAGTTATAAGAATCTTTTTGATAATAAGAGGGGAAAAACTTCCAAATCACAAAAACAAAAAAAGAGAGACGTGTTTAAAGGAAATATCATGGTAAAAATAATTTCATTTGATTTAGATGGAACGCTTACAAAGCCTGATTTTGGTGATTTGGTTTGGTTAGAAGGTTTACCCAAAGCCTACGCAAATGAAAAAAATATAGCCTTGTCAAAAGCAAAAAAACAATTAATTCAGGCATATGATGAGATTGGAAAAACAAAAAGGGAATGGTATGATCTCTCTTATTGGATAAAAAAACTCCATCTATCAATTCAACCCCAAGATTTATTACACCAATATAAAGACAGGATTAAAGCATATCCAGAAGCAGCGTCCGTGGTTGCAAATCTTTCTAAAAGCTACTCATTGATTATCAGCTCAAGTGCCATGAAAGAGTTTATTTCTATTGAGTTAAGCCAAAGTAATATGAGTTCTTATTTTTCATATGTTTTTTCATCGACATCAGATACCGACACCGTGAAAAAAAATCCTTCTTTTTATAAAATGATCTGCTCCAGGCTTAATATTTCCACTGATGACCTGATTCATGTTGGTGATTCAAAACGTTTAGATTATGAATCCCCCAGAAAAATAGGTATCACATCCTTTTATTTACAGCGTGATAAGCAGAGTAAAAAACAATTCTATGTTAGCTCATTAAAGGAATTTGAGAACAGAATAACTCAACAGCTTTGAAAGAGCTGAGTCTGTTAAACACGTAATTGAGATTTACCATTCTCCTTTATTTAGGTGTTTAATTCATCTGCAAGCCAGAGCACATTACGAAAATAAATGTCCTGGGCACGAAGATTACCGACGGTAAATTCTGCATGAATCGGTGAAAGAACGACCCGGCCTTTATGATAAGTAGTGGCAATAATTGCCTTTTTGTATTTTATATTGTTATCATAGGGTTCATCAGATCGTCTAAATGAAGCAATAGTATGAACTTTTGACATAAACAAGTTATTTACCATTGGCCCATCGACAAGAGGAGCATTTCCAAGCATGATTCGCATACTACCCCCCATATAGGGCTGCTGGATGGGAATCGTGTTTTCCTTAAAATGAATTCTTCCTCTTGAAAGTGGAAGTTTTGAGATGAATTGAGCCATATTTAAGGCAGTGAAAAAACGAGGATTCTGTATGATATTTCTAAGAGCGGACGCATCGGTATATACGTTTGCTAATCCTAACATTGGTGAGAGTTCTGAAAAACCAAGGAGTTTACTCATGAGGGTATTATATCGCCAATTCAGTTTTTCAACTCCTAATGATCCAAAGGTGGAATCTCCACATATACCATAGAATCCTCCTCCTTTTCGAACAAAACGTCTCAACTGAAGTCGATATAACAGTGGTGTATGCCATCCTCCAACGCCACCAGGGGCAATCACCACATCAATATTTTTCCTGAGAAGTAGGCCTCTTTGTACATCACCACCATTCCAACTATCCCAGAACTCATAGATTCTCACTCGTACATCATAAGTTGATGCACCATATTTCAAACGAATTTTATGTAACAAAGTAGATAAAGCAGAAGTAGAAGATTTATCAAAAAAATCCCATTCCTGTCTAATAATTGCAATTTTTATAGTTGGTTTTTTGGTGAAAAAACCAGATGAAACTGGAATAAGATTGGGGAGGAGAAGAATCAGAATGATACAAAGAATTGAAAGGAAACCTCTCATGGAAATGCCTTGTTATAGAATTATGAGACCAAGTTTATTAAAATTTTCCCATTAGACCAGGAAATTCCGGTATAAAACCTTGTTTATCTGTTTTTTTAGTGAACTTGTAGAATATGAAACATTGATTTGTTGTTTTCAGGAATAATCATTTTTTTTCATCTCATCAATGATTTAATATAGTAAAAATCCTATTCTTTTGAATGATTACTAGTGATGGGCTAGGGATGAAGAGAGGGTTGATACATTGTTTAAGGAAAAAATCATCCGTTCAGAAAAATATCAAATGGTTTGCTTTGGTCTGGGTATGTGAATAATCATGAATGATGAACCATCTATCGTGAAAGAAATGAGAGAACAAGATAATTGTAAACTAGAAAATCCAATTAATTCTCATGAAGAGAATATTCAACAAAACGGGGAAGAAACAAATGAAGCCGAAATCAATGAATCTTCAGTATCAATCTCAAATCATGACAGTGAAACAGAAGTATATAAAAAATTAGTGGAGAATCTTCTTGAAGGAATTGTAATTCTTGATTTTAAAGGAAATGTGTTGTATGCAAATCCAGCAATGGCTCATCTTTTTGGTTTTGATTCAACAGAAGAAGCCGCTAATAAAAATGCATTAGATTTTATTGATCCGAAGTACCGTAAACGAGTTATTCGTGACCAACTTCTGGTTCGATTTGGAAAAGGTGGATTTCTAAGTACGTATCAAGGTATCAAAAAAAATGGGGAAAAAATTTGGATCGAAGGATTAGGATGTAAAATCAAATATGATAATAAATCGGCGAATGTGGTGTTCATCCGTGATATTACCCCCCGAAGAAAGACATGGGAGAAATTAATCAATTTGGAAAAAAAATATCGGGCTATCGCAGAAATGTCTGCTGACGGGATTATCACTATCGATCCCTTAGGAAAACTCACCTATTCTAATCCCTCATTTCAAAAAATGGTAGACCCCTCAAATGAGAAACTCTCATCCGGGCTTTTCAGAGATTTCCTTTCAGATGACACAGTATATCTTTTTCAACAGATCTTCATGGAATCAAGAAAAAAAGATAAAAAAATCGAACATGTTGAACTCGAACTATTAGACAATAATGATGAAATCATTCCTATTGAACTCAGTATTTCACCATTAAAAACAAATGAATCATTCACTGGTTTTGTCTGTACCATTCATGATGTTATTGAACGGAAGCAGATGGAACAAGAGATTAAAAAATCTGAGCAGTTAAAAACTGAGTTCATGAATATTGCTGCTCATGAATTAAAATCCCCGGTTACTCCTATTAAAGGCTATTTAGATTTGATTATCTCAGATGCGGAAACAAATCAACAAACAAAAAAATGGGCAACGGTCAGCCTCCGCAATGCGGAACGATTACTTCTTCTGGTCAATGATATTTTGGATGTTTCACGGCTTGATAGCGATACCATGAAATTTGAAATGAGAAAGATGTCCTCTGAAAAACTTCTTAAGGATATTGCTGAAGACTTGAAACCATCCATTGAACAAAAAAATCTTCAACTTCATGTTGATATCCCAGAAAATCTTCCACCAATTCTTGGTGATGAACACCGATTAACTCAGGTTATTCGAAACTTGATTGTTAACGCCGTGAAATTCACTGATAAAGGATCAATTTCTTTATCTGGCAAAGTAATTGAGGATAGACTTATTATTTCCGTAGAGGACACCGGTGTTGGAATAAAAAAAGAAGATTTAACAAAAATATTCCAAAAATTTTACCAGGCAGATACAGCGGACAGCCGGAAACATGAAGGAACAGGGTTAGGATTGTTTATTTGTAAACAAATCATGAAAAAACACCAGGGGGATATTACGGTGGAAAGTGAACCTGGAAAAGGAAGTTGTTTTACCCTTACAATCCCAGTTATTACTCATTGATCTAAAATAAAAAAGAGTTCCTTTTTTCAGCGAAGGAAAAGTAGATTTTTATGATGAAAAAATGTCCGAAATGTAAGAAAAAAGCAGTCAAACTCTATATTAACAAAACAGTTGATAAAAAGAGAAAATGGATTCCCATCGCCTGGCTTTGTACTTCCTGCGGATATATCTATCAAGTAGTATCAGATACACTCATCTATGAGCTGGGAGAGCTAATAAAGGATGATAGAAATGTTCAGCACTGTCCTAAATGTGCTATGAAACTCGTTCGATCGTATCGTCATAAAAATCCAAAACAAGGAAAACAACAGTGGATTGCTAAAGGATGGTATTGTTCACGTTGTAAATATTGTTGGATAAAAACTGACACCGTGAAATCAAAAAAAGTGGAGGGTTCTTTTTCCTAAACCATTAAATAGATGTATCTATTTAGGGCATCGCATTACAGAGGAAAACCAACTATGAAACGGAGTTCACGAGTTTGGAAAAAGAAAGGAAAAATGCGTTGGAAATGGCGTAAGAAACGAATGAAACGGGAAAAAAAGAGTCGACGCAAGTAATCTTCATATGCGGGAGCATGGTGTAACACGGCATCATTGTGGGCTCCAGTTATGGTATGATTACAAATGGGTCATCTGAACTTATGATGATTAACTGGAGCGATGACCTGAGAAGAGACCCGCCGATCTGGGTTCAAATCCCAGTGCTCCCATTGTTCCTATCAAAAAAAATAAAAAGGTGAAATGAGAAATGATAAAAATAAATATTGAAAACATGAATCTATTTACCATCCTTTCAGCCCTTCTTTTTATTGCCGGTATCGGGTTTTATATTTATTGGGGAATTCGTTTTGGAGTATGGGCTGATATTGGTATCTATTCAGTGACCATCGTTTTTGTATTAGGCGGATTACTTGGAATCATCCTAAGCCTGTATGAAAAAGCTGATGATAAAATATAATTAATCCATGTTCCAAGTAAGAATTGGATTTCGAGTAGCACCAACTTCATCTACGCGATGAACCGCAGTATGATGAGGGGCTGATTTAATAATCTCAGGGTCCTCATCTGCAATTTTTTTCAAAGCAGAGATATAATCATCTAACTCTTTTTTTGATTCTGTCTCTGTTGGTTCTATCATCAATGCTTCTTTTACGATAAGTGGAAAATAAATAGTTGGTGGATGAAAACCATGATCCATCAATCGTTTTGCTATATCTAAAGCTTTAATTCCTTTCTCTTTGCGAAGGGTTTCACAGCTAAGGACAAATTCATGTTTTCGCAAGGAGGCATATGGGAGATCATAGTTACTATCAGAACAAAGTTTTTCTTTCATATAATTTGCATTGAGCACAGCGATATCTGATGCTTTTTTCAATCCATCACCACCCATGAGAAGCATGTAAATATATGCCTTTATGAGAACTGAGATATTACCATAGAAAGAACGGATCTTTCCGATGGATTGAGGATGATCAACGCTAAAGCAATAACGGTTTTGTTTTTTTATAATCCTTGGGAGCGGGAGAAATGGCTCTAATGATGTAGTGACCCCTACGGGACCACTTCCTGGACCGCCGCCGCCATGTGGTGTAGAAAATGTTTTGTGTAAATTAAGATGAACAATATCAAAACCCATATCGCCAGGTCGAACATGACCCATGTTTGCATTCATATTCGCTCCATCATAATAGAGTAAACCACCTGCTTCATGCACTTTTTTAGCAATGCTAAGTATTTCAGATTCAAAGATACCAAGAGTGTTTGGATTGGTTAACATAAAACAGGCGGTTTTTTCGGATAAAACCGTATCTAAAGCATTAAGATCTACCGTTCCTTGTTCATTGGATGGTATTTCTACGAGATCATATCCAGCGGTTTTCACACTCGCTGGATTAGTTCCATGTGATGTATCAGGGAGAATAACCTCTGTGCGTTGTGTGTCATTTCGTGATTCATGATATGCTTTTGTTAAAAGCATTCCTAAAAATTCTCCATGGGCTCCTGCTGCAGGTTGTAAACTGAACGCTTGCATTCCAGTGAGTTCACAGAGCATTTTTTGTAATTCATAAAGAATCTGAAGCGTTCCCTGAACAGTGGATTCATCTTGATAGGGATGAAGGCAGGAAAATGCATCCCATGAAGCGATATCCTCTGTTATTTTTGGGTTGTATTTCATGGTGCATGAACCCAATGGGTAAATCCCGGTATCGATACAATAGTTCATATGAGCAAGACGATGAAAATGTCGAACAATCTGTGTTTCATCAAGATTTGGGATACTCACTGATGTTGTTTTTTGTAATGATGATGGTATTTTCTGAGAAGAAGTTGGTTTTTTTTGTTTAATTCCTTCGAGGTTGCATAAGAGTGGTTCATCATAAAAAGCAGCTTTAAACATGAGAAACCTCCTTAATGGTATCAGCAAGAAGCATAATATCCTCTTTTGAATGGGTTTCAGTGACACCAAACAGCATCGTATTTTTCATATCAGGATAGTTATCATCAAGAATAAGTCCACCATGTATTCCTTTTTTTAGTAAATAAGAATTTATTTTGTTGGGTTGAACAGGTGTATGGATGACACATTCATTGAAAGAAACACCGGTGAATACCGTTTCAAATCCATCGATTGATGTAATGGTTTTAATGAAATGTTGACCTTGCTTAAAATTGGTGTTACTTAATTCTTGTAATCCATTGCCACCAAGCCATGAGAGATACACTGCTGCTGCAAGTGCACATAATCCTTCATTGGTGCAAATGTTACTGGTGGCTCTTCCTCGGCGGATATGTTGTTCTCTGGTTTGCAAGGTCATGCAAAATGCTTTATTACCTTTGCTATCTTTTGTTTTTCCAATGAGTCGACCTGGTATTTGTCGTAAATATGGTTTTTTGCATGCAAATAATCCAAGACCAGATCCTCCGTAATCCATTGTATTTCCTAGGGCTCTTCCTTCACCTATAACAATATCAGCACCATATGATCCTGGTTTTTTGATTAATCCTAATGAAAGTGGATCAACACCAACTACAAACAATGATTGGGCATCATGAACTGTTTGCTCAATAGTTGAAACATTTTCCTCTAGGATTCCAAAAAAATTTGGGTTTTCAATATATATTCCACAGACGGTTTCATCTATTTCTTTTTGTAATTGATCAATATCCACACCGCCAGTTTTTGGATGATAAGGAATCTCTTTGATGGTGATGTTGGTTCCTTTTGCATAATTATGAAGCACTGCTTTTTTTTCCCAGGAAATATTTGATGGAATAATGAAGGTATTTTTTTTTCTTTTTATTCGAGAACACATCAGCATTGCTTCAGCTAGTGCAGTTGATCCATCGTAGAGTGAGCAGTTGGCAATGTCCATACCAGTAATTTCAGTGATCATGCTTTGAAATTCGAACATGGCTTGAAGAAAACCTTGACTAGCTTCTGATTGATAAGGAGTATACGCGGTGTAAAATTCAGGTCGCTGGGTGATTGCTTTGACGACCGCGGGAACATAATGAGGTTTGATTCCTCCACCTATGAAGGATAGATGTTGTTTGCATGATTTATTGTTACCCGCAATTTTCTGCAGTTTTTTTTCCATTTTCATTTGGGAGATTCCATCAGGAAGAGATAATTTTTCCAGTCTCATTGATGATGGAATATCTGAAAAAAGATCCTCTATTTTATCAGTGTTTATGGTTTTAAGCATCTGTTTTTCCAGTGAGGTATTTGGGATAAATTGCATATGCTCCCCATCCACGGTATCAACAAATGATTAAAGAACATTGTTATGTGTTTTTGTTGAAACTGAAACCTTTAAATGACGAGAATTGTATGATGAAGATGGATGAGATATTTTCAGTTTCAAGAACCAGTAATGAAAAAGATTGGTGTCGGGAAAATCATCTGTTTAGCTAGAACCTATAAAAAACATGCTGATGAAATGAAGTCTTCTTTACCAAAATCTCCATTGTTGTTTTTAAAACCAGCGAGTGCCATTATTTTTTCAGGTGAAGCAATAAGAATACCCGATCGATCAACTTGTTTACATCATGAGGTAGAACTTGGGATAGTAATAGGAGAGAAGAGTAAAAATATCACGGTTAATTCAGCTTTGGACATTGTGCTTGGCTATGCGGTGGGATTGGATATTACTGCTAGAGACATTCAAGCAGAAGCAAAAAAGAGAGGGTGGCCGTGGGGTATTGCAAAAGGATTTGATACCTTTGCTCCCTTAAGTGAGGTTGTGTTAAAGGAAAGGATAAGTAATCCAAATAATGTGATGATTTCTTTGACGGTTAATGATGAACTTCGGCAAAGGGGGAATACTAAGAATCTTCATTGGTCAGTGGAAAAGATTATTTCATTTGTTTCATCGATTATGACATTGGAAAAGGGTGATGTGATCCTAACTGGAACCCCTGAGGGGGTGAATAGTATTCGGCCAGGCGATCGGTTAAGGGGAGTTTTGTCAGAGGAAAATGAGCTCTGCTCTATTGAGGTGTTCGTTGAAAAATAATGTGTATTACGAGCTGATTTCATTGAATTTGAGTGGAAAAGTCAATATGATACTAATTATTATAAGCATGTTATAAGCTCATGTTGAACAACATGGGTAATTTGAGGGAGGGAAGAAAGGGAAACAGTTATTTCAGAACCAGAAAAAAAGTATTCTGTTTCCCCTTCGAATCTATGCTACGGGGAATATCTCAAATTACATATTTAAATGTTATCTACATCATAGTTTATAAAAGGTAAACATTAGGTAAATTTAGGACGAAATTATTTTAATATTTAGGGAGATTAAATACTATAATCAATGAGAGAAGAGACTTCATGAGAAGGAGCTCATCTATGAACATCATGCTATTATAGCATTCCAAGAAATGCTTTTAAAGATAAACAATATCTACCTAATATTGGTGGGCATAGATCATGAACAAACCAGAGAAGATTATTATTGCCGGGTTGATAATCGGGTTGGTGTTTTTTAGTGGTTTTCGACTGTTGAACTTTCTAAAAATTACACCGATTGGAAAGCCGCTTAATGATTTTTTTTCCGTTGCTGGTCTTATTCTCTTTTTCATCAGTGGATTCTTTTATATTTCTCTTGAAACATTAAAGAATTAAAAAAAGAGATAAAAGAGGAATGACTCCTTTAGATTTCGTCATTTTTTATTTTTTCCTTTAAAATATCAAACTGTTGTCTGGTTAATGTACAGACATTTTGTTTTTCACCAATGGTAACAGTATCTCCGTGTACATCAACAGTTGGACATTTTGGAGGAACACATGTATCATCCGTACATAATACGATTCTCATGATATTGTCTCCATACCTAATTAACAATTGATAATATATAATTGTAAGTTTTAAATAATTTTTGGTATAAATTATCATTTTGCACAGATCTTTAGACTTACATTTTTTCCAATGAAAAAAGAAGAAAGAATCGAATTGAATGGATCACATCATTAAATGAAAAAAATATGTCCATTAAACGTATCTAAAAATAGTAATTAACAGCATATGGGCAAATAAAAAAAGTAAAAGATTGATTAAAAAAGGATTTTTTGAAAATATTTAAATACTCTTCCACAATATTTTTTAGTTGAGGAGAGAATGGCTATGGGAAGAAAAACATCTTTTTCTTATGAAAAAGACGAATGTCAATTTAGTGAGGAATTTGTTTCATCTCTTGCTAAAATCATTTTTGAAAAATAAGAGGGAATCATTCATTGAATAAAACAGGTAATGAGTGAAAAAAGAAGTGAGGTGAAAGTATGAGAAAATGGTATAGATCTTGGTCCCATGTTAATGAAAACAATTATCAAAATCTTAAATGGTACCAACAGGAACTTGAATGTGCTCGAAAGGCATTACATTCAAGTAATCATCAGAAAATCTAAAAAGAAGTATGTTTCATTAGAGAATTACTCAAGCTAACTAAGATCCTAACCTTGTTTTTTTCATGCATCAGCTATTTTGATATGATGTGTTTAGCAACTGTTGGTCTTTCTTTGTAGAATATTTTACTGCCACAGTAGGGACATTGCATCCCAATATTTTTCACATCAAATTTCACTGTTTTTTTACAGATCCCACAGCGATAACCGGTCATGTTTCCTCATCCTCATCTTCATCCATGATATCCAATTTTGTTGTTTCACTACGGAGAATTTTTTCCACATGCTGACCACCCTCGGTTTTGGGGATGTAGCTTCCACCAGCAAATTTAATACCACATTTCCTGCATCGCCAAATACCAGACCCCATTCGTTTCACTTTGAGATGTCCGCAGCTGGGACAGCGATGATTTTTACGTTGAACAACTTCAACATTTCGCACTCGTGATCGTGCCCGAACACCATATCTTGCTTGATATCGGCCAGCTGGACCTACTTTTTTGGTTCTTTTCGCCATGATTATTTACCCACACTTTGATTTAATTTCTCTCGAAGTTTTTTCCCGTTATCAAGACTCTCTTTAATAACTTTTTTTATCTCTTCCACCGTAAAACTACCATTGAGGCCTTTTTGCATAGCTCGAATATCGCCTTCTTTATCCGTTGCCACAGTTAATCGTGCATCTGCGATTTCTTCTTCATCTAGTGATGGATCAATAACCACTACATCATTGAATTTAACAGATGTACAAGAAATCGGTGGATCACGCATGGGTAATGAATAATCATCACCAAGCTCAAATCGAGATGCAGGAACCGTTGAATCATATAATGCTGCCAGAGCCGCGAGTGATGCACAATCAAAAAGATTACCATCATAATCAATGATATGTATATCAATAAACACGATCCATATTTTTTCCCCAGGTTCAATACATAAATCTTCCAACGCAATCACATTTGATTCTCGTATCCCTCGATCAACAACTCGAGCCAGTTCAATGGCATTCTCACGTGGAGGACCTGCTTCAAAATCTGGTGATGCTAATGGAATTAATTCTGCAGCAGTGGTAATCACTCCTGAATCTGGTGTATCTGGATAGGGGTCTCCTACATCCATTTTTATCCCAGCAATGACTTGGGTGTTTCCGATTTTTACTTTTGCTGAGCCTTCTGCTTTTTTAATGAATCCTGGTTCAATACTAATTTCGCGGTATTCATTAAAGGATCTTCCATCCGTTCGTTTTCCTTGTTTTGCCAGAGTGTATAAATAATTTTCTTTAATTGATGGTGAAATCGTCATTATTCTACCTCCACATCAGCTTGATATTTGTTGGTAAGCGCTTCCTTTTGTATTTTTGAAACACTATGACATCCTTTCATAGCCATATCAAGTGCTCTATCGAATTCATCCATGGTTAAATGTCCATCCATCTGCAGTAAGAGAATCTCATTTGTTCGGGGAGATATTGCAATAGGCAGATCTGCATTACCAAAGTTATCCTCTTCCTTAGCAAGATCAACCACTACTTCTCCACCAATGATTTTTCCATCTTTTTCTTCCCCACCGATTTTTCCAGCAGCACAGGCAACCGGAATATCCCGAAGAGGTATCCCAGCATCGGCCAAAGCAACACCTGCAGCAGTAAGGCCTGCACAGCGAGTGCCTGCTTCTGCATCTAAGATTTCGATGTTGACATCGATTGATGCGCGGGGGAATTGATCAGTTAACACCACTTTTTCTAAGGCTTCTGAGATAACTTTTGAGATTTCTCTGCTTCTTCGATCTGGACCAGGTCGTTTTCGATCATCCACACTGAAAGCAGCCATATTATAACGAGCATTAATGATAGCTCGAAGTGGATTTTGGGTATGACGAGGGATGGCTTCTCGTGGTCCATAGACTGCAGCAACGACCTTGTTACCTCCCCATTCAAGATAGCAGGATCCTTCTGCTCGGTGGAGAACACCGCATTCAATGGTGACCTCTCTAATATCTTCAGCGGTCCGCCCATCTAAGCGTTTTCCATTATCATCAATAAGCTTCATATCTGATTTCATTTCTTTTTGCACTTCCTTATTCTTCATTTTTTAAGAGCTGTTCAACTTTATCAGTTAATCCAAAGGAAATTGATTCCTCTTCGATGAGTCGAATTGCTTTTAACATTTTTGCTATGTTTTCTTCTTTTCCTTCAATCCATATTCTCCCATTTTGACCAACAAACATACGGCATCGGGTGTATTTCTTCAACAGACTTATCATAGAGCCTTTTTTTCCGATGATCCGTGGAACCTTAGATGGTTCTACATTGATGATGTGGCCTCCCCGTATCTTATGAAGATTACGGTCTTTGAGAGTGATCTGAAGTTTTTTCTCAAGATCTACTTGAGACACCTTGGCCATGATGGAATCGCCAGCATTTAAATATTTTTCGGTTTCCCCGAAATCAACATTCCAGGGGACTTCATTTACATGGAGCAATGCTGGATAGGGAGCATTGATATCCACAAGCCAGCTTGAAGACATCGGGGTTTCAACGATACCGATGACCATATCTCCGACCACCGCATCATATCTTCCTTTGATAGGTATGACGTTGATATAAGGTGATCGATCACTGAGTATCCCAAGGATTTTTGCATAAATCTTTTTGTGTTCAACAAATGTCCCCCGACCAGGTTTTTTATCCTTGAATTCCCCAAGTAACTGACCAGGTATCACTATTTTTCGTGCGGTTTTTGACATAAGAAGTTAGTCCTCTGTGAATCTCTTTTTTTATTTCAAAATTTTGGTAGAAACATTACCCTTTGTGCTTTCATTTAACCGATCATAGAGTTCCGTTTGCATACCTGCTGCAAGTCGGATGATACCAATCCAGGATCCATCTGACTGCCAGTCTTCTTGTTCCAATACACCGAATTGTCTTACTATTCCGTATGCTTTTCCTGCATATTGAGCAGGGATTTTAATAGAAACTTTCACTCGTTCCATGGAAAGAGGAATAATCGGTCGGATGGCGTTCACGGTTTCTTTCACTTGTTCTCTCACTGGTTTAAAGGGATCGATATGAACCCCTGCTTCGTCCATGGCCCGTTCAATTCGTTGCCGTGGATGAGGGGTTTTTGTTTGTGGATCCATTGCATTTTTGCTGATTTGTTCAATTACTCGTTTCTTTTTATTTTGTTGCATTTTGTGTCGTTGTTCAGTGGTAAGTTGGATGTCACCGTGTTTCAGGATAGAGGTAGCGATGCTGTTAATATCAGTGCTATCAAAGTGTTCTTTTAAGGTTTCTTCAGATGCGTGGGTTCCCTTTTTAGCGTCAATAAAGATTGCATCAATGGCCAGATGATCAACGATGTTGATATCCTCTCCTTCGATTAAATCTGCAGCGGCATAGGGATCGACCAGAATTTCAAAATGATCCTCGCCTTTTTTTAATCGAGCGATCACTGCATCATCTAGGCTTACCAATCTTAATTTCCTCCAATTGCTTTAATCACATAATCCTTGGCTTTATCTTGATCAAGGATATGAAACTCAAAATTTTTATCAACCATACCAATTTCTGTGGCCTCTGGATTGAGTTTTTCTTCTGTTGCTTGATGAAGGGCTTTTATTCCTAAGTCAAGTCCTTCTTCCATGGTAAGGTCATCTTTGTAATGTTCTTCAAAATAGCTCATGGCCCCATTTCTACCTGATCCTTCACTGCTAGCTTTATATTCCATGAGTGCTCCCGATGGATCAGTTGCAAATAATCTTGGGCCGGTTTCATCGTATCCCGCAACGAGAAGAGCGGTTCCAAAGGGTCTTACGCCACCATATTGTGTATAGGTTTGTTTGAAATCACAAATCTTTTTCACTAATGTTTTTACTTGGATTTTCTCATCATAGGTGATATCATTGATTTGGGCATCAACTCGGGCTCTATCAATTAATGATCGGGCACCAGCATTGACTCTTTAGCTGAAAATCTATTACCTGCAACTCCTGAAGCCATTGCAAGAGTAATTGAACACCAAATGACTTCTTATGGTAAAAAAAGATTAACATGCCAACTCGAC
>JAWOBC010000135.1:0-2955 GCA_046498165.1 Thermoplasmatota archaeon
CGAAACAGTCCCTTATCCATAACTCGCTGGTCTCCATGAATCAACCAAGAAGACAAAGGAAACAAAAAATCAGAAACAGCATCAAAAGTATCACTCATACCCGTATCAGACGGCGTAATTGTATCTGATGAACCAAGCTGATTATATTTCAACCAAACATACCCACTGCTCTCATCCTCATATCTCTCAAGTGCTCCGACCAAAAGATCAGGATATCCATCCTCATTAAAATCACCGGCTGTAAGACCCCAACTGTATTGACCATATCGATGAATCACACCTTCACTAACAAAATCACCCTGTCCATCATTTAAGAACAATTCGATCATCCCGTTATTATCACCAACAACAAAATCAAGGGATCCATCACCATCAAAATCCGCTACTGCTAGCTGAGGATTAATCCGTTCTAACCCGAGGAGAAAAGACCGGATATGCCGTTGAACCCTCATATAGAACCCAATACCTAAATAAAAAGAAAGATTACGACCACGTTCAGCGATGAGTTTTTCCGAGGTAAATGTATCATCGCCATTGTTTTCCAATAAGTAATATCTACCTATCACATTAATGTGCCAACCACCACGGAAATCATACTCATTTCTGGTGTAAATCAGATCAACATGTCCATCACCGGTGAAATCACCCACGGCTAAATCATTAATATACCTATCCCCTAGATGATACACATCCTCTTGGGTGAACGTGAGATCACCATTATTATAAAAAAGAGTGATCGTTGAATAGTTCAAGGGACTCGTTGCATGGGAAACCGCGAAATCCATCCATCCATCATCATTGAAATCAGCAACGCCTATACCCCATGCAGTCTGACCGAATTTCACAAGTGAACTATTATCAAACCGAGGCTCACCCGGCTGACTATTATTATTAATAAACAACCTGACTCTCCCCTGCACACCTCCGAGGATGAAATCCTGTTGCCCATCATTATTCAAATCCGCAACAGCAACAGCGCCCCCTCTAAGAGATTCCCAATGGCCACTATCCGGGTCAACTTCATCAAACATATGAATCGTCTCCCTTTCAAACTGTCCATCATTATTTGTCGCAATATGTATCCATATATCAATTCCATCTACATAATCCAAATCACCATCACCGTCATAATCGATAACTGCTAACGAAGCAGTTTTGAAATTTAACGGAGTGATGATTTCACCTGGACCGGAATCAAAAATATCCGTTTCAGATACAAATGGTACCGTATCAGCATTTTTACTTGAAACAGTGATACCAGTAACCATATGTGCAGAAACAGACCCAAATAAAATAATCAGGGAAATGAAAACACAGAGTAAAAATTTTTTATCAACCATATCTAATAAACCTCCAACGTCAATTAATATAAATTATATTCACAATATATAATATTTCCTATTCAATATAATACATTTATCATAATTACACATTTTTCTTATAACTGCCTTCTGTCTAAACTTTCTTGAAACACACCACTACAAATAACACATCAATTACAAAGGATAGGATGCCACCTCAACATAATAAAGAAAGAAAAAAAGAGAAGATTTTTTATGAAAGAAGTCCTCAATAGGTTTTAGCTAAAAGTAAATGTGTCGTAAGCATCATTATTATCATAATTGGATTCACTTACGTGCTCACCAGAGTTTACCAAAACCTTGCAAAGGTAAGTTCCAGAATATATAACATCTTTAGATGAAAGCCATCTGCTCGTGGCACCAGCGGATAATCCAAGATAGACCCAATCTCTTCCAATACCATGATCGCCACCATTGGGATCTAAATAGAAATTTGTGGCAAACGGACGTGCCCATGCATCGCCATCGTTATGTGCTTTAACATATAATCGTTCATCGTCTCCTTGATCAAAAGAACCCGGTAGAGGGATTAAATCCGCCTTCGCCCGAGATTCTGGTTCTTTGTTGAGCAATTCTTCAATTTCTACCCATTGTTCTGGTGTTACATGATCTTTTACTTCTTTCAAATATTCATCTTCTTCTGCTGTTACTGTTGCCATTCCAGCAAACATGGTTGCACTCATCAGCGTCACCATTAATATGGCTACTATTTTTTTATTCATTTTTTTCATCTCAACCTTTTTATCAATATATAAAAATGTAATCATATATTAAACCCGTTCATGAAAAATTCCTACATAATTCCAAAAAACAGCAAATATATTTGATTTTGTAGAATTATTAGAAAAAATCCTCTTGGTCAAAGTAGGAAAACAAAATACTAAAATTATAAACTAATATGAGTTTTAAGTAACAAAATAAATATTTTATTAAAACAAAAATGAAATAATGTTATCATGTAAAACACCAGTAATCCTCCTTGATTAAAAGAGTACTTTCACCCACCTAAACCACGTATTTATAAGGAGAAAAAACATTATAATATTGATAATATAATTTAAAGATTATACTCAACTATTTGGTAGAATAATGACCCCATGAATGCTGGTAACATTCAAGGGGTCGGGAGGCTGATAACTGTGGTATCAACCCCGAAGAGATTAAACGAAACAAAGAGTTATAAAACTTTTTCCAAAACACAACTAAAAAAGTATCCAGAAGTTATAACCTGGTTGAAAAACATTAGTGCTAAATCTCATCCTGTGTATCTTCGTGCCTTACAACGATTCTGCAATTGGCATGGGAAAAACCCTCGTGAACTTATTGTGCAACGAGATCAAGAACTCCATCATGAAAACCCAAATGAGCGGCATCAAACCAGAGATCTCCTCTTGGATTTCCGGCATCATTTAGAACACACTGGTCTTGCTCCAAAAACCATTAGTAGTCATGATGGAGCCATCCGGGGATTCTACACTGCGGTCCTTGGCAGACGAGGCATGATCAACATTCGGAATTACAGAAACAAAAATGTTACCAAAAAACAGGATCTTGTACCCACATTGGAAGAATTGAAGAAAATGATCGAAGTGAT
>JAWOBC010000162.1:0-7911 GCA_046498165.1 Thermoplasmatota archaeon
AAACCCTTCAACATCATGTTGTTCATAAAAACCAAACACGGTTGCATCAAGCATGAGGGATATGTTTTCATTTACTGGATCATGAGAAAGCAAATTATCAAGCATATCAGCGATAACAATACCACGAGTTCCTGCTTTTTCTTCTTTTGATCCAAAGAACTTATGGGTTTGTTTCACCAACTGACCACCCAGTTTTTGATTCTCATCAACAATGAGTACTTTCGCACCCAGTTCAGCAGCTTGATATGCTGCTTCTAACCCTGCTGGCCCACCACCAACAATTAATACATCAACCATCATTTTTTCTGATGAATCAGTCTCTCTCCCTTGATTTTTTGGCCACGCGGCAAACCGTTGCTGAGATCTTACCTCAACTCCCTCAGTTAATGGAGCAATACAAGTACGCACATTCGGAACACCATTCACCTGCATTAAACAAGACGAACATTTCCCGATACCACAAAAAAAACCACGAGGCCGATCATATTTCAAACTGGTTGAAAACACTTTCACGCCATTTGCATGTAACGCTGCAGCGATACTATCACCTTTGATTCCTTTCATCAATTGATCATTAAAGCGGAAGGAAAGCTGTTGCTGCTGATCGAATGACAGGATCGGATGCTCTTTGACTCTCAGAGGCACTCCCCACACAAGTGATATCCACAACTCATATTTAAAGCTATTACGGAAGAAAAACACAGAAGAAAAAAAATGAGTTTAGGGAAATGATCCCGCGCTTCAACTCGTTTATATCTTATTTGATTTGGACATCCTTGAAATTATGATGCCGCTGAGCAAGCTTGCGGATCAGTTCAATATTCCGTCCGTTTTTACCGATCAATTTTGATTTATCAGATGTAGCAACCCGAACCAAGGCCACCGGATTCGAGGAAGAACCAGTAAGTGTGATATCCTCAACTTTATAGGGTTTACACAAATTATTGATAAACTGGGTTTTATCATCTGTTTCTTCAACAAACTTAATGGTTTTTTTAAATCGATCACGCAGAAGCTGAAGATTCTTTCCTTTTTTCCCGATCGCAGCACCCAGTTGCCCTTTTTTCACCACAAAAACAATCTTATCATCAGCAATCAAACAATCCATGATATCCACATGGATCAACTGCGTTGCCATACGAATATGTTTCATGGCATCCGTAGAAAGAGAAATAGAAGACATGAATCGTTACCTTTTCTTCAACAATGATGAAATATTAACGCCGCCATCATCAATCACTGCAAACACTGAAACCGCATATGCCTTTCCACAATGAGAACCAAGATCAACATTATTTGCAGCAGCATGATACACCGGAATGTTTTTTTCCTCAGCAATCGTCGTGATCTCATCATCCTCAGGACAATTGGAAGCAATCACTACCAGTTTCGCATCATTTTTATCCACTGTAAGACGAGTCTGCCGGCTACCAAACACCACCGAGCCTTTTTTCACCATGTTCTTAAAAACTTTTTCATCATCAACCATATTAGTTTTTCTCCTTCTTTTTAATTTTTGATCGTTTCATCACAAGCTGCACTGCACCAGTACCAAGATTCACAGGTTGTCCAACAATAATATTTTCAGCGACACCCTGCAGATAATCATATTCACCACGACGACTCGCATGTAACAAATGATTCACCGTGATCTCAAACGCGGCACGGGATAACACAGACGTTTTCTCACCACTCACTCCATGACGACCAATGGCTTTGATCTTTCCATCAGAGGTCATCACATCAGCAACCATCATAATATGACGTGTATCCACATCTAATCCCTGCTCAGAAAGCGTGGCATGAGCCTCCTGAATAATCATATTTCGAGCAGCTTCAACACCAAGCTCTCTACCAACCGCCTGAATATCATTAGTAGTGGTTCGATAGGGATCAACACCTTCGATTTCAAGAACCTTTTTCAGATTACTTCCCTCACTATAAATCACATAACCCTCACCGGGTTCCTTCCGGATGATAATTCGGTTGATCCCATTCACACCTTTTACCTTTAAATTCTTGATTTTCTCATTTACATCCAACAAGTTCTTATAACTAGGATCATCCAAAGAGATCACAATGGTCTTCTTTTTTTCTTTGGCATCGGTCTTTCGGATCTTTTTTACAGCTTTTAACACTTCTTTCAATGTTAATCCCTTGTTATCCAAGGTCTCCTTATTGGGTTTAATCGTAATGGTAAGATTAGTTAAATCCGTTTCAATCTCAGCGATATCATTTAACTCAGTGATCTCGATTTTATTAGCAACCTTTTTCGCCATCTTCTGATCTGATCGATATTCCTCCTGAAGATAAATATTCATCATTGGTGTTGATGGTGCACTACGAGCATCAACGATTTCAATCAACCGAGGAAGACCCAATGTCACATTGATCTCAGCTACACCCGCATAATGAAACGTACGCATCGTGTTATGAGTGATCACACCATCAAATGTGGTAAATGTCTCCAAACCATCAACAGAAAGATCATACACATATTTATTATCCGTATCAACATAAGATATCTCTCTGATCTCATCCCAGACAACATCACCATTCATCATTCTTTTCAACACCTGGAGTTGATCATCAATATCAATCTTTTTTTCTTTAGCTATCATTTCAAATTTCTGAATATACCGCGCAAGAGTTTTCCTCCCAATCCGTTGCCTTTTCGTAAAATTATTTACAAGTCGTTTTGGAAACCCAATTTGTTCAGCGATATCAAATAAAAGAGATCCAAACCCAGGAACCATATCAATAATATCATATGATGAGTGATCAACAGCAGAAAAACGTTTCAATTCCTTTAGTTTTTCTCTTTTCTTCTTATTATCTAATCCAATTTCTTCTAGAAACAATGGTGCATACCGATATGAAATCCGTAACAAATATTCATTACCCCTTCTATGTTTGCTACTAAAAATACCGACTCTATTTAACAGGAGAGCAATACCATCAATAAGATCCTTAGAAGAAGATGAAGCACGAATACTTTTCCTTCCCACGCTCACATTCCCATCACCATCAAAATAACCCTTTAACAATCCACACACAAACTCCTGTTTAGCACTAAATGCAAAATCAGGGATTTTTTTCTTACTTGCACCAGTTCCACATGATTTTTTCATAAAGGATGATAAAAGAGAAGAATTAATACGAATGTCATGACCTGATGCAAACCCTCGATTATTATCATACTCATTAAAAGTAAGATTATACTTTTGAGCAAAACACCGCACATTTTCAAGAAAAACCTCGTCAACATTTGAAATTGAAGTATAATATTTCGTTGCATTTCCTTCAGCAAGATAAGCACCAGTAAACCAGCCCATTACCTCATCTAACTCCATGTTTTTCGGAAGTGGTCTCCTCGAAGGATACGGATAAATAAAATCATTTTTTTCAAATGCATAATTCATATCATCAATATGCAAATACGATCCCAGATCCAATGAACCAACACAGTTTTCCTCTAAACGTTTTATCACTGGGATACGAGACCCAATGGTAAGATTTTTCCCGGAGATAGGAACGATTTTATTATTCGCCCGAATCACAAAAGAATGAGCATCAGTAGCCCGAATAACTCTTCCAGATCTGGTCCTCAATTTCAAAATCTTTCCATGATTCTGATGCCTACTACAAGAAAGAATCCTTTTCCATTCTACTTTTTCCTGTTGATTTAAACTGGGAACAAAAACCTCCTCATTATGCGGGAGATCACAGACCTCTGCATTCTGAATGGAACTAACTGGATGTTCATTTATTTTTTGGTCAACAAATTCCCCAATTTCACAGATGCGAATTTTATTATCCTGTTTCACAATTATTTTTTCATCATATGGTAAAGACATCTGAGTTCCGGGTTCACCAATGCTTTGAGCACCAATGATCCCACAGGCTTCAGAAGGATCAATTCTGTTCTGCTGAAAATCCTCATAGACTTGGTCCACCACAGCAGCGATTTTGTTTTGAGGTATCTTTTGTTTCCCGATTTTTTCAGTGAGCTCATCAATGATTTCAAGAGGTAACATGCGATCTTTTAATAATGAATAAATCTTTTTTTCAAGGGGGGAAAGTTTCTTCACTGGTTTTTTCACTGTTTTCTTTTTTGTTGTTTTCTTGGTGGTTTTTTTATCAACGGTCTCTTTTTTCTTCGTTGTTTTCTTTTTTGTTGTTTTCTTTGGTTTTGACGTTGATGATTCCTTTGCAGTCTTTTTCGTCGCGGTTTTTTTATTTGTTTTCTTTTTCACCGGTTTTGTTTTTGCTTTTGTCTTTGTTGATTGTTTCTTTTTCTTCGCTGCAGCTGCCGTCGTTGTTGTTTTCTTCTTCTTTTTCGCTGCCATGATCAATCCTCCTCCATGATATCCTCGATCACCCGATCAACATCAACAGAACGCCCATTCAAACTCTTCGCTGGATCAATACCATCCTCACCATAAATAAACTGAATGATCTGACCACCAGCCTGACGCACGGTTCCATCATCTTCCACTTTCACATCCTCAAGGGCATTGATCAACCGCCGTTGCATATACCCAGACCGTGACGTACGCACTGCGGTATCCACCAGTCCCTCACGACCACCCATAGAATGAAAGAAATACTCCGTAGGATTCAACCCACTTTTATAACTATTAGCCACAAAACCCTTTGCACTTGCTCCCAGATCCCCTTTTTTGAAATGAGGGAGGGTTCGATACTGATACCCTCGATGGATCCGTTCACCACGTACTGCCTGCTGACCGACACAACCAGACATCTGCGAAAGATTCAGCATACTCCCACGAGCACCAGATTTCGCCATGATCACCGCACTGTTCTCAAGACCCAGATGTTCACCAGCGATCTCACCAGCCATATCACGAGCCTTACCCGTCACCCGCATGATCTCCATTTCAAGGGTCTCCTCAATACTCCGACCAGGAAGTGACTCTAGTTCACCTTTCTCAAAGGCCTTCACTAGTTTTTTAATATCATCCATGGCCTCCTGCAGACCTTCAGCGATCTTTCTTTTCGCTTCCTGCGGGATATCCTCATCATCAATACTCGTGGTAAACCCAAACAAGGTAGCAACCGCGATACCTAACCGGGTCACATTATCAATGAACTCACGGCCCGCATCCATACCATGATCCCGGATGATCCGATCAAGAATACGGCCTTTGAACGCACCAATACTATTCTCATCAATGGTACCCTGCAACAATTTCCCTTTTTTAATGATCACAAATGCTTTTTCCTCATCAAGGTTTTCGTACGTCTTAGCCTTGTATCTCATGGTCATATCCTTAGGAAGAAGCGTGCTAAAAATCTCAGTTCCCAGCACATACTTATTACCCTTTTCATCAGTATGAGTAGGGATATCACCCTCATAGCCCACGGCACCAAACAAATACGTCGCATCCTCTAACGCTACTTTTCGTTCCTGATTGGTTAACAAAAAACACCCAGAGATAATATCATGAATACCACCAATAATCGCACCACCAAAACGCGGAGACAAAATATTTTCCTGTACCTTCATCAGGATTTCAGCTTCCGCCTTTGCTTCTTCACCCTGAATCAAATGTAGATTCATCTCATCACCATCAAAATCAGCATTATATGGTGGACATACACAGAGATTAAACCGAAATGTTTTATAAGGTACTACTTTCACCCGATGAGCCATCATACTCATCCGATGCAATGAAGGCTGCCGGTTAAACAAGGTCAGATCACCATCCATCAACTGCCGTTCAATGATTGATCCGATCTCAAGTTTCTCAGCAACCGTTTCAGCATTACGCTCAGTAACCTTAATCCGGCGACGCAGACCATCAGCATTCTTAATCACATAATTCACACCAGCAACATAATCAGCTTTGTTTTCTGGATCATATTTCTGCGTGATCAACCGTTTACACCAATCAATATTATGCTGAGTTACCTTCACTGGAACCGTTAACTCCTCAGCGATACGAATAGGCACACCGATCTCATTAATACTCAGATTAGGATCAGGAGAAATCACGGTTCGCGCTGAAAAATTCACTCGTTTCCCCGAGAGATTACTGCGGAATCTTCCTTCTTTACCCTTTAACCGCTGCGCTAGTGTTTTTAATGGACGGCCAGATCGATGTCGAGCTGGTGGAATACCAGAGGTCTGATTATCAAGATAGGTGGTAATATGATACTGTAATAACTCCCAAAGATCCTCAACGATTAACTGCGGAGCACCTGCATCCCGGTTTTCCTGCAATCGTTGATTAATCCGAATGACATCTACCAGTTTATGGGTGAGATCATCTTCAGATCGCTCACCGGATTGAAGCGTCACCGAGGGACGCACCGTAACCGGTGGCACCGGTAATACGGTCAGCACCATCCATTCCGGACGTGTTGCCTTCCGATTAATATCAAGTAAGGGAAGATCCTCATCACGGATCTTTTCCAGCCATTCCCGGATCTCTGATGGTGTCATCTTCTTTCCATTCTCACGAAGCGAGGTTGGTTTATCAAGCTCGATTTTACCAACTTCACGACCACAATGCGGACATTTACTTGCTTTCCGGGCGTCTTTAACGATCTGTTTAAACAAATACGTGGTATTTCGGCCTTCTATCTCATACTGTTTCAACTCATCAAAAAACTTCTGCCGTTCCTGTTTGGTCAATAATAAATGACCGCAATCCCGACAGGTTGAACGTAAACAATCCCGAATGATTTTAATATGACCCACATGGATCACCGGCATCGCTAGATCAATATGGCCAAAATGACCCGGACATTTATCCTTACCTACCCGTTGTCCACAGGTTTTACATCGAAGACCAGGTTCGATCACACCCATCCGAGGATCCATTAGACCCATGGCAATGGGAAACCCATCTTCATCATAGGTATCCGCAGTGATCACCTTGGTGGCACTCATCTTTCGGATCTCATTTGGTGAAAGCAAAGAAAAATAGATTTGACCGATCTTTTTTGTGATACTATTTACTCGTTCCATACAATACCCCTAACATTTTTTTATACTAATGATTCCAGTTGAAGCCTTGGAGCAATACCAAGAGATTTTAATTCATCCATCAACAGTTTAAACGCATAACTCATCTCAAGTGGATACACACTTGCTTTATCCCCACAAACCGGGCACTGCAAGCGTCCATGACGATCCCTGATCGCAATATGACCACAGGTATTACACACATATTTAATGGTCAGATCAGATTCATCTAATAACCGATCCTTAATCACCATGGAAGCACCATGACCAATCAAACAATCCCGTTCCATCTCACCAAAACGAAGACCACCCTCACGAGCTCGGCCCTCCGTTGGCTGACGGGTAAGGATCTGCACGGGTCCACGGGATCGCGCATGGATCTTTCCTGCTACCATATGATGTAATTTCTGGAAATAGATACAACCAACGAAAATATCAACATCCAATGGTTTACCTGTATCAGCATTAAACAAGGTCTCCTTAGCATGATGTTTAAACCCACATTTCTCTAGAGAGCTACGTAATATATCCTCTTCTTCACCACTAAACGCGGTCCCATCCACAAATCGACCTTCCAAAGCACCGACCTTTCCACCAATTAATTCCAACACATGCCCAATGGTCATTCGACTAGGGATACCATGAGGATTAACAATTAGATCAGGATTCATTCCCTGGCTTCCGCCCTTGTTGGGACTTTCTCATGCGTCATGGACTCGAGCATATGTGTTGCGACGATGGCAGGTCTGGCCCACATGTTGGCTTGACGAACCAAGTCTCTCTGAAGAACTGGAACCTCCTCAACGGGCACTTCGATACCCAAGTCGCCGCGAGCAATCATAACACCGTGTGATTCCTTGAGAATCTCATCATAATTCTTTACTGCAAGCGTATGCTCTATCTTTGATATGACATCA
>JAWOBC010000102.1:0-4871 GCA_046498165.1 Thermoplasmatota archaeon
ACAGTCATGATTGTAGATGATGATCCAGAAATACATAAAAAAATTGAATCATATCATACCAATACTGATATCAACGTAAAAACAGTTGGTACATCCAGAGAAGCCATAGAGCAACTCAGAAATGATCAATCCATCTTACTATTACTCCTTCATACCACTATACCAGAGGAAGAAAAAACAGGGTATTTTCCCATCGACCCTAGCTTAACTTCTGCGCAGATAACGGATACTACAGATAAAAAAAACTTTTTATTAAAACCATTTGATAAGAAACAATTCGATGATTTCATCATAAGTTCATTGAAAGAAAAAAACAGCTGCTCAAAGGATATCATTTAATCCATCCACCAGCCGGTATAAACCCTTTTCGAAATCCTTTGTTTTTAAATTCCCATAAGATACTCGTAATGAATACTCCATATCAAAAACAGATCCAGGAAGAACCATCACCTTATACCCCTCAACTAATTGTTTGGTTAACCTCCATGATGGAAGAGTACTATTATATGATAAAAAAACATAGTATGCACCATTAAGCATGCTGCATTTCACCTTTGATTGAGGGCTCAACAAATGCCGTATCATTTCCCGATTTTTTTGAAACACTGGAAGAAAACGAGAAACATAACGATCATCCATCTGAATCGCTGCTTCCGCAGCCATCTGAGAAATCGCAGGGGCACAAATTCCAATAGTATCCTGAACCTTCAGTACATCATCATATATCTGCTGAGGAACCATCATGTATCCAACGCGCAGTCCAGACATCCCAAAAGCTTTCGAAAAAGAAAACAACGAAATCGTATGATCTAAATCATCATCAAAAATCAGTGCAGTCTTATGAGCAACATGATCATAAACAAAATATTCATAGACTTCATCAGAGATATGAAACAAATCATGTGATGCGCAGAACTCATTAATTTTTTTTAATTCATCAGCAGAATACACTGCACCAGTTGGATTATTTGGTGAAATGGTAACAACTGCTTTTGTCTTCTCGCTGAGTTTCTTTTGTAAATCCTGAATCCTAGGATGAAACTTCTCATCAGTTTCACATATAATCGGTGTGCAACCTGCAAGCTGAACACCCATCACATAATTAAAATACGTCGGTCGAAACAAAATAATTTCATCACCAGTATTAGTAACAGAAAGGATGGCGTTCATAAATGCTTGATTCGCCCCTGCTGTTACCACCACCTGATGAAATGGATCAAAAGATAATGCATGCTGCCGAAAAAGTTTTTGAACAATCTTTTTTCTAAGCGTTAATACCCCTGCATCAGGAGTATATCGATAAGCACTTGATCTTTTTATTCCCTCCGCAATCTTATCAATCACCTCTTTTGGTGGACCAAAAAACGGGATTCCCTGACCTAATGAAACCATATCCTCAGGGAAATCTACCGATGAGAACAAATCAACAAGTGGTGCTTTTTGAATACCTGTTGTTCTTTTTTCCATTTTATCATGGCCTTCAAAAAAATTCACTAAATACAAAAAATATTTATTGTGATCTATGATGGTTTTTTTACTATTAATTCCTTCTCAATGGATTGTAATGATTCCATATCTGTAAGAAGCGTTGATTTCTTCTGGGAATTATAGGTTGCAACCGCAGGATGATACATCGGAATAATATACAGAGATCCAAGTAATGTGTTCCTCTGGAAGGTTTTTCCATGAATACGGCTAATTTTAGTATATGAGATACCAAATTTTTCAAAAATATAGGCACAAGCAAAATTACCTAATGGCACAAGAATACTTGGTTGAATAATCTCAATTTGCCGATCAAGATATTCAGTACACGCAAGAATCTCATCTTTTTTAGGATTTCGATTATTTGGCGGCCGGCATTTCAAAATATTAGCAATAAACACATCTGATCGATTTAAATCAACTGAAGCTAAAAGTTCATCCAGAATCTTTCCTGCTCTTCCTACGAATGGCTGACCTTTTTTATCTTCATGAAACCCGGGTGCCTCACCAATAAACATAATGCTAGCATTACTTGATCCCTCTCCAGCCACAGAATGATGACGTGTTTTAGAAAGATCACATTTTCGACAAGAAATAATTCGTTTCCTCACTTCATTCAATTCAGATTCTTTTGACATGATACCATGCTCCATCTCATGTATGTTTATATGTGTTCACCTGATATCATTTTTCTCATGAAATCAATAGAAAAAAACGGTATCATCATCTTTCGATTGTATCCAGGTGAAAACATTCTTCAATCACTCCAAGAACTCTCAGAAAAACATAATCTGTCAACAGCAATTATACTTTCTGGTGTAGGTCAAATTAAAAACCCAACACTTGGTTATTTCAAACAAAAAAATGATTACACAGAACAAACATTTCAAGGCATATATGAACTACTCAGTCTCTCCGGTAACATCATCTATGATGGAGAAACGTATCATATTCATGCACACACCGTCATCGGTGATGAACAAAAACAAACAAAGGGCGGTCATCTTATCAATGGAACGGTATCAATAACAAATGAAATAGCTCTATTAAAAACAGAAATAGAAGCAATCAGAACCATCTCAAAGCAAACTGGATTAGCTGAACTTAAGCTCTGAATGATTACATAAAACTTTATGAATACCTATGATAATAACCTACAGAGATCAGAGTACATAATTTATTAGATGATGGAGGAAAGAAAAAAATGCCAGAAACCATTCAAACCGTTAATGACAAAATTCGTATACTAAAACAAGCAAAGGAAATACTTCATGAAGAATATCAAAAAACAGATTTCCATAAAAAAAGAGAAGCAAACCCTGATTCAACGGTTCCATCATCACCTGATGATGAAGAAGCAATAAATCTGTTAACTACAATTAGCAAAATAGAAGAATACATCAAAAAATTCAAAGATGACCAATTCATCCTTCTAAAACAACAGGAAAATCAATAAGTTCCTTCTTTTTTAAACTAAATTTCTTCGAATACCAAACAACGAACGAAACAATACAATAATAGGTATTATTTCCAATCGTCCCACCCACATATTAATAATCAACATGATTTTAGAGACAGAATCCATCTCAAGAGAAGTCAAACCAGCAGATAACCCAACATTTCCCTGAGCAGAACAAACCTCAAAAATAACAGTTCCAAGTGTTTCTGAGGGAAAAATAAGAGAAAGAACAAGCACCCCAAATAAAAGGATAATCACCCACATAAATGAAATAATCGCTGCCTCATTTATCAAATCCATAGCAGCATCTTTTGACAATGATTTCTCCCCAAGTTTATGAACAAATACCCGTCTTGGCGTAGAAATCGCTTGTTTAATACGCCAGCCGGCACCTTTATACAACAATATAGCTCTGAACAATTTAATACCACCAGCGGTTGAACCTGCAGCTCCACCGATTACCATAGCAACTGATAACAAGAGTTTCGCTGATTCGGACCACTGCGCAAGATTAGTAACTGATGCAAAACCCGTGCATGTTAAGGCTGAAATAAACTGAAATCCACCAGGACCAAGCATATGAAGAAACGTATCCAAAGAAAAAACAGATCCAAGCGAAAGAAGCACACTTAACACTATAACACCAAACACAATGAGAACAATCATGGTTTTCAATTGTGCATCTGAAAAGAATTTTCGAAAACGACCATTCAACAATTCATAATGAGCAGAAAAAGCAACAGCTCCAAAAACCATCAGCATAACAATAACCAACTGACTAGCCATGCCAAATGGAGCAATACTATCATCAGTTACTGAAAAACCACCTGTTCCCAGACCAGTCATCGCATGATTAATCGATTGCCACACATCCATCCCATCAGAAGTAACCAGACCAACAATGATTAATGCTACAATACCAATAACCGTATACAACGCATAAATCCACCAGATAGTCCGAACCGTTGAAACAACAGATGGATGCGTCTTTTGATCACGAGCCTCACCTTTATATAACACATAGGAACCCGTTCCAGGACGAGCAAGAATAGAAAGCGTTAACACAATCACGCCAACACCACCAACCCACTGAATAAACGTTCGCCAAAACTGCAACGTATAAGGAAGCAACGCTTCATTATCAACCATAGTAAGACCCGTTCCCGTCCACCCGGACATAGACTCAAAAAAAGCAGATAAAAAATCCATCTGTATTAAATTTGATGTATTAAACGGGATCAATAAAAACGGGATAGTGCTAATCAATGAGATAAACAACCAGCCCAGTGCAGCAGTAACCATCGCACTTTTAAAATCAGCAGGATCTGCCTTCCGAAAAACATAATATAATGGAACGCCAAAAAGAAAAAAAATCCCTGATGTAATCAACAATGGTGAAATCGCATCAAATGCAGCATCTGCACCATACTCATGGAAAAAAAGAGGGATAATAACCGCAATCAATGACACAAAACCAACCATAATAAAAACCGCACCGATATCTCGAAACACCGATCGTACATCACTCATAAATGACTTCTCCTTTTAATCAAAACATCCAATGTTTAATAGGTCAATAAAAACAATCCTCATTAAAGTTTTACTGATTTTTTTTTATCTCCTTAATATCCTCCTGTAAGGATTGTTTCAACATTGAAGATATATCCCGTTTCGTAAACACATCTGCTCGAGCAGCTAACATAATCTTAGCAGCTAACATACGAGCGATACGACCCCGGAGTTTGCGTGGAGACTTATTAATCAATGGATGCTGAAAAATAACCCCATGCTTGGGTGGGTTGCCACCTTCTTTTTTAAAACGAAAAAACGCTTTTTCAGCACCTAACAACTGAATTGAAGACGCGGGAAAACAAGCAAGCCGATGCATCGTCCCAGCAACAGCAAGCAAACGAGCAGAAAGAAGCGG
>JAWOBC010000057.1:0-10296 GCA_046498165.1 Thermoplasmatota archaeon
TAGGATGACCTAGGGTTTTAAGTACATTTTTCGCAGGTGAGTATGCAGTTATGTTGCTTGCTGATTACCCTTTTTTTGATAGCTATGTGGTTGTTACGTGATTGTCTTTAAATCAAAATAAATAGCTAGTTTTTTAATATGAAGACCATTGTCTGTTTGTAGGGTGAGGATGTGAAGAACACGCATACCAAAATTACGTATACGACGCCGAAGCAGCTTCCGTTATTTGAAGAACAAGATGATGGTCATCTCAAACAATATGATACGGATGAGTAATCGGCTCTTTTTCCTTCTTTTTTAACTAATGTCGAAGATTATTTTTTTCATTTTTCCGCTCAAAAAGAGTACATGTTAAAAAGATTAAAAAATCTGTTTTCTTTTAGATTTAGCAATATGATCTTTCATTTTCTTTGATGCAGAGTTTTTGAGAGTTTATAACGTTGTAATCGGTTACGTTCTCAAATCCAATGATGTCTATGTTCATATCATTGCTGTATTCAACAGATATATGACTACTTGATTTAATAAGAGAATTATTACTTCCATCGCCAGTAAACAGTCGAAGATGCAGAGCATCTTCTATTCCAAAGTTTTGATAGATCTCATGATCCACATCTGCTGTCCCTGCACATTCAACAGGTATCCAACCATCTAACCCGAGATTTCCCCCAACAAAAACTTCTACCCATAGATGACTGATTGCTTGCACACTTTCATTTCCTAGGTCACTAAGAAGATATCCTTTTATGAATCGGCAGGGTATATCAAGTGATCGTAACATTGACATGTAGAGAAAGGAGAGATCATCGCAGTCCCCTGTTTTTTGTTGAAAGGTTACCGATGCAGGTTGTGTGTTACCTTGATCAGGATGAATAGTATAGCTTGTCTGTTCTTTAACCCAGCGGAATATATTTTTCGCAACTTCAAAGGAGTTATTCGTTTTACCATTTTCAAGGATTTGTTGTGCTGTTTGTTGAATCGGTTGATAGTTCGGTTCAATTAACCAGTTGGTGTCATTGCCCTGTGATATACAGTATTGTTGGATGAGATTATCATACTCTGTTTGCAGTTGATTAAGTGTTAATGTCTCTGTGGGTTTAAGGCTATCAACAAAAATGGTTCCTACTTGCACTGTTGCTTGTATTCCTAAAGAGATCCGATTATTATTATTCAACGTATAATTCCATTGGGCCATAGTGTTGTTGGCAACAGTTATAGTTTTGGTGGATTGATCGTTGAGTATCTGCAAATCAATAAGACTGCCCTTAGGGATATCTGGTATATCTTCATGATATTGTATGATCGCTTTTCCAGTGCCAGTACTCGTAATATTAAATCCATAATTGATACTGTATCTGATGGTAGTCGGATGTGCTTGGAAGGTTATCGTGTCATCTGTTGAAAAGTTGGATAAAAGATCGGTGCATCCACTACTAATGAGAAAAAGAAAGGAAAGACTAATGATAAGGATACTTGTTTTTTTCTTCATCTATTTCCTTTTGAACAGTCCAAGTTTTTTCTTTCCAGCATGTTGTGCTGCATAACCACAGCCCTCTTTCATAGGGCATTGCAGACAATCTGGGTTTTCGATATGACAGACGGTTCTGCCTAGTTTTGCCAGTGATTCCAGATATTTAAACACATTTTCATTCATTTTTTTTGCTTCTTCAGATAGAATTTGCATTGCTTCCTCTGGATCATCGGTTGAAACCCAGCCTAATCTGTTTGCAACACGGCTGACCAGTTTTGCTTTTTCAGTGACGGTTTCGTTATCTCTTTTTCCTGGTGGTGGAGCTGGTTTTTTTTGTATGGGAATCGCGGGTTCTGGTTGTGGCATGGCTGGTTGTGGTTGCGTTGGTATCGATGGTTCTGATGTCTGTATGTTATTTTTTGATATCCTAACTGATCCACCGCCATGACGTGTTTCTCGGGTTCGAATCTCTGCCATCACCGGCATTTGTAATGATCCACCAGAGATAAGTGCCACTCCGATAGGAAGCCGTTGGATCTCCCGGTATGTTTGACTGGTTAATCCTTCAACTGATTGAATAATGGCCTTTAAATCATTAGGATTAGTTACCTTAAGAATGATATTGGTGTTACATTGTGAGATGATGTTTTTATCAACTTTTGCGGGTCGTTGACTGACCACACAAAGACCCATACCAAATTTCCTTCCTTCTGATGCTATGGTTCGAAGAATCCCTGATGAAACGGTGCTTCCGAATCCTCGTTCAGGACAATAATTATGTGCTTCCTCAACCACGAAAAGAAACGGGGGGATTTTCCCTGCTTTTCGATCATCGAATAATTCTTTGGTTAATCGAGCGACAACAACGCTTTGTACATCAGGTGGCACTCCTTTCATATTGATAGTAGAACATTTTCCCTTTTTCACCAGATCCGATGGATAGGTGGCATCTTCAGAGAAAACACCAATGGAATCAAGTGATTCAAGAGAAGCAATCACATTCCACCGGGCGTTGCTTTTACTTCGGCCCACTGCTTCGATGATGTCTCGAAGAGTGTACTGATTTTTATATTCACGTATTTCCTTGATTGCTTGATACAACACTCCTTTTTGTGGACCAGAGAGTTTTGCTGGGAGTAAATCAAGGATTTCCCGGGCTTTTAGATTTACTCCATTGAGAGTAAGATGTTTGATTTCTCCTTTTGATCCAAGTGGTGAAAACTCATTGATTTGTTTTTCATATGAATTTTTTTCCACTCCGAACCGTTCCATGTTTTTTTGTTCTTTTTTACTTTTGTTTGGTTTGGTTAAGGAGTGATATTCCCCATGAGTATCAATAATGACCATGGGAACTTTTTTCTTCAGCATTTCTTCGACTAAGACACCGCAGGCATAGCTTTTTCCCCCTCCCGTTTTTGCTAGGACACAAATATGTTTTTGTACTAATGTATCTATGTTGAGATAAATGGGGAGATCATGGCCTTTGAGTAATCCGATATATGCTCCATTTTCTTTTGCAGCGCTCAGTCCGAGTACTTTTCGGATGAGTTGTTCATCTGCTTTCACGATTTTTGAACCCGCGTTAAATGGAGTACGTGGTGATTGCAGCAGTCCTCGGTTATCTCGGTATCCAATGACATCAGCCAGGGCTGATACCTTTGTTTTTATGGCTGGGTGTTCCTCTTCGCTCATTAATGTTGTTGCATCTTCAAATTTTAAGTCTGAATGCTGTTTTATATCCATAATCTGTGCAAGCATTTCTCCTTCTTTATGCGGTGCATAAATATAATCAAATTTTCGAATATTATGATCATTGACCGCAAAATTAAACTCGGTTGACCCTACATTGCCATAGATATATCCAGCGATATCCTCTTTACCTTGCATCCTGATCCCCTTCTTCTTAGTGAAGAATCCAGTCAGTTGAATGCAGTGTGAGGTTCTTATATTTTTTGTAATTTTTCAGCGATGGAGGTGGGAAGATCAGCAAGGATTTGGAGTGCCTCGATTTCCATAAAATGCAGGTTTGCAGGGATAACCATGCTTTGGAGTGGAGGACCAAAATCAACTGTTTTCATCTGATTGAGGGTATCTGCTTTTACCAAAGGTTGCGCTGATCCAGCTTGACCTACCACCGCAATGATGGTGTCATCAGTAATCAGTTGTTTATTCTTTTTTTCTTCCATTCTGATGAGCAATTGGATTGCTTCAGAGGCAGTCATAAACCGATTTTTTTCTGCTTGGATATCTAAGAGAATGAGCGTATGTAACTTGTTTTGTTGATTAGATAGAATGACATCATATGGGCTGGTTGGAAAATAGTCACCTTCTGGATATGCAAGTGTTGTGGTTCGACCGAATTTATAATGCTGCAATCCGAGCAGACCAGGAACAGCGGAGATAATACTAGTTCCATGGATTACCGTTGTTTCAATTCCATTTTTAACGGCTTGTACTCTAAGGTCAACATGAGTGGTTGCGGTGAGTGAATCTCCTCCTGTGAGAAAGCAGATTTTTTTTGTTTTCGCAGCATCAATGATAGCGGTTTCTTGTTCTGTTTCTTTTCGTGATAACACGTTGATTTTTTTCCCAATTATTTGTTCCAATTGTTCAATATTTGTTCCCATGAGAGTTGAAGTGTAAAATTCAGCAAAAATAATGTCGGCGCTTTGCAATGTTTTTTTTGCTTTGAGGCTCATATCTGTTTCATCAAAGAGACCAAGGCCGATAAAGGTAAGTTTTCCTGATTGCATAGGTTTACCAGAGAAGTGATAGTGCTAACATTCAAAAACATTTGTTTGAAAAACACATTTTTTTTGATTATTTGTTGCGAGGGCTTATAAACTATATTTTTGTTTTAGACCTCTGCCATGGTATCAATCATTATGGCCATACCGGCCTTTATTGGTGGAATACTATTTCTCTATAAGGGATCAGATGTATTGGTGGATGGAACATCACGATCGGCTGCTCAATTAGGTGTTCCCTCTTTGATTATTAGTGTGATTGTGGTTGCGTTTGGCACTTCAGCTCCAGAATTTGCTATTTCTTTTGGGGCAGCGTTGCAGAATCATGCGGATATTTCTATCGGAAATATTATTGGTTCATGTGTTGCCAATCTCTTATTAGTGATTGGTCTAAGTGCGATTATCAAACCGGTGAAGATTCAAAAAGGGGTGATTTTAAGAGAATTACCTATTATGATGTTGGTGACGGTAGTTTTTGTTGTTTTTTCCCTGAGTGGTCTGCTTGATCAGTTTCATTTGTTAGGCGGAGTTTTGTTTTTACTGTTTTTCGTGTTGTTTGTGTGGTATTTCATTAGTTGTGCAAAAAAGGAACGGGTGATTAATGATTCTTTTGAAAAAGGAGATAAAACAAAAAATGCTTTATTGATCATTGGTGGTATCATTGGTGTTGTTATTGGTGCCTGGTTGCTTATTGAATCAGCAGTTGCTATCGCTCATTTTTTTGGAATACCAGAAATGATTATTGCGTTATCTATGGTTGCTATAGGCACATCTCTTCCTGAACTTGTGGTTTCAGCAGTTGCTTCTTTTAAGGATGAATCTGATATCGCAGTGGGAAATGTGCTTGGTTCCAATGTGTTTAATATTTTTCTTGTCATTGGTGCTGCGGCATTACTTATTCCTCTTAATGCTCAGGGATCAGTTGATCATTTGATTATTCTTTTACTGGTTACCGCGGTGATGTTTCCTATTCTTCGATCAGGTCATCAGGTCTCTCGAATTGAAGGAGTCTTTCTTTTAGGGTTGTATATTGTTTTTATCTGGTACACCTTTTTTGGGTATGTCTTTTTTTGAAAAAATGAAATTATAAATAACGTGGTGTTATTCACCGGTGTATGATGACGGAATCATCAGAAAAGGATTTTATGCAACTTGCACCAGTAGTTATCATGGGTCTTTTTTTTGTGTTAATCTATGGATTAGCGCTGTTGATTCTTCATCCATTTGAAACCGCTGGTATTCAACCTGCCTTTGAAAACCCGGATGATCCTGTTAATATCATCTATATTTTCGTCATAATGCTGGTGTTTACTGGTGTAGTGTTACTCATTGCGAAATTTTGGAAAAAACAATTGATTCAGTTTATTATCCTTGGAGCAATTGGGTATACCGCGTTTTATGCTTTTTTTTTACCCGCGATTTCACTTCTTCTACCAAATGTGAATGCTTGGATCGTTCTTGGGATTTCCATTGCTGCAGCGGTATTCCTCGTTTTTATGCTATATAAATATCCTGAATGGTACGTGATTGATCTTTGTGGAATCATCGTTGGCACAAGTGCTATTATTGTATTTGGGATTTCACTAGCTATCTGGTTGATCATCATTCTTCTAGCGGGTTTAGCAGTGTATGATGCAATCTCTGTGTATAAAACAAAACATATGATTGATCTTGCTGATACGGTGATGGATTTAAAACTCCCGGTGCTGTTAGTGGTTCCAAAAATACGAAATTATTCGCTTATCAAAGAGACAAAACGGTTAAAAGAGCAAATCGAAAGTGATGAAGAACGTGAAGCTTTTTTTATGGGGCTTGGCGATATCGTGATGCCTGGAATACTAGTTGTAGCAGTGTATTATACGGTTCCCACTGCGTTATCCGTGGTCGTTGGCACAATCATTGGTACATTGCTAGGTTTTTCATTGTTGATGCGTTTTGTGTTAAAAGGAAATCCGCAGGCAGGTCTTCCCTTGTTATGTGGTGGTGCTATCTTAGGCTATATTGTTTCAAGTTTGCTGTTTTTTGGTCATCTTGTTGGTTTCGGTGTATCATTTTAATAGTTGGTTTGAAAACCACAGTGTTCACAATAAATCTTACGGTTGAAATGATGAAGTTGATGTTGACAGTTTGGGCAAATGGCTTTTTCAATGAAATGCTCCGTCCAAATATCTCGTACCTGGGGAACGGTTTCTTGTTTGATCCGGTTGAGCATCGATTGTAATTCTGAAGTAGTTGCTAGCTTTTCTAGTGTTGCAAAGTGATATGGCGGTGATTGATCTCTAATATATGCTGGTTGTATGCGTTGACCATATTGCTGTTGACTTGAAGGATTTTGTTTGTCTTTTTTAAGAAGAATGGCTGCAATGATTACTCCACCGACAAGTCCGCCAAGATGAGCAAGATGTGCAGTGTTATCCTGTGATCCAATCAGTACGATAAATGTTTCAAGAGCAGCAAAAATAAGCACGGCATACATGACTTTTATGCGGCGAAACACCATGATGAAGCCCAGTGGGATGGGCATTACTACTTCATCTCGAGGATAGGCGTAGGCAAACGCTCCCATGATCCCAAAGATTGCTCCTGATGCACCCACAAGGGGAATGGGTGATCCTAGATTAAACACGGAGTGGGTCAAGGTTCCACAGAGACCGGTGATCAGATAGATCAAGAGAAATTTATTCCATCCGACTCGTTGTTCAAAGGCCATACCAATGAAAAAAAACACGAGCATGTTTCCAAAAATATGAAGAAAACCACTATGCACAAACATGGAGGTAAACAGAGTATATAATTGTGGGAATTGATTAATCGATAGATATGCTGGCCGAAACCCAAGATCAACAACCAGTTGACTGATTGATCCATAAGAAGTTTGAATGACAAAGAGAAAAGAGAGAACAAACACAATGAAATTAGTGATAATCAATGCATAGGTCATCATCCATTTCTTGTAATAAGCAGTAACAAGGCCTCCGATCATCACCGTGATTGCTATGATTGATGCAGGATGTATCTGATTGATGATTATGTCCATCTTCTTTTTCTCCAATCCCGTGCGATTAACACAATGGTCATGGTGAATATGCTTACAATATAAATAGTGTGTTTATTTTCTGTTTGTTCAATGGTATCCTGTTTGTAATAACTCGTATTTTTTGTTGTTTCGTTCATTTCCCAATCAGTAAAAAACACATTTGCATAGTACTGGGCAAGCTCATTATTTGTTAGGATTACTCCTGCTTCTCTATTGCGCATTACTGAGTTTTCATTCCAGTTGATTGATGAAATAAGCACTGATTTGTTATCTACGATGACTCCTTTGTTGTGAATGTTTGTAAAAATAGACCAGTTAGTATAAAAGAGTTTTACTTTTATGCCATGATTCTCTAGATATGTTTTTGTTTCATTGGTTTTTGTATTGGTTGAATCATAAACAGGGTTATAATTGAGAATGACCTTGATATCTACTCCCTGTTTTGATTTATTGATTAAAGCCTCAACAAAGGGATTGATTGAATGATCCCAGTTTTTGTAGATGTAGAGTTGTTGCACATAGATTGTTGAGGATGCACTCTTAATCAGTGAACAAATCGCTTTCTGACTGTTATCTGGTGAGAACACTGGGATGATAGTACAGGTGTTTTGGATAGTTTTTGGAGTGAAGGATGGTTGATAATATCCATAATACTCATATCTTTTCAAAAAAGTAGTTGGTGGAAGACTAAGATTTAACTGTTGAAATGATACACTGTCTGCTCGCTGGGGGTTGTAATCATCCATAAAAACCGAAAGAAAGGTTGATGCAAGAGCATTGTTTTTGATGATGATACCCCACTCACGATTCCCTGAATCCGTATTTTTTGGAACACCGGTTTGCATCCAGTTGCAGCTTTCAATAATAGTGGTGTGATTGTCGATGATGATATATTTGGCATGATCAAAAGTGTATCTAGTATAGATGTTTTTTTCATTATCGTTTTTGATACATCGAATGTTTGCACCATAATTTGAGATTCGGTGAAGAAACAATCGTTGTTCATCTGACATTCCCCCGATTGGTCCTCCTTCGATGAACAGGGTAACACTTACCTTTCGTCGTAATGCATCAATGAGCGTGTTACAGAGGTCTGGGTGGGCTAATTCATAAATATTGATGTAAATTGATTCTTCTGCCTGGTTGAGTTCGTTTTTTATTGCTTCATAGCTGCAATCTGGGGAGACAAAACTGGTAATATTTGCAGTGCAGTTAATGGGTTGGAAGCTGAATCGTGATTGCCCGATACGATATGATCTGGGATGATCCCAATCTTTTGAGCTATTTGTATCTACATAGTTGTTCCCAGTTGTTTTTCTTATCATTATTTCAGCGGTATCTGGAAGTGGGATGGATTTTCCTTGCCAGAATGAGCAGTTTATGTTTGTGTTACCATAATGGATAGCGTCAATGGTATGGTTGTATGAATCCTTCAAGGCAATTGTTTCACCATTATTGCTGAAATAAATGGTTTTTTCACAGATCATCTGTGGAATGGTAGTGTTTGCATCATGACGGTATTCAAAATCAGCGATTTTATTTGTTTCAAAGTGATATGCAGTTGCATTCTGGGTGATGGTAAGAGTGCAGTGAGGTGCAATGGTGGTGTTTTTTGGAAATTTGATTTGTTGTTGATTTGATCTTGTTTTAAATGGAGTGGGAGTAAGATACCAATTGCTGATAGCTATGGTTTGATTGGTTGGGTTATGAATGCAGAAATATTCATTGGACAAGCCGGAATGGGTGTTGGCATAAAGCTCGGTGATGAGTAGTTGTGTTGCTTGTTTGCTGGGTCGAGTATCCTGTATTGTGATGGTATGGGAACGTTTGTTGTTTGTTTCATCTAGTTCGGCGATGGAATCCTCAGCATCTACCACGACCCAAATGATATGTTTTCCAGGAGCTACATTATGGGTATCCCAAAGATAAGATGGATATTTTTGGTATTTGGAAATGCTATCATAATGTTTGGTTCCTAGAAGCATTGTCTGATTGATGCTATCAAGATAGAAGGAAACAGTAACATCACTTGCGTTTTCATTGCCGATGTTTTTGCAGTAGGCTTTGATTCGTATTGATCTTCCTTCTGCAACGATGCTGCTTTCATTTCGGTTTTCATCATAACTTTTTATCTTTGGAATGGTAAGATCTGGTTCGATGAGTTCGCAATGATAGGTTATCTGATTGGTTAGTCCAGGATCTTGTGTTGAACGTGCTTGGATGATTATTTCTGAAGTGCTAAAGATGTGTTTTTCAAATGATGTTGGTCGTATGTTAAGATTGATCTCTGTTGATTCCTTGGCTGAAAGCGTTATGGTTTTCTTTTTAAGATTTGCATTCCAACCATTGCTCACTGTTTCGATGTGAAGATGGTAAGTATCATTGAAATCACCTGTGTTTTGCAGGGTGAATGAGACTGTTTTTGAGTTTCTTTTATCGAAAAGAAGATTCCGCTCGACTATCTGCAGGTCTACGTCAAAATGTCCCTGTTGGATGGTGTTATTTTTTATACTTTGAATAACGGAGTGATTTTCATTGAGAATAGAAATGGTATAGTTTTGTCCAACTGGTGCTGCTAGTTTATAATAACCAGGAAGCATTGAAAATGATTCAGTGATGCTATTATTCTCTGTTCGGTAGATGCTTGTAATTTTATTTGTAGAATTTTTGAGGATGATGATGTTGTTTTCAGACCATGTTTCATTTATTTTCGATCGATTTACGATGTAGCCGCCAGGTGTTGCATTTGTTGTACTATGATCCATGTCTAAGAGTTTGATTGGTTTTTGTATCGATTTACTTTGATTATGATATCGTATTTTTACATTGATGTGTCCGGTTTCATTGTGTTTAATATAATCCTGATATGCTTTGTATTCTTTATTCAGTCGTAGATATAGCCAGAGTGAACAAGTGTTTTGAGCGATGTTGATGTGATGGGTGTATCGATCTGAGTATTGCAGAAATTACCACAGCAATACCCAAAGCAGGTGGCGCTTATTATATAATTGACAGGACTTTTGGCCCGCTATTTGGTACTG
>JAWOBC010000077.1:0-9268 GCA_046498165.1 Thermoplasmatota archaeon
CACCAACCTGTAAACCTTGTCAAGCGATGCTTCCTCGCTTGCGTCGACTGGAACGAATCTATAATGGAAAGGTTGCCTTTGGACGAGTGAACACCCAAAAGGAAAAAACCCTTGCCAATAAATACAAGATCATGGGTATTCCTCATTTTGGTTTTTTTCATTATGGGAAAAAGATAGGTAGTGTGACTGGTGCAAAATCAGTTGGGGATATGAAAGATAGCATTGAATTATATCTCTCTAAGTATGATGCATAAAGACTATGTAGCTGGTTTCATAATGACAACTATGCATGCGCCGAAAAACTCTTTCTATTAAATGCAATCAATGCAACAGGGAAATTTTTTCCTATGTAAAAATCGGGAAAGGGCATGTGTGGCATTGTTGGAAGAAACGAATTCTCAAAGATAATAGTGTGAAGGAGGGAAAAAAGGTTCTTTGTCCTTGTGGAAATCTGATTGGAAGAGATGAACGGGTGTGGATTAAATTAAAACAGCATCATGTCAGTATTGATTAAGTATTGAATACGCATAATATATATTTGGAGTAATAGAGGGATATCTTCTTGGATAAAAAGAAAGAATTAGAAAGATTAGCAGCCCAAATACGATCCTGTCGTCGCTGCCGTCTTTTTGAAACCAGGATTCATGCACTTCCTGGTGAGGGAAACAGGGATGCTCGTTTGTTTCTCATCGCTCAGGCACCGGGTGAAGTGGAGGATAAAAAAGGCCGTATGTTTCTTGGTCCATCTGGAAAAGTCCTATATCAACTCTTTGAAAAATCTGGGATTAAACGAAATCAGATCTATATGACGAATTTGATTAAATGTATGCTTCCCAAGTGTCGGAAACCGAAACGAGTGGAAATTGATAGCTGTAGTCCTTATTTAGACCGGGAAATCGATCTTGTTCAACCAGAAATAGTGGTTCCTCTTGGTCATTATGCCACTCGGTATGTGTTTACTAAATATGGTTTGGATATTCCTTCGAAGCATGAGTTTTATGAGGTCTATGGTACCTTGTTTTTTTCAAATAATCAAAAGATTTTTCCATTGCAGCATCCTGCAGCAGTATTACATAAACCATCAATGAAAACCGTGTTAGAAAACAATTATCAGAAGCTATCAGTGCTTTCACATCCCTGTAAATGGTATCCGGTTTGTCCCATGAAAAGATACTGTGAACAGGGTAGGTTACCAAAAAAATGGGTGGAACTGTATTGCAATGGTGATTGGAGTCGCTGCATCCGGTTTCAAATGGAGGAACGAGGAGAGTTTCATCCTGATTCTATGCTTCCGGATGGATCGATTGATGAAACACTAAAAACAGATTTAAGGAAGTGAGAAAAAAATGAAGTTAACCATTGTCTATGATGATAGAAGTCCAAAAAATGAGGCTGTTAGGTCTGATCATGGGTTTTCTTGTTATATTGAAACAAAGAAAGATGTGGTGTTGTTTGATACCGGAACGAGTGGAGATATTCTGCTTCATAATATGAAGCTGCTGGGTAAGGATCCGCAAAGGATTTCCAAGATTGTGATTTCTCATGAGCATTATGATCATAATGGTGGACTTTTAACAGTGCTTGATCATTGTGGAGATGTGACCATTTATCGTCTTGAAGATGCCTCTTCAAAAGGAAAAACCGTTCAAGTAGAGGAACCAGTTCAGATCTGTGATCATATTTATTCTACCGGTCGACTTCCTGGTTCACCAAAGGATGAGCAATCGTTGGTGTTTCAAACCAAAAAAGGAGTATGGGTGCTGGTGGGTTGTTCTCATTCAGGAGTAAAAAATATTGTGGAAACCGCAAGCAGGTGGGGAAATGTTGTTGGTCTTATTGGTGGTTTTCATGGTTTTTCTGATTTTTCTGTGTTAGATTCAATTGATGTAGTTTATCCTTGTCATTGCACGGTTCATAAAGAAAAAATACATGATCTGTTTCCTGAGAAAAGCATTCGATGTAAGGTTGGAACCATGATTAGGATAGAGGATGTATAGCCCTTTTTTTCTTTGGGAAAAATGCCTAAAAAATTGTAAATGCATAACTATTTAAGGCAGGATGATGCTATAACGTTTAAAAAGAAGTAAAGATAAAGGTTTCACATTTTTCGTTTTTTCGGACTTTTTGGGATTTTTTGTTTTTTGCTTTCTTTAACACGTTCCAGACGTAACAATGTCTGAGGAGGTGAAATTGATATGAAAGGAACCGTCAAATGGTATAATGATATGAAAGGATATGGCTTTATCGAAGGCGAAGATGGAAAAGAGGTCTTTGTTCATAGAACCGCGTTACCCATGGGTAGTGGTCTTAATGAAGGAGATCAAGTCGAATATGAAATTGAAGATTCAGATAAAGGCCAACGAGCAACAAATGTAAAAAAGGGAACGAACGACTAATTTTCTCATTTTTTTGTTTAATAAAACCAGTTTACATGATGGCTGTATTAGATTACAAAGATCAGAACTGGTTTCTTTTTTTACTTTACACGTATAATCAAGAACAGAACACGTAATGGAATCGGAGGTGAATAGAAGATGCATGATATTACTAAAGAACTCAGAAAACTATCGAAATCAAGGAAAAACAAAAAAGTAGTCCATAAACAGATTTGCAATCGGTCGGATAACTTTTTTGTCGATGATGTACCAGTTGAATAACGCAACAGTCAATTTCAGAAGATGATTTGATTCAAAAACATGATTTTGAAGGAACTATTCCTTCTTATTTTTATTTTGATTTTTTTCTTATTTTTTCTTATTTTTTTTGTTTTTCCCTCATATTTTATAAAAAAAATAGATTCTTTAAATACTAGGAGATTGTTATGATTTTGTAAAAAGGAACCTGTATGGATGCCAGGGTTGTGGATGCATTATGGTAGTTGATCAGCTTTCCAAAAAAGTGAAATGTCCCAGTTGTGGATCAATTATTGATGTCACCGGGTATGCTGGGGAAAAAAAAGTTATCAATTGTGATAACTGTGGATTAAAAGGTTTTTATCGTTTTCCTGATGAAAAAACAGAATCTATCTCGAAACATGTGCCGTATGCTATTGATGTTATCGAGGTAAAGCATCTTACCAAGAAATATAAGGATGTAATTGCTGTTAAAGATGTTTCTTTTTCAGTGAAAAAGGGTGAGATTTTTGGTTTTCTTGGTCCCAATGGAGCTGGAAAAACCACTACTATTCGATCCTTACTTGGGTTTTTAAAACCAGATCATGGCCAAGCTTTTATTTTCAATAAGAATGTGAAGGATGACATCGTTGACATTAGAAAAAACGTTGGTTATATCCCTGGTGAATTGAATCTATATGAGCATTTAACTGGAAGGCAGTGTTTACAGTATTTTAGCAGTATCCGCAATACTGATCTTTCATTACTTGATGAATTATTAACCATTTTTCAGTTGCCCTTGGATCGAAAGATAAAGACGTATTCCCGGGGGATGAAACAAAAACTGGGTATTGTGCAAGCATTCATGGATGATCCAGAAATTGTGATCATGGATGAGCCAACGAGTGGACTTGATCCCTTGCTTCAGCAGAAGTTTTATCGATTTCTTCATAATGAAAGAAAAAAAGGACGAACCATGTTTTTTTCATCTCATATCCTCAGTGAAGTTGACAAGGTATGTGATCGAGTGGGTATCATTCGAAAAGGAAGTCTGGTAGCATTGGAACGAGTGGAGAATCTGAAACGGAAAAAAGGAAAACGTATCCGTTTAAAGATCAAGGAGGATCCTAAAGAACTTGCTTCAGCAAATAATGCAAAAATGGTAGATGGTTGGGTTGAGTTTGCTGCTGAGGATGATCTTGATGAAGTCATCAAAAAGATTGCTAAGTATACGATTATTGATCTTGAGGTGCAGGAGTTTAGTTTAGAGGAAATCTTCATGCGGTATTATGATGAGGGAGGTGAGAATTAAGATGATGATGGATCGTGTTCGTGAAATCCTTCGATTGAAAATTGCGTTTCAGACCATGAAGGATAATTGGAAGACCACCCTTATCCTCACCCTTCTTTTTTCTGGGATGGCGGTGATGTATGCAGGGATGTATCCTTCTTTTGCTGATATGATGGCGGAGATGATGGATGCAGGATCTTTGGAACAATTTGCTTTTATTCCTGGTTATCAGGATATGGCGAGTTATGTGGGTTTTCTTAATATTGAGATGTATCAGATCTTCTGGGTGCTTATTTTAGGTATCATCCTTGGGTTTATCGCTGCATCAACCATTGCAAAAGAGGTGGAATCAAAAACCATTGATGTATTGATGAGTAATCCTGTTTCTAGAAAACAGATTGTCATTGAAAAATATCTTGGTCTTATCCCTATGCTTCTCATCATTAATTTCACAGCAATGATCGTGATCATGGGTGTTACTCTTGGTATTGGTGAAGACCTTGATTTTTATCATTTGTTTTTAACCCATCTTATTTCTATACCTTATTTTCTGTCGATACTTTCATTGGGATTGTTTTTCTCAACTCTTTTTGATGAGAAGATGAAAGCAAGTATTGTGACCATGGCTATTGTGGTAGCTATGTTTATCTTTGATTCAATTGCAGAGATGATCCCTGATTTTGAATCACTTGGACTTCTTTCATTGAAACATTATTTTATGCCGTATGATGCATTGAAATTTGGAGAGATTGATCTGATGGGAAATCTAGTGTTGATTCTGTTTGCTGTTGTAATGCTTATTATCAGCATGTTCTACTTTGATTATAAGGATATAATGGTCTAAATGTAATACAAAAAACATTGTTCACTAGAGTTTTCTTTCTTTGTTTTTCTTTTTTTTTGTAAAAAAATCAATGATATTATAAATGAAATGTCTATTTGTTTTTCATTGGACGGGATGATGGATGAAAAAATTTGATATAAAAGATGAAAAGGTTATCGGTTACGTGTTTTTGGTCATTGGTTTGATCATTATGTTGTATAGTCTTTTGTTGGTGTTAGATATTGCGGAGACAGGCACAGTGCCAGTGGAGTTTATTGATATTCCTGCGACGAATACTTCAACGCAGATGAATCAGGTTAATAATCATACGGTTCCCTCGATTGATATGAGTGATGTTGTAACACCGATGTTTCCTTTGTTTAATTTTTCTATTTGGCTTGCGATCTGTTTTTTTATTTTGGTTGTTGGTGGTAGGGTATCATTATTGGGAGTGAATATGATGAAGGCATTGGTTCCTGATATTCGGATCGTGAAATCTGAAACCATTAAAAAAATAAATAAGGGCAATGAACCAACACCTCAGCAGATGCCACAGAAACAAGAGCATGATCAACGGGAAGAATGATGAATTCGATATTGATGAAATTAAAGAATCAATCGCTTCGAATCAATGCATATATTCTTCTTGTGATGGGAATTGTTATCCTTGTTCAGGCCGTATTGTTTATTTTTGAAATCAAAGGTCAATTAATGGTCCCTCTTCATTTGTTTTCTGTTCAATCTCAGATGTATCCCGCCCAATTCTTTCAATTGTTGAATTTTGTTGCTTGGCTGGCTCTTATATTATTTGTGTGCATGGTTGGAATAATCTTCATCCGAAAAGCAATTTCATTGTTAACCCTCCATCAGGATACCATGTTTGCAAAAACGGTGGATCTAGATGAGATAAAACAAATCTGTAAAAGTTATGAACAATTCTATGATTGAGTCTTGATTAGTTCATATCGATGAAATAACGGCTGAGTTGAATCATGGTTTGTTTATGTCTCATATCGAGAAAAAGCCGATTTACTGGATCTCTTTCTTTTATTTCATAAAAAGATCCATTCCAGAAAAGAACGAAATCATCGATTACGAGTTTTTTGTTCATTAAAGACTAATGTTGTTTTTTTTGTTTAATAATCATTATTTGACAATTCGCCACGGTAGTCAAGAATTATTTTCCGATACATCATCATGTTTCTTCTATCATACTTTGATATGTAAAAAAACTTGTTCAATGGTTATTGTCCTTATCTTTTCTTATCTATTACCGCAAAAACGTAGAATTTAGTAAAATATTTAACTTCTCATCTTTTATACGGTCAAAAAAATGGATGGGGATAATATAATGATGAAAAAATCAAAATCAATACTAATAATAGTCATTCTTCTTCTGATTTCAATAGCAGGTTGTGTACAAAATGATACTGAAAAACAAGATGAAACGATATCCTCTGTGTTGAATGTGTTCAACTGGGATGATTATCTTGCTCCAAATCTTACAAAACATTTTGAAGAACAATACAATGTAACGGTTAATGTTTTTACTTTTGAAGAAGAAGGTTACATGATTTCTGAGTTGGAAACCAATCCGGGATCATATGATTTTGTGATAACCTCTGGTTCTATGGTTGAAGAACTCATCGCGACAAAATCATTAGCGAAACTCAATAAGGACAATATTCCGAATATTAAAAATATCGATCAAACATTTCTTAATAGGAGTTTTGATCCGGGGAATACCTATTCGATACCATATCTTTGGGGAACCACGGGTATTGCTTATAATACATCAGCAATCACGACCAACATCAGCAGCTGGTCTATCCTCTGGAACAAAACCTTTCAAGACAGAATTGGTATGATCGATAATAAACAAGAGGTCATAGGGGCTGCATTAAAGTATCTTGGTTATAGTCTTAATCCAGATAATATATCTCAAATCTATCAAGCTGAACAACTGCTCTTGGATCAGAAAGATATTATCCTGGGATATTTTGGTTCAGAGGAAACAATTTCCCGATTGGTTTCAGGGAATCTGTCACTTGCTCATTGTTACAGTGGTGATGCATATTTTGCGTCTGATATGAATGAGAATATTTCATATGTTATTCCTTCTGAGGGTGCAGCTATTTGGATTGATAATATGGTGATCCCTGTAGATTCACCGCATAAAACACTAGCTGAGCTTTTTATCAATTACATTCTTGATCCTCAGATCAGTGCAAATATCACTAACTATCAGTGGTATGCAAATCCGAACACTGCTGCAGAACCTTTTATTGATACTGAAATCCTTGAAACCGCGGGTTTATATCCTTCACAGGATGTGCTTGATCAATGTGAATTTTTTGAACCGTTGCCCGGTAATTTAGTCAGTGAATATAATCGGATATGGTCATTGTTAAAGACAGAGATAGTTTGAGGAATTTTGATTGGTAAAATTTAATCTTCAAATAAAAATCACTATCACATTCATTCTTATATTATTAGTATCACTCATGGGAATATATCTGTTTTTTCTTCCAGAAATTGAGGAAAATATTATTTCCCAATCCAAGGATAACCTTCAAACTATTTCTCAGAATACAGCTTCTTTTATAGAACATCACATCGAGGATGAGCAAAACAAAATATCTGTTCTTGCAAACAATACGTTCCTGAAATCATCAACTGATTCAATTGAAGATAAAAAAAAGATTTTACTCACATATCATGCTCAATATCAAGTATTTGATGAAATCACGCTATTAGACACCAATGGAACGGTTCTTGCTTCAACAGATTATAATTATCGGGGGGAATGGGAGACAAAAACCTGGTATCAACAAGCATTTAATGGAACAGTGGTATCTGATGCCCATATCATTTTGAATCCATGGAAACTCATCATGTTGTTTCTTTCTCCTGTCACTGATGAAGAGGGAACGGTGATCATGATTGTCTCCGGTCAAATTGATTTAAGCACGTATTGGGGTTTTCTCGATGACATTACCGTTGGTGACACTGGTTTTGTGAGGCTGATTAACAATGATGGCAAAATCATTTATCACAGGAATCAGTCTAAGATTTTCTCAAAGATCAACCAAAATCATCCTTTGTATGAGGTGGATTCATTTGCCTTGGGTTCAGATGTGTATACTGGTGAATGTAACACCCGTTTTCTCTGTGCATATGCCCCGTTGCTTGGTGAAACGGTTTACGGTGGTGAAGGTGCTTGGCATCTTTTTATTTCCCAGGAGGAATCAGAAATTATTTCCGCGGTTACTTCGTTTAAAACAAATCTTCTCATGGCAACGAGTGTTTTCTCAATTTTTTTGTTTTTATTAGGATATTATATTTCACGAAGTGTGGTGAAACCAATTCGTCGGTTAAATAAAGGGATGGAGATTGTTTCAGAGGGAAACCTGGATTATTCTGTTGAGGTCAAAGGACATGATGAAGTAACAGAACTTTCACAGTCATTTAATAGCATGGTGGGGAAATTAAAATCGGTGACCATGAAACTTGATGAGCGGAATAAATTAGTTGAAAAACTTTTGAAACAAAAAGATGAATTCATCAATCAGATGGGACATGATTTAAAAAACCCCTTGGGGCCGCTGATCAATCTTTTACCACAGCTTGAAAAAAATGAAACAGATCCAAAGAAAAAAGAGATTCTCAGTCTGCTTACCCGAAATGTGAGATATATGAAGAATCTTATAGTGAAAACGATTAAGCTTGCACGGTTAAATTCACCAAATACAATGCTTCATTTGGAACCTGTATCTCTTAATGATACCTTAGATGAGATCCTTGAAAATAATACTTCTCTTTTCACTGAAAAACAGATAGAGGTCATTAATGATATCACCGAAAACATTGTGGTGAATGCTGATAAAATTCAGTTAGGGGAGGTCTTTACCAATCTGTTGAATAACGCAGTGAAGTATTCTGATGTTGGTGGTGTAATAACGATAAATACAGAAATAAGGGATGATGCGATCATGGTGTCGATACATGATACGGGTATTGGTATGACTGATGAACAATTGAAGAAACTGTTTACGGAGTTTTATAAGGCAGATTCTTCTCGTCGTGATTTTGAGAGTAGTGGATTGGGTATGCCTATTGCAAAAAGAATTGTTGAAAAACATGGTGGACAACTCTGGGCAGAAAGCGATGGCTTAGGAAAAGGATCTACCTTTTATTTCACGCTACCAATTTCTACTTCAAATAAGGAAAATACAAATAATGGGGAAAAGAATTCAGATACAAACATTGAAGATAGAATTGATTATCTATTAGCGAAATAGATTATCTATATCGTGTGAATGTGTTGTATGTTTGGAAATAAAAAACATAAAAGATATGATTGCTTATTATCATATATTTTTGATATCAAAAAACATGAGTATTGAATATACAATAATTATTTGACACTTGTTATCCAAAGAAAAAAGACGGTGATTTAACATTTTTTTTTTAAAATCCCTTATTCCATCATGGTTTCATAAACATTTATTAATAAAAAGAGATATTATAATTTTAACAATA
>JAWOBC010000083.1:0-7616 GCA_046498165.1 Thermoplasmatota archaeon
CAGCCATGGTTTGGCATCTTTTTCAAACTGACAGATGGTGTGAATTTCGGCAAAGACTTCAAGGCGCATCAAAGAGGCTTCATCAACGATGAGAACCACTTTCTGCTTTTTTTCCAAAACCAGGCTTACAATCTCTTTTTTAATGTTTTTAACCATGACGACTTTGGGCATACACACCCCAAATAACTTGAATAATCACTAACACTAATAGAATATATCCAATCATCATATGAGGAATCTTAATCATTGTTCTCTTTTTCACAAATAGACAAGGCAACAGTTGTGCTAATGCAAATAGAGCAATGATTAAACCCAGCCATCCATGAACAGACAGCAATACTGGAGATCCATGCTGTGATGTCACCCACAAACCATAAAAGAACGTCCCAATCATTGTAATGCCAAACAATATACTAATTATTCTATGTATTTTGTATGTTTTTGCTCCTTTCTTCCCTTTGATTCTCCCTGTCAATTTCGCACCATAATAAACAACCAAAACGGCAAGAACAAGACCAATGACACTGACAATCGCATGTCCCAACCAATCAATAATCTGTTCTGTATACCTTCCTGCAGAAAAATTTACCATTGCATACCCTGCATTTTCATGTTTTTCCGTCCAAATATCCGAAGAGCCATATGACCAGAAAATCTCCATGCTTTGGTTGAGTAAAATATCATTATCCAATTCATCTCCCGTGGATAACAAACGGGAAAATTCGATAGTTGTTCTATTATTTAGTTCCGTTCCATTATATGAAAGAACATCAAAAGTTCCATTCTGCTGGGTATCATGTGGATGCGGCGGGTACATATCTGGAAAATAACAATCAATAATATCCACCGTTCCATTATCATCTACCCAACCGCTCACTATATCAGCACCTTCGTGCAATGTAATAGGAGAGAAACCAATGGCCACCCAGCCAGTAGTATTCGCCCTCATTCCTATAAAGATATGGTCATCTTCAATACGCCAAGATAATTCATAAGATCCATCACCGAAAACACTCTGATTTGGATATTCATTTGAACTAATAATCCCATCAATCTCATGGGAATCGCTGTTTTTCTCGTCTTCATGAGCAATTGAGGAAAGTGGGCACAGAAAAATAATGATCAGTACCATAGCATATACCATTTGAAATAATATTTTCCGGTCCTTTAATTCAGCTTTCATTTATTCACCTTTTTCTCAATATCTTCTTTTGCTTGAAGATATTCCTCTCGTGTGATTTCACCTTCTGCATATCGTTCATCAAGAACCTTCTGAGCATCAGACATCACTTCCTTCATTTCAGTCTCACCCTCACGAATTATCAGATACATGATCAAGAGGAAAATCCCAATCCATGGAAGGATCACCAGAATAAACCATAACAATCCATTATTTTCTCTTTTTTCAGCATCCCGATACACAAGAAAAGCAATAATAAACTGAACAATCCACACACCAAGCCACCAGAACCCTAGGTAGGGAACTCCCCACCAATCCATCATATGACGATCCCAATCCATCATATGCCAACCATCAACGTCTAGGAGAATAAAAGGAATTTTAGCCAAAAAACTACTCAACATCATACTAACCATATATCTCAGTCTCCAATAGATTCAAAAACGCTTTCTAATTTAGACTCAACAGAAATAGCAATTTGTTTCAATTCATCATTTTCAATCATGTCCATCGCAACAGATGGTTTAATCACAGAAAGAACAACATGATCATTCTTTTCAAAAACCACAACATTACAGGGAAGCATCAACCCAATATTTTCCTCAGCAAGAATAGCCTTATGCGCACTTGAAGGATGACAGGCACCAAGAATCACATAGTTTTGAAAATCAATACCAAGTTTTTCCTTAAATTTTTCTTTGATATCAATCGTTGTTAAAATCCCAAATCCTTCCTTTTTCAACGCTTCAATGACTCGATCAACAGCAGTCTCAAATGATAGATTCGATTTCTTTGTAAAACCATATTCAATCATACATTATATCTCCTTTTCAACACGTAACAATCTTGCATTGACCGCAACTATCACCGTACTCAAAGACATCAAAACAGCTCCCATAGCTGGAGAAAGAAGAATACCCTGATGGTAGAGCACTCCGGCGGCCAAAGGGATAGCAATAACATTATACCCAGTAGCCCAAACCAGATTCTGCGTCATCTTCCTATACGTAGCCCGACCAAAAAGAATCAATGAGGTAACATCAATCGGATTACTATTCACCAGGATGATATCAGCGGTTTCCGCAGCCACATCAGTCCCAGATCCCACGGCGATCCCAACATCTGCCTGGGCCAATGCAGGAGCATCATTCACCCCATCACCAGTCATAGCAACAAACTCTCCTTTCGATTGAAGTTCTTTTATTTTCTCCTGTTTCTCATGAGGCAAAACCTCTGCAAAAAAACCATCCAAATGAAGCTTATCAGAGACTTTTTTTGCTATTCCCTTATTATCCCCGGTGAGCATCCAACATTTAATCCCTGCTTTTTTCAACCGTTTGATAGCATCATATGATTCCTCTCTAATCCTATCAGAAAGACTGATCACTCCTTTCACATCTTCATCAATTAAAACAAAAACAGTTGTCTCAGATTCATCAAGAGTTAAATTCTCTGGTAAATTAATTTCATTCTCTTTCAAATAACCCGGGCTGACAACCTTAACGGAAGTATCCTTCACTGTTCCTTCAACACCTTTTCCTTTGATCGCCTTAAAATCAGATACCTCTAAAAGATCTACATCCATTTCCTTTGCTTTATCAAGAACTCCAGATGCAATTGGATGCTCCGAGTTCTGCTCCAATGTTGCAGCGAACTGAATAATCTTTTTTTCATCAAACTGTTCATCAACTGATTTAACAGAGCTTACCCCAAATTTCCCTTCTGTTAACGTCCCTGTTTTATCAAATACAATCGTTGTTATTTTTCTTGCATTCTCAAATGCTGTTCTATTTCTGATGAGTAACCCATTTTTTGCGGACAATGTTGTAGAAACAGCAACCACTAATGGTATCGCAAGACCCAAGGCATGAGGACAGGTTATCACCATTACGGTAGCCATCCGCTCAATGGAAAAAGCAAAATCCTGACCAAAATAAAAATACCAGTAGAAAAGCGTAGTAAAACCAGCGGTTAATGCGATAATAGTCAGCCAAAAAGCGGCTCTATCTGCAAGGCGTTGGGTTTTTGATTTTGCCTCCTGTGCCTCCTGAACAAGGTTGATAACCTTTGACAAATAGGAATCCTCACCAGTACCTTCTACCGTGATTTCAAGGGATCCATCTCCATTAATGGATCCACCGATTACCTTATCATCTTCCTTTTTTTTAACTGGTTTTGATTCACCCGTCAGCATTGCTTCATTGACATAACTACTCCCTTTCACAATAATTCCATCGGAAGGAATTTTTTCACCTGGTTTCACCAGTAATCGGTCTCCTTTCGACACGTCACTGAGTTTAACATCAACAACGTTGTCATCTTTGAGAAGATGGGCTTCATCGGGCATCAATTGAGCTAATTTTTCAAGTGCATTAGAAGCACCAAGTACTGATCGCATCTCTATCCAGTGGCCCAGGAGCATGATGTCAATCAGGGTTGCTAGTTCCCAGAAGAAAAATTTGCCTTGTAATCCAAATACGACAGCGGCGCTATAAAAATAGGCAACAGAAATCGCCACTGCGATCAGGGTCATCATCCCTGGTGATTTGTTCTTTAATTCTGAACCAAGACCTTTCAGGAACGGCCATCCACCATAAAAAAAGACAAAAGATGAAAGAAGAAATAATACATAGTCGTTCCCTGGAAAAGTTAAATTGAATCTCAAAAATTCCTGAATTAACGGAGAGAGAATCAGTATGGGTATGCTAAAGATGAGGGAGACAATGAATCTTCTTTTAAAATCCTCCATCATCATCTTATGATGTGATGAATGATCATGATGTTTATGGGATTGAGAGCTATGATCATGTTTCCCGTTTGTATGTTCTTTATGAGAATCCTGATGCATATCTGAGGAATTATGATCCTTATGATCGGTATCCATATATTTCCCCTTGAAATCTTTTTACAATAAATCTTTCCCCACTTATTGTAATGAACAATTGTTAATAAAGGGTTGAATATAATTCTTTCGTAATATCATTATTTTTTTCAATAATACTATAGTTATTCAATATTCTTCAAATACTTAATCCGATCATAAGGTGATATTTTTCTCTTAAATGTTCAAAAGAGCTCTGAAAGGGAATTACGTTTTTTTAAAGAAATAAGAAGACTTAAATCACAAAACGGTTATGATACCTTTTGCTTTGGATGGTGAACATACATCGAATTTGTAGTTCAATTCTCATTATTTTCAATAGGAATCGGAATAATTCTCCTTTTTTATGGTCTGAAAAAAACAGTGGAAATACGGAAACACATTCCTGACACATTAAAACAGGAATGGAATACAATTCTCATATTGATGGCGTTTTTCATTATTAGTTATTTTACATCATTTTTGATTTTCACTAATGAATTTATCCACATGATTTTGATGTCATTGGTCTATCTTTTTGGAGGGTTATTTGTAGCAATAACTCTTTTCTTAACCGGAAGAACAATCACTGCTATGAATGAAAATGAGGAAATCAAAAAACTCAATAAAATTTTGGAGGAAAAAAGTGGTTTTCTCCGAAATGTAATTGAATCCTTGAAACATCCTTTCTATGTAATTGATGTAAATAATTATAAGATAAGGTTAGCTAATTCTGCGGCGCAACTTGATCGATTATATGATACATCAACCTGTTATCAATTAACCCATCGAAAAAAACAGCCTTGTGGGAGTAAAGAGCATATTTGTCCATTGGAACAGATGAAAAAAACAGGGAAACCAGTGACTGTTGAACACATTCATTATGATAAAAACGGATATAAACGCAATGTTGAAGTTCATGCATATCCAATCTTTAATAAGGATGGAAAACTGGTGGAGATGATTGAATATACATTAGATATAACTAAACGAAAAAAAGCCGAAATGAAAGCCAAACAACTCAACAAAGAACTCATTCAGGCAAAAGATGACCTGGAACGATTATTAGAACAGAAAAATGAATTCATCCATATTCTCAGTCATGATTTGAAAAACCCACTTTCTGCTCCACTGAATCTCTTACCCATCCTTGAGAAAAAAATTGAGGATGAACAGTTGAAAAAAATGGTTCAAACAGTTTATCATAGCGTTGAACAGATTAAATCAATTATTTATGACACTTTGAAACTTGCTCGTTTAGATAACTTGGAGAAAAGTGTATCGATTGAAAAAATCAATCTATTCGAATTGGCAGAGAGGGCAATATCAAATAATAAACAAAGAATAAAAGAATATCAATTTTCTATTGAGAATACGATACCGAAAAATCAGATAATTCATGCAGATAAGTTTTTGCTGAGCCAAGTTTTTGATAATCTATTGTCAAATGCGATTAAATATACCTTTGATGAAGATAAACAACAGATTATTATTTCCTCAGAAAAGATTAATAATTCTGTGTTAGTATCGGTTAAAGACTATGGTAGAGGTATAGAAAAAAATCATTTATCTGATATTTTTGATAAATTCTCAAAACAATGTAAACCCCGAGAGGGTTTTGATAGTACAGGACTGGGCTTGGCGATAAGTAAAAAAATCGTGGAAAAACTTGGTGGAAAAATCTGGGTGGAAAGTGAAGGACTGGGAAAAGGATCAACATTCTCCATTATGCTTCCTTTTCATCAGCAGAACCAATCTAATTTAGATAACCACCAGAACGATATGTATAATCATGTGAAACAGCAAATTGATGTCGTGATATCAGAAAAATAAACTTTTTTAATATGTTTATCATTCTTAACACGTGTGAATCATATGAATCAAGCAAAGGTGAGTATCATCATTGGATGTATTATTATACTGAGTCTTATTTCCAGTGGATGTTTTGAAGAAACAACCTCAAAGGAAAAAAATACACTCTTTGTTGATAGTGAAGGCAATGAAAAATATACTAGTATTCAACAAGCAATCGATGACGCACCGGAAAATTATACAATTTATGTTTATCCGGGAGTATATAATGAAACCATCACTATCAACAAAACAATCATGGTAATGGGTGAAAACCCAGAAGAAACAATTATTGACGGAAACCATCTTGGAGATGTAATTACGATTCACGATTCAGATAGTTGTAATGTAAGTGGTTTCACCCTTCAAAATAGTAAATCTAATGGAGCGGGTATTGAACTTAAAACATCAAAAAACAACGTCACTAATAATATCATCAAAAACTGTTACAATGGCATTCATTGTAATAGAGTAGAATATAATTCCATTTTCAATAACACCTTTCGTGAAAACACAAACTATGCTATCTACATTTACAATTCAAATTATAACATTGCCACAAAAAATGTGTTTATTGATAACTCATATGGAATGCGAATTAAAGGATCCCGTCATAATAAAGTAATTGCAAATCACTTTCAAGACAATGATCATGGTATGTATTTTTGTTGTGGAGCGACAAACAATGTTGCTTATTACAACAATTTCATTAATAATAGTGTTTGGAATGGCGACGATTATGTTGGAGGGAATACGTGGTATAATGAAGAAACTGCCAAGGGAAACTATTGGGATGATTACACAGGTAGTGATGACAACGCTGATGGAATTGGAGATACACCATACAATATAACAAGTGATGGAACAAAAAAAGATAATTATCCATTGATGGAACCCATTATACAATCCTAAAGATTTAATTCCCTTTTATTTTCGTTATTTCTGCTTAGCCTTATAATCCTTTATCGCAGTATGCAATGCATCTGCTGCCAAATTGGAACAATGCAACTTAATAGGAGGAAGACCATCCAAATTATCAGCAACGTTAGAACGTGTAATCTTTTCTGCTTCATCAATTGATTTTCCTTTCGCAAGCTCTGTTATCATACTACTTGTTGCAATAGCTGCAGCACACCCAAATGTTTTAAATTTGATATCTTCAATTTTATTATCTTTGACTTTTATGTAAATGGTCATCAGATCTCCGCAAACCGGGTTTCCTTCCGTTCCCACTCCATCTGCGTCTTCAATTTCACCCATATTTCGGGGATTTTGAAAATGATCAAGTACTTTTTTAGAATACATTCCCATATTATTCAAATCTCCACATTTCACATTTAATTTATTATCTCTTTAATTCATTCTTCCATAACGGTGACATTTCTCTAAGATTCGAAACAATATCTGGAAGAACAGATAAGACATACTCAACATCCTCTTTCGTATTTCTTCTTCCGAGACTCAGCCGTAAAGATCCATGAGCTTCAACTTCATTTAATCCTATAGCCATGAGCACATGTGATGCTTGTAATTTCTTAGAAGAACACGCTGAACCCGTAGAGGCTGCTATTCCCTTTGCATCAAGACTTAACAATAGTGATTCTCCTTCAATGGCACTGAATCGGAAATGAGCATTATTACATAGTCTTTTCTCGGGATGCCCATTCAAATAGCTTTCATCGATTTGTAAGATATTTTCTATCAACTTATCCTGAAGCTTTTGCA
>JAWOBC010000108.1:0-5361 GCA_046498165.1 Thermoplasmatota archaeon
CTCGACTGCGCCAACGTACTCGCCGTCGACAACCATCACCCGGTAGTCCCGCGCGTTCGGCAGGATCAAGGAATTCTTCGGTTCCTCGCAGCTGTCGCAGTTCATGGACCAGAACAACCCGCTGTCGGAAGTCACCCACAAGCGCCGCGTATCGGCGCTGCGCCCGGATACTCAGGGAAGAAGGAGTTGCAGCAGAGGCAGCTTACATGCTGATGAAGAGTGAATATCATGACCTTATATCAAAAATATGAAACTGAAAATTCGTATACCTATCTACGGCAAGTCGTTGATCTTTTAGAAGAGCCTGTCTGTATTTTAGGTGGTTGGGCGGTATATTTCACGGTCAATGAGACATATAAAAAAGAAAAGGGACAAAACTACTTAGGCTCAAAAGATATAGATTTAGGCTTTCATATCGATGCAAATATTGATAAAAGTCAATTAAAAAATACGATGATGCAAAAAACAATATCTCTGTTAGAGAAAGATAGGTTTTGCCCTCTAGGATCTAGATATTACAAAGATATATCTATCGAAGATGGAAGAGAATTAACTCACGAAGAATCAAAAACTGAATTTTCACATAATGTATTCAAAATGTATGTAGATTTGCTTGTAGACAAAATACACCCTGATTTTAAGGAAATCTTTAGATTTGATCCATATGATGAAGAATTATTATCTTTAGTCTTTGAAAATCCAAAGAATCGAACAGAACTTGTAAAATTCAAAAAACTTCTTTGGCTTCCATCACCAGAAATACTGCTTTCTACAAAGATAAAGAGCTTACCAGATCGAACTGAAGAAAAAAAGATAAAGGATATCTGTGATATCTATGCGATATCCTTTTTTTCAAATAAAAAAGTTAAAGATTTAATCACTGCACCAAAGACAATATTAGAAAAAGAAAAATTTGAAAGATTAAAACCATTATTAAACTCGGACGAAGAGTTCCTTAAAGCAGCAGAACATTTACTTGTAGATGGAGAATCAATAAAAAATCTATTCAAGGAACTTGTCAAGATCTAATTTTTACTCTGATTAATTTCATCCAGCTTGATCTTTCAATATCTTGTAGATTACTTGAGATGATGTAAAAACTGATTCTTCCACTTATTCGATTTCTTAATCTAAAAATATAGCGTCCTATCCATTCTTTTGCTATTTTGTTTTTATATAAAAAAACTTTGAAGTGGCGTTTCAATTGTGTTATCCCGAAATAAGTTCCTCCTAGAAAAACTCAAAGATGATTCACCACTCATGAAAAAGTTGAATCAACGGAAGATCCGGCGGGTCATCAAAGAAATGAAAAAGGGAGAACGATCAGTTTACCGGATAGCTAAACTTCAGGAGATCACACCTCGATACGTACGAAAATTATATCGATCTTACAAGGAAACAGGAGCCTATCCTTATTCTCAAAAACCCGGGAGAAAACCAAAACCGATCTCATCTGAAGAACGGCAAATCATCCTTGAACTTAAAAGAAACATCCATTGTGTGCGGTGACACTTGAAAAAATCCTGGATCACCAAGGAATTCACATTTCCCATAATCGCATTCATCAGATCCTAAAGGTAGAAGGATTAGTGCACCATGAACCTAAAAAGCAGAAACAACGGAAATATATTCGTTATGAACGAAAACATAGCAATAGTCTGTGGCACACAGACTGGTTTGAATATAAGGGTTGGAAAATGATAAGTTTCGAAGATGATGCCTCACGATTCATCACTGGATTCGGCATCTTCTCACATGCCACATCACAACATTCAGCAGATGTATTTCAACAAGCAATAACATCATACATGCTTCCAAAACAAGTCATGTCCGATCATGGAACACAATTTGTAAGCGTAACGAAACCCACCTGTTCCAATCCAGAACCAACAATCTTCCAACGAATCTTAGATCCGTATCAAGTCCAACACGTAAAAGCACGAGTAAAACATCCCCAATCAAATGGAAAAATGGAGCGAGTAGGAGGAACACTGAAACGGTTATATCCTCATTTCAATGATTAGATCCAAACCCTGTCTTATTACAATTTTGAACGTCCTCATATGAGATTGCAAATTGAACGATGTGAAACACCGTTTCAAGCATATATTCGGAAATTTCATCATAAACATAAGGAGAATTTTATCAACACTCATCAGGAACTGGTACAAACATGGGCTCCTGAATATTCTAAAGGAATGTGAAAAAAAATATGACAAACATAAAATACTCGAAGGAACTTAATTCAGGATATCACAAACTGAAAAGGCTTCAACTAGAAATATTATCTATTGAATTAACAGTAAAAAGAATAAGATATCAAAAAAAAAGACGTACTCACAGCTATAAAAGAAACGAGTGGTCGTTGATACAAATATCTTGATCTCAGCCTTATTCTAAGATGGAAATGAAAAGCTATACCGTAACTATTTATATAAGGTATTAACATAATATATTGTTGTGTGAGTACTATGAATCTTCCTCATTGGTTTAAAAAGGGAAAAGAGCCTGATTGGTTTATAGAAGCCACAAAAGAGTGGAAAGATTCAACCGTTCGTATGCCAGATTGAGGAAGGATCACTATCTCTTTCATTAATTTTTTCATGTGTTTTTCATGTTTTCTTACTGCTTGATCATGATGAACATCCATATATGAATCGTTGAATAGTTGATTATGATTAATCTCTCGTTCTATCAAAAATTTTGATTTTTCATACAACTGATCATACACTTTCTTTTCTTCGCTATAAATCTTCATATTCACCCCATGTTTTTTAAGATAGTATTTTGTAAACAAAAAAGCAGTTCGATGATTGGCATTAGGAAGTGCTTGAATAGTAATCAATGTACTTGCTAAATGTGATACCTGATCAATAAGAGTAGACTTATCTGTATAATTAAGATACGCTTTTTTCAAATATGTTGGTTCATATGATTTATATTCCTTAAGATTTCGCCCGGTTCTCCGTTTATAATCTTTTACTAGGAAAAGGTATAGTCGGCGGTATAAAATCACAAAATCATCAGCGTACTCATCTAATGAATCCTTCATGTGATTGAAATTCAGACAAGGTTTATAATAATTCTTCTCTTAAACAATCTTGAAATTGTGTATCATTCTATCATTATTTGTTTGTGATTTATGATAGAATACTATTAAAGAAGTCCCAGAATCAGAGTTTAATACAGAGACCGGTTAAACATCTTTTAAGTGAAGGGATACGGATTCCAAACTACCATCGTTTATAGTGAATCTACTGTCTTTCATAGATGTTTCACCTACCGAGTTTGATAAAATAGAGGGGAGTTAACAGACACCCTTTGCACGTAATTCACCTGACAACCTCTGCAAAAAATGCTGGGGGAACTGACACTTTTTGCACGGTTTGCTCTTGAGGTGGGAATTTTTTTAGATTGGTTGAGTCAATGGTTTGTTTTATGGTGTGTGGTTGATGGTTTTTTCTTCTGTTGGAATGTCGGTTTTTAATGTGGTTTTTGTGGGTGTTGGCTGACATTTTTTGCGTGCAGAGGATGACTGCTGGCTGACAGGTTTTGCACGTAATGGTTGGTTGATTTGTTTTTTGCAAGTCAGAAAGATCGGAAGTAGCGGTCCTTTTTGATACATCAAAAAGTTCACGATACTCTTTATTTTTGATACTGCTTTTTTCTCTAACAAATTTTACTTCCTCTGTCTATCATTCAAACCTTTTTCCTTTAGAGTTTCTTCCGTCAACCTCTTTCTAACAGCAACCACAAAAGATTGTTAATCGCTGTGTTCTTTGAAACGTAGTTCTAGTGTCCCAACATTGGATGACTTATGTCCCTTTTAATCAGTGTTAGATTCGTTCACTTTTCGTTCACTTTTCGTTCACTTTTCGTTCTTTTCGTTCGGAGAACATAGTGGGTCGCTCTTCCTTCTCCCCTCCGTCCAAGGATACCTTTTTCTATCATTTCATCCAATTCTTTGTAGGCTGTAGTGGCTCCGATATCGAAAATATCAGAATAAGTTTTTCTCTTGATTCTTTCGTTTTCTTTGAGATATTCTACAGATTCTATCTGTCTATCATTCAAACCTTTTTCCTTTAGAAATTCTTTTGTTATACTTTTTCTAAAAATCACAACGATAGCGGTTCCAGTATCTTCAAATTCTGGCTCTAAAAGGCCATGATTTAGTGTATCTTCGATCATATCTACGGTTCCCCTACCCCATTCTTCAATATACCCGATGAGAAATAACAGCTTTGCTAGGAGGGGGTTAAACGGTTTGGATTCGTGTTCTTTTTTTAGAGTTTCTATGGTCCATCCTTCAGGAAGCGTGCCTGGATTCCAGATTTCTATTCTATCATCGAAAATCCTTACTTGAGTTTTTGAAGTTGTTTGGTAATCTCGATGAACGACTGCATTGGTTATAGCCTCTCTGACAGCATCTAAAGGATATTCCCACTTTTCTTGTCTTTCCACTTTACCAGGTTCTATCCAGGCCGCTTTCCTGATATTTTTCATCACGAATTTTTCTGCATTATCTACCTGTTCGTGAACGGGTCCAGAAAATTCAGCCATATCGATGAATTCTTTTGTTGTGGTTCCTTTGAACCTGCCGCATTTGATCTCGCATTGTAAAAAGAAACGCTGAGGTTCTTTGGTGAACATCAAGACACAGGCGTTAGTCAAACCATCCTCTTTTATTAGATCTAACTTTTTAAGGACTTCATCGATGGAATCATAATCTACCTCGAAATTCCTTTCTGATTCAGCTTTTTTTAAGAACTGCTTTACCTTTTCTTCATTGATATCTTTTAAACTTGCATCTTTACATATCTGCTTGTCCCAGTAAACTTTTTCTCCGGAGTTCTTGGCTAGATTCCTAATCTCTGAAGAAGTGAGTTTGTGTGTGCTCTTTCCTACTCTTTTGTATGCTTTTTTTCTGTAAAATACTGGTTTTTCGAAACTTTCATTTAGTTCGATGATGACTACATCTTTGTTATCTATCTTCTCTGTGGTTATATTAGGAAAGATTTTTGGATCTGTGTGATGCTTTATCCTGTTAGCTAGTTTTTCTAGAGTGTTTTTTCCGATATCTACTCCTTTGATATTTCCCGAGTCTGTTATACCTATGACGATGGTACCTCCGCTTGCGTTGGAAAAACTGGAGATTGTTTTGCCTATTGACTCACTTAAGTTTAATGACTCTGTGAACTACCCCACGCTAACGCATGGGGCTTCCTGTTTCAACCATCAGGCTTGCAGGAACAAAAACAAGTTCTTGTTCCCGTAGAGGTCTAATGTCGCCGGCGAGCCGCTGCCTAACGACGATCTCGACTTGCAGCTTCTATGGCTGATCGCCCTGGAGGAGCGCGGCAT
>JAWOBC010000096.1:0-13614 GCA_046498165.1 Thermoplasmatota archaeon
TAAAAATCGTTATTTCCCATGTTGATTCTCCTCGTCTTGATCTTAAACAAATTCCTCTTTTTGAAGATAAGGATAGTAACCTTGCTTTATTAGAAACTCATTATTATGGAGGAATAAAAAAGTTTCAATGGCTTACTATTCCCCTTGCACTTCATGGGATTATTATCAAAAAAGATGGTGAAAAACTCAACTTTCACATAGGTGAAGACCCAAAAGATCCAGTGTTTACCGTTGCTGATATCCTCCCTCATTTATCATATGATGTGCAAGATAAGAAAAAACTCAGAGATGCGATACAAGGAGAAAGTCTTGATATTGTCATTGGAAGTAAACCACTTGATGGCGATGATAAAAACAAAATCAAAGATGCCATCCTAGAAAAACTACATACCGATTATGGTATTGTTGAAGAAGATTTTGTCTCAGCTGATTTAGAAGCAGTTCCTGCCTATCAACCTCGAGATGTAGGATTTGATCGATCAATGATAGGATCCTATGGACAAGATGATCGAGTCTGTGCCTATACCTCCCTTCAAGCAATCCTTGCCATTCAAAATCCAGAGTATACGGCCATTGCCTTATTTGTAGATAAAGAAGAAATCGGAAGTGAAGGAAACACGTCTGCACAAGTGATACCTTTCCTTCGAACCATTATCAAACAGCTTGACTCATCTGCAGACATCGATAATGTGATGCTTCATTCAAAAGTGCTTTCTGCTGATGTTGATGCCGCGGTCACTCCAAATTACAAGGAAGTCTTTGAACTAAAAAATGCATCAACTCTAGGAGACGGAGTGAGCATGTCAAAGTACACCGGACATGGAGGAAAAGCCGGTGCCAATGATGCACCAGCTGAATATGTGGGAGAAATCAGACAAATGCTCAATGCACACAATATCCCTTGGCAGACTGGGGAACTAGGTAAAGTAGACAAAGGAGGCGGTGGTACCGTTGCTAAGTTTTTCTCACGAATGGGAATGACCGTTCTTGATCTTGGCCCACCCGTGCTCAGCATGCACTCACCATTCGAGGTGACGAGTAAAGTAGATGTCTATGCATCGTTTCTAGCGTATCAAGCGTTTCTTTCTTCAACGTGATAAAAGATTTATTTATAATTATCCTACAATAAATAAGCTAACTGTGTGCCCAAAATAAGAAGGAAATCAAAACCATTGAAACGAAATGTTTAAATATAACTTGATTCATGCCTTTTAAAAGTGTATCGCAATTTATAAAAGGTGAAAGGGGAATTTTTAAAAATGGTCCAAGCACGATCAAATAAGAAAAAAAATAAACAAAACATTGAGGAAATCACACGCTGCCCTGAATGCGGCAGTACTCATCTTACCCGCGATTATTCCCGTGGAGAACTCGTCTGTGAAGATTGCGGCCTCGTTATTGATGAAGATTTTATCGATCATGGCCCAGAATGGCGAGCATTTGATAGCGATCAACGAGAAAAACGAGCACGTGTCGGTGCTCCTATGACCTACACCATCCATGATAAAGGATTAAGCACCATGATCGGATGGAAAAACCGTGACTCCTATGGAAAATCCATTCCAACAAGGAACCGAGCACAACTCTACCGATTACGAAAATGGCAACGACGAATCCGTATCAGTGATGCCACAGAACGAAACCTGGCATTTGCTCTCTCTGAACTAGATCGAATGGCCTCCGGAATGGGACTCCCACGAAACGTGCGAGAAACTGCGGCGATGATCTACCGAAAAGCAGTACTGAAAAACCTCATCCGTGGAAGAAGTATCGAAGGAGTCTCCGCTGCAGCATTATATGCAGCCTGCCGGCAATGTAATGTTCCACGAACACTTGATGAAATCGCCAATGCCTCACGTGTATCACGAAAAGAAATCGGACGAACCTATCGATTTATCGCACGAGAACTCGGATTAAAACTGATGCCAACCTCACCACAAGATTATATTTCACGATTCTGCAGCGAACTCAAACTCAGCGGAGATGTACAAGCAAAAGCAATCGAGATTTTAAAAGATGCAGCAGATAAAGAACTGACCAGTGGTCGAGGACCAACTGGTGTTGCCGCTGCCTCTATTTATATCGCTTCAATTCTTTGTGGTGAACGACGAACACAACGAGAAGTCGCTGATGTCGCCGGTGTAACTGAAGTTACCATTCGAAACCGATACAAGGAACTAGCTGAACGATTAGACATCGACATTATTCTTTAAATCATGACTCGTTGGTACCAAGAAAAAAAACAGGAACATTTCTACAAAAAAGCCAAAACAGAAGGCTACCGGGCCAGATCAGCCTATAAACTCAAACAGATACAAAAACGATTCCATGTAATGAAACAAGGAGACACTGTTGTTGATCTTGGAGCTGCACCCGGTGGCTGGTCTCAAATCGCTAGTGAAATCGTGGGAAAACATGGATTAGTTGTTGGTATTGATCTTCAAAAAATAACTCCTCTTGAAGACATTGTTTTTTTACAAGGAGATATCACCGATAAAACAAGTCTCACCAGTTTAAAACGAAGCATCGGGGATGCTGGTGCAGATATCATTCTTTCAGATATGGCACCAAATATTTCAGGGAACTACTCTGTTGATCACGCCCGAAGTATTTACCTCAGTCAAATGGCATTTGATGTGGCAAAACAATTACTGGTCGAACAAGGAAATTTTGTCTGCAAAATCTTTCAAGGAGAATTACTTCAAGACTTTGTCAGCACCGTTAAAAACCAATTTCAATCCATTAAACGATACAGTCCTAAAGCATCCAGAAAAAGTAGTAGTGAACTCTATCTCATCGGAAAAACATTCAAAAACGAATAAAAAAAAGCGGGGTAAGACCAGTGGTTGAGTTTGAACCAAACGATGAATTATTCATCGGAGACAAAATACTCTCAGCATTTGGGAGTTGCACTGACTGTGGATTATGCTGCTCCTATTTTAACACCATCACCATTTACCCAGAAGAAATAGCTTCTGTTGCTCAGGTTCTTTGCATAAGCAAACAAGCATTTATCGAAAACTATACCAAAAAGGACAAGGAAAACACCTACTCTCTTCAGCTGCCCTGTCCCTTTCTAAAAAACAAAAAATGTAGCATTTATCCTCATCGATTTTTTATTTGCAAAACATTTCCTCTCTGCATTAATCTAAATACCAATGAATCAGTGCTTTCAGGAATCTATATTTGTCCTCAAGCAACCCAATTCTACGAGGGACTTCTTCAATTTTACAACGAACGTTCTCAAAAGATTTTTCAAAAAATTGTTGCTATCGAACAACAAGCTGAAATCGGTGAAAAAGGAATGGAAATCAGTGGACCAGCATCCTTATTTTCATCTTATTTAGATTGGTTAACAAGAAATGGGGAATAACTAGGTTACGGATGAGAAAACACAAAAAAAGAATCAAAGAACTCATCACTGAAGAAATCTCAATCGTTTCCTATAATCCACAGTGGCCATGGATGTTTACACAAGAAAAGCAAAAAACATATTACACAACAAATCCTCATCAAGGATAAAACATATGAATGAATCATCCTGTTCAACATCACAAGTTCAACCATCTTGTTTTTCAGAGATCTTATCTGCCTGGGATATAACATTTAACAGAACCCATCCTGAAATAACAATACAGGGTAGTCCAGAACGATGCAACTCTCGAATAGTGGTAGAAGATCAGAAGCACCAAAAATACCTCTTAGAGCAAATCTCAAAAGAAAAACGTGCTCATAAAGAACTCATCGCAAAAACCCTTGCATATCTAACGAACCATGATACAAAAAACATCATTTCATATCTTCCAAACAAACAGGGCAACTCTATTACCGCTATCAATGAAACCTATTGGCAGCTGCGCCCATATGTTGATGGAATACCCTTAGATCGACCAGCTTATGTCTTTGATCAATGGAGAGGAACAGTGCTTGCTCGTTTTTTAATTCAACTCTATAAGAATTCAATAGAGATAAAGAAAGAAATCAATCTCCCCTCTTTTTCCCTGAAGGATTATGTGTCCACTATGATCAATAATATGAACCATTACAATCCTAGAGAATATCAACAAATCACACATATTATTGAATATCTCCACACAACGTTTTTCCCAGTATATAACACAATACCCCAACGATTCTGTCATGGTGATTACCATCCACTCAACATCATCTGGGGAAATCAAACAATCAAAGCAGTAATCGACTGGGAATTCATGGGAATAAAAATAGAAATATATGATATGGCAAATCTGCTTGGTTGCATTGGCATTGAAGAACCAACAAGCCTGATAGATGATCTTGCCATACAATTTATCAAAACCATGAAACAATCAAAAATAATAAGTGATACTGGTTGGTCATTTCTTTTTGAATGCGTATTAGCCCTTCGGTTTGCATGGCTTGCTGAATGGCTACGAACAAAAGATATAGAAATGATTCAAATGGAGATTGATTATCTGAATATTCTCTATAAAAACAAGACTACCATTACATCACAATGGAATCAGACATCCCTAGAATAATAAATGAGATTATTCCAGCAATTTTTTTATCAAATACGGTGCAACAAAAGTAGTCAATGGAATAAGAATCCAAATCCGTCCCGTAAACACATTGTAATCAGCAAATAATTTCTCCCAAGGATTATTAAACACAAAATGACCTGCGAGAAACTCAAAACAAATCGTTAAAACAAGCCACAATAATCCTACAAGAATAGCCTGAGTATCAGAAAGATGAAAATCAGCAAATCGAAAGACCACATACGTAATAACAAAAAACATGGCCATCAATGTAAACGTGCTCAATTGATGAGCTCTCATCTCCGTTAAAAATGAGGAAAAAAATCATTCCCTAATACCAGCATTGAGAATAGCAAACACCATGAAGACAAACCAGGTCCCTAGCGTAATAAGAACAAATCTTGGACTCATATTGAAAGGTAAATAAGCTGCTACATAAAAATTTTTCACCCATTCACTCAATTAAATTCCACCTTACAGTTTAATATACAATGATTTTAATTCTCCAGGAATAACTTTAAAAAATATCTTGTGTGACAACTACCATGAAACAGCTTACCCTTGATTTTATCAGAGAAAACATCATCGGAAATGACATCATCATTGATACTCCCTTTGGGAGACGTCATATGCTCTATGCAGATTACACAGCTTCTGGACGAGCATTAGCTATCATTGAAGAGCAACTACAAAACATTCTCAAATCATATGCAAACACTCACACTGAAGATGATTACTCTGGTCAATTTCTAACCACACTCCTTTATCAAGCCGAGGAAAAAATAAAAGACATCGTTAACGCCAGAGAACATGATAAAATCATCCTCACCGGATCTGGTGCCACTGGTGCATTAAAAAAACTACAAGAAATCATCGGAGTCTACCTTCCACCAGCAACGAAAAAGCGATTAAAGGATAGTATTTCATCATCAAAACATTCAGAGAAAATCCTTCAAAAAATGAAGCAATCTCAACCAGTAGTGTTCATCGGACCATATGAACACCATACAAACGAACTCATGTGGCGGGAGGCATTAGTCGAAGTTCAGGTCATCCCTTTTGATAAAACGGGTATGATCGATCTGAAAATACTTGATAAAAAACTCAAAGACCCCCGATATAAGAACCGAGCTAAATATGCCTCGTTTTCCGCAGGATCAAATGTAACTGGTATTCGAACAAACGTTTATGATATCGCTTGTCTCTGTCATCAGAATGATACCTTTGTCTTCTTTGATTTTGCAGCGGTGGCACCCTATATAGAAATCAATATGAACAAAGATGAAACATCCTATTTCGATGCTATTTTTTTCTCACCACATAAGTTTCTCGGAGGACCAGCAACCAGTGGAATACTGGTATTCAATGAAAAACTCTACCAAAACAATCTACCACCAACATGTGCAGCAGGTGGAACCGTTCGATATGTTGGATTCAATCATCAGATCTACTCCGATGACATTGAAACACGGGAAAAAGCAGGGACTCCACCAATCATACAAACAATCAAAGCCGCATTGGTCCTTGATGTAAAAGAAAACATCGGCATCGATATCATCGAGAAAAAGGAACAAGAATATGGATCCAAAGTATTGGAAAAATTGAAAGCAAATACTGATATCCTCCTCATGGGAGATATCCCTGCAGAAAAACGGGTCTCCATCATCTCATTTAACATCAAACATGATGATCGGTTTCTACATTCACGATTTGTAACAACTCTGCTCAATGATCTCTTTGGAATACAATCAAGAGCCGGATGTAGCTGTGCTGGACCATATGGTCATGTTCTGCTTGGTATCGATGAAGAAAACGCTGAACGATGCAGCGAGCTCATCACCCAATGCTATGAAGGCATAAAACAAGGATGGATTCGAATTAACATTCATTACACATTAAGTCAAGAAGATGTTGACTACATCCTCAAAGCAATAGAATTCATCGCAGAATATGGATATCTTTTTCTTCATCTCTACTCATTTGATATCAAAACAGGTGATTGGGCCTATATCGATTATGAAAAACAGAAACCAAGTCTATCAATACATGCAAATTTCAAGCCTGATCACATCGATCTATCAACACTAGCTTCTCTAAGAGAATCATATTTCAATGAAGCCATAAAACAAGTGGAAAAACTACAAAAGAAAAAAACAAAACCCTACATTGTTGATTGCGAAGAAATCGAAGAAATAAAAAAATTCTACTATCAAAACAAAGCATGAACCCACCCTCATCTTTTAATCAAAGCTATTACATTCACAGCATCAAAAAAAAAGAAAACATTGAAATATATCCCAAGACGATTATTTTATATAAAGAATAATATATTGTAATGTTGGAAGTTGAACTTCTCATGTCATCAAGAGAAAACTTTAATTCATTCATCCCTGCAAAAAAAACCATTCCAGAACTCACCCTTAAAGCAGTCCTCGTTGGAGCTCTCCTTGCCATCGTGTTAGGCTCAGCTAACGCTTACTTCGGGCTTTATGCTGGTATGACTGTATCAGCTGCAATACCTGGAGCGGTCATGGCATTTGCACTTCTTCGACCATTGAAAGGAACAATCCTAGAAATAAACATAGGCATGATGGGAGCTGCTGCTGGAACTGCTCTTGCTGCAGGCGTTATTTTCACTATTCCAGCCATGGTTCTTCTTGGAACCTGGACAGAAATACAATACCTAGAAACAACCATTGTAGCCGCCCTAGGAGGAATACTGGGTGTATTATGGATGGTGTCCCTACGACGAGCACTCATCATCAAAACAGATCTACCATTTCCTGAAGGAGTTGCTGTTGCAGCAGTGCTTACTACCACCGTTGGTGATGGCACAAAAAAACCAGCAAGTGGAAGTGCTCTCTGGTTACTCCTCGGAGGCATCCTTGGTGCATTACTCAAATTTGGTCAAGTCGGCATGCATGCATTCAATGGAAAACTACAAGGCATCATCAACATCGGTTCATTTAACATCGGAGCAGGAAAAAATGATGGATTTTTCTATGGAGGACTTGCAACTTCTCCAGCGCTTCTCGGAGTAGGATGGATCATTGGTCCAAAAATCGCATCCTTTGTCTTTGTGGGAGGCCTTATTGGTTGGGCAATCCTCGCACCATTAATCGCGCTAGCAACCGGAATTCCCACACCAACTGCTGCCGCAGAAATATCAGATGCCATGGTCATGGGAGCAGGAAACCTAGAAATAGGACAATATATCTGGGGATTCTACCAAATCTGGGGAAACTACATTCGATACATCGGCGTTGGAGCCATGGTCGTCGGAGGACTCTGGACCATTTTTACTCTGCGACATAATCTAGCCGATGGAATACGAGAAGCAATCATCGGCATAAAAAGCAGCGGAAAAGCAAATACCAAAAAACGAACCGATCAAGACCTCAACTTTAAATGGGTGTTTCTGTCAATAGGAGCATTAACCATACCCGTGTTTTTATTATACGCATATATCTCAAATGAATGGATCATCTCAGGAATCATGGCTGTTTTTGCCATTCTCTTCGCGTTCATCGCAAGTGCCATAGCTGGATACATGGCCGGTCTCGTAGGATCAAGTAACAATCCAACCTCAGGAGTCACTGTTTCCATTTTGCTCATCACATCACTTATCCTCCTTGCCTTTGGTCTCTCCGGAGACATTGGAGCATATGGAGTTGCTTTACTCATCGCAGCGGTTATCGCCTGCTGCGCAGCAATTTCAGGAGATGTGCTACAATCAATGACTGCTGGACAAATGATCGGAGCAACACCAGCAAAACAACAAATCGCTGAATTAATAGGAATTCTAGCAGCTGCACCTGTTCTCGCATTAGTGGTATCCGCCCTCGATAAAGCATACACCATAGGAAGCCCAAATCTACCCGCTCCACAAGCATTTCTCATGAGTGGAATCGTCAGAGGAGTACTGGGTGGAGAAATGGTCTGGCCATTTGTGCTCGCGGGAGTGATTCTTGCCTTTGTACTCATTCTTATTGATCTACCCGTATTACCCGTTGCCATCGGTATTTATTTACCATTCACTCTTGCTACACCGATCTTTTGTGGTGGAGTCATTCGTCATATCACCAACAAAAGAATCGAAAAGAAATATGGATCAGATGATGGTGAAAAAGCAACGGAATGGGAACTAGCCATCAAACAAACAGAAGTAAAACCAAAAGAAAAAGTAGTCCGAACTGGTCTACTTTTCACTGCAGGTCTTATCGCTGGTGAAGCACTCACTGGAGTAATCGTTGCTTTCATTATTATCGCAGGATTAAACATCACTCTCTTTAAATATCCACCAATATTACCTGGATTGTTACTCTGGATTTTTATCGCTATACTCGTGTATTACATCCCCATTAGAGAAATGAGTTCAAACGAAAAATAAAAAAGCAGAGGAAAAAAACTCCTTCACCTATGTTCATTTATCAAGAATAACTTGTACTTCACTAACTGGAATCTGTGTTTTCTGAGCAATATCTTCAACAGAGCAACCCAACATTGATAATCGTTTTACTACCACTGGCATTGGTTCAGCGATTTCAATGACAAAACCATCTGGATCAAACAATCGAATAGTTTTCTGACCCCAGTTTTCCTCTTTAATCCCATGGATAATATCGACATCTTTTTCTCTTTTTAAATTAACCCAGATCTCATCAATATGACTAGTTTCAAAATAGAGTTCAGTATGTTTCTTTCCACCGCATTTTTCTTTGTATTGATCATCTCCAAAAATAATCTGTCTCGCCCGTTTCCTCTGCCAAAGAGAAAACGCATTTTTAAACACAATATTTTCACCAAAATCATGATCTATCTGAAAACCAAACAATCGTTGATAAAAACACTTTGAAACCTCAATATCCTCAACAAAAATCACTGTCATCGCAAAATCAACAGAATCCATCATACACTCAATCAGAAACAGGGTTAATAGCTATTTTGTCGTAATTCAATCTAAAAAACTTAAGAGGAGAACCATAATACCCTCTTTCAAATGAATGCACTACTGAAGGCTAATGATATCTCAAAATCATTCGGAAGTGATACCTTATTTGAAAATGTCACTTTTGAGATTCATCAAACCGATTGCATCGGTGTGCTAGGACCAAATGGATGCGGAAAAACCACTTTATTTAATATCTTACTCGGATTAGAACCACTCGGTTTTGGTCATATCCATCGGCAAAACAATATTCAGATGAGAATGCTTAATCAAGTCGCAATAGATCGAGAGGATAACACCGTAAAAGATTTTTTCCTTCGAACTACTCAGCCGACAGCTATTCAACAAGAACTAAAAACTCTCGAACACCGTCTGCAAGACCCAGAAATTTATAGTTCCTCAGAATATGAAATCATCCTAGAAAAAATGCGGAAACTACAGATTTCTGCAAATAAAATGACCACGGAGAACCGATGGAAAGAAGCACTAACTATTTTACAGAACATCGACATGAACAATGTCACACAAGAAACAAAAACAAAGCCACTCTCAGGTGGGGAAAAACAAAAAATAGCCTTAGCAAGTATTTTTGCTCAATCAGAGGATTGTGATCTTCTGTTTCTTGATGAACCAACCAATCATCTTGATATTCCAACAATTGAATGGTTAGAAGGAAAAATCGCTGATTTTCCAAACGCAGTGATGATTATTTCCCATGATCGATATCTCCTCGATGATTTAGTGGATCGCGTGTTTGAATTCGAAGGAGAATCCATTGAATGTTATGATGCAACCTTCGAAGAATACACCGAACAAAAAAAGATGCGGGATCATGTGCAAAAACAGGCGTTAAAAAAGAAACGAGCAGAGATAAAACGACAGGAAAAAGTCATTGAAAAAATGAGCAGACGGAATCGATATGATCAGCAGATCAGCAGTAAATTAAAACGACTAGAAAAAGAAAACCTGGGTGAAAATGAAGTCTTGAAATCATTTTTACTTCAATTCCGTTTTAAAACCGTGTTTAAATCAGGGAAAAATGTTGCTGATGGAAAAAACATAACGAAAAAATTTGATGACAATGTCCTCCTGGACAATGTCAATTTTGAAATACTTGCCGGTCAAAAAATCGGTCTTATTGGGCCTAATGGCTGTGGGAAAACCACGTTTTTAAAAATGCTAACTGGTGAACAAAAACCGGATACTGGAACAATCCATATGAGCTCTGGGGTGAAATGGGGCTATTTTGACCAAGGGCATTTCTCATTGAAACCAAACAATACGCTTCTTGATGAAATCCAACGAGATCAACATGATGTATCAGAAAATGATGCCAAAGCCCTGCTTGGTCAGTTCAATTTCAAAGATGATATGATTTATAACAAAGTTGGAAAACTTTCTGGTGGAGAAAAAGCCCGATTAGCCATTCTCCGATTACTTGTTCAACCCTATAATTTTTTGATGTTAGATGAACCAACCAATCATATGGATATGGATTCAAAAGATGCCATTGAAAAAGCAGTGAATGCCTATACTGGAACAGTGATCGTGGTATCTCATGATCGTCGATTTCTTGATCGAGTGACCAATCAGATCTTCTTTATGGACAATGGATCTTTAAAAGCATACAAAGGAAATTATTCAACATTTAAACTGCAACGACAAAAAGAGCTGTTACATGAGTCAGATGCTCGTCGTCTTCCAAAAACCATTCCTGGTGTAGAGCGATATGTGGTCTGTAAATCATTTACCAATTGGACAACGCGGACAAAACATAAGAAAGGAGAAAAAATATTTATCGGAGATCATAACCGAGATATTTATGAACATGCAATTGAAGGAAAATGGATAAAAAAACAAAAAAAATAGAAAAAAAGTATTTATTCTAAAATATTACTCTGAAGACCGCCATTTGATCTCATTTGAGGATCTACTTTCTGATACTGCTTTTTTCTCAAGATCAAGCAGATTTGTAGTAATCTTATGTTTTTTAAGTAGATTCGCCATAAAAACGGTGTTTTCCACTAACGTTCTTTTTGTTCGATTGGTATACAAATGCTTACTTCCCTCAGCATCTAGATAAGAAGGACCAGGACCCGCTAGCCCCACCCAATAACAATCAGCACCAGGTGGAATCGTACAGCCAAAACGATACAAACAAAAATTAATTGTTTTCGCACAGAAATGCCCTCCATCCTCAGTTCCCGTCACCACTGCACCACCGACTTTATTATACAGCGGGTATTGACCATTTTCTTCATTACCCTCTGAATAGGTTCCCTCAAGCCGTTCAAAAACCCGTTGAGCAATTGAGGAAATATTTCCGATCCAAATCGGGGTGGCCACAATGAGAATATCTGTTTCTTTGATTTTCTTAAGGATAGTAGGCCATTGATCACCCTCCCACATAAATGATTTTATCCCCGCTGGGACATTATAATCAACAACTCGGATAATATCACAGTGAACATTATGTTCTTTTTCATACACTTTAGCAATATCATCACATAACCCACGAGTATGTGAAACACGTGGGCTTTTTTTAGGGGTACAATTGAGAAATAACGCGTTTAATACCATCAAACCACAGCGACCAAACAATCTTAGATTATTTAAGACTTGGCGATAAATGCCTCTTTCCATGAAAAGCATCATAATTGTTCAGATCAACAGGAAAGAATTCAACGAAATACTTTTATAATAGTTTTTACAAATAATATAATGAAGGGTGTAAAAAGAGATGAATTGTATCGTAAATAACCACATGTAAAACGATGTAATCTTAAAAAATATAGATTATTTCTCTGTACTCCCTTCCCACACGTGGGGAAATACTATTTCTTATTTTAATCGCATCCCATCCTCTCTTAAAAAAAGTATTTCCCCACTTTGCCTCCCTTTTTTCAATCTCTAACCGTTTTAATCTTATAACAACGAGAGCATTTATACCGCTGCTCAAATTTTCCTCCACCAACATTTCTGGGACCACCAAGCTTTTTCCAATCATGGAAACCAAATAAACATTTAAGATTCATAGCAAACCAATCATCTGTATTAGGACAAAAACAATATTTAACCTCTTTGTTCATTTCCATATCAAACCAAGAAAATTACCACAAGAAATAAATAGGGAACCGTTTTCCCCATGATGAGTGACCTCTTCAAGCGGCAGACAGGTTGACCATGATCGAAGGCGAGGCAGAGTCCCGTCAGGTGGTCCCCAGTCTAACCGAACAGCTCACCACGAACTTCTATCGCTGGGAGCGCTGGGGCCGTGGCTGGCATTATTGGGATGAGGTAGTGGACCTGGAGCCGCCATTTGCGCCCTTCTATCACTTCTATGTCCCGACCGAGCGGGCGGTGGACGACGGGCGAAGACCGACGCTGTTGAGCAATCTGATCGATAGGATCAAGGGACGGTTCGTCCCCCAGCCCGAGCCGGAAGAACAGTTCTATCCGATCTGGTTTGAAGACCCCGAGCCCGCCGTGCTCTGCGAAGACGCAGACCTGCACGGCATCCGCATTTCATTGCCGGTCGATTGCAGGGTGCCACTGGATGCCGCCGAGCAACTCCTGTTGGGCCTCAATAACTGCTCGCTACCGTTGAGCTTTGAGATCGTCGGCGAGGCCGATTCCATCGCGGTTCAACTGGTCTGCCGTCAGCCCGATCTGGCGGCGGTGCGACAGCAGGTGGAAGGGTTTTTTCCCGACGCGGTTTTGTATCCACAAGCTGACGTTCTGGATGCCTTGGGCCTCGACCAAGACAAGGTCGCAATGGTCGATTTTGGCCTGGGTCGGGAATTCATGCGGCCGCTACGACGGCTCAAGGGTCTGGACCCTGATCCTCTTACCGCGATCATCGCCGGCTTACAGGATGTGGCTGCCGGTGAGATCGGCCTGCTGCAGGTGTTGTTTGAGCCGGCGCGATGCCCCTGGGCCGAGAGCATTCTCAGATCGGTCAGCGACTGGCAGGGCGGCAGTTTCTTTGCTGACTGCCCGGATATGCTGCGTCTGGCCCGCGAAAAGGTTGAGCGGCCCCTGTTTGCGGCCACGGTCCGAGTAGCGGCCCGCGCTGAGACGACGGACCGGGCGTGGGAGATTGCCCGAACGCTGGCAGCGGAAATGCTCCATCTGGCCGACCCGGTC
>JAWOBC010000130.1:0-8516 GCA_046498165.1 Thermoplasmatota archaeon
GATGTTGATGTATATATTGAATGATATCATCTATCTGTGTAGGATCATTGTTGAGAAAGGGGACATCATATTCTCTTTCAGAAGCTAGTTTTGCCATTTTTTTAGATAGACCCGTGTATTTTTCTATGGTTTTTGTTGACATGGTTAGAAAACTGATGACATCAAATTGATCTTCAAGTTTTTGCATGGTCTTTTTTAGTTGTGAAAATGAGGCACCAAGGCGTATGATGTAGAATGATTCATCATGGTCTGTATGTTCAAAGGAGAATGAAAAATATGATTTCGGGATGAAGATACCACCACCATTTTCAGAAATAAATGGATGGGTATTGTTGAGTTGATCTTTCCAGTAGAGTATTTCTTTTCTTGTTTTACTACTGCAGAATATTACGGGAATGTTGTTTTTGTTGAGGAATTGTAATGATTTTTGTGCTGGGGCAAAAGAGTATGTTTGATGATCAAGTAAGGTTCCATCTAGATCGGTGAAAATAATTTTCATAGAATCAATTAAAAGAGTATAAGAGGATTTTTTATCTAGTTTTTCACTCGTCATCGTATTCAAAAAATTGATAAAGGCATTCACACTTTATTTGACCGTATTATGGGATTGATAGTATGGATACGATTACTGCGTTGAAAACAAGAAGAAGCATACGAAGGTTTACTGGAAAGGAAATCGATGATGATGTGTTAAAGACTTGTGTCGAGTGTGGTATGTTTGCTCCATCAGCAGGTAATGAGCAACCCTGGCATTTCATTATCATCAAAAATCGGCAGACCCTTGAAAAAATTCCCACTATTCATCAATATGCAAAGATGATGCCACTGGCTTCTGCAGGGATATTGATTTGTTTTGATCCAAGCTTAGAAAAACATGAGCAGATGAGTTGTCAAGATTGTGCTGCTGCCACCCAAAACATATTGCTTGCTGCTCATGCTCAGGGTTTTGGGTCTTGTTGGCTGGGGATTTATCCAAGAAAAAATCGCATGGATGGTTTTCGGAAGATGTTTAACATTCCTAAGAGCATTATTCCTTTCTCCTTAGTTGCCATTGGTGTTTCGGAAAAAGAAAAGAAAGCAGTGGATCGATTTAAAAATGATCGTGTTCACCAGGAAACCTGGTGAGTAACATCATTTTTTTATTTTTTGATGTTGCTGAGATAGAATCGTTTTGATTGTTCCAGATGAGCATATTCTTTGAGAATCTTGAGTAATTGTTCATCCCATTGTTTTTGTTGAATGATCGTATTTAATGTGCTAGTGTCAAGTTGGTCTACTTCATCCCATTTTCCATTCTTTTTCAAAATGTCAATGAGTTGTTTTCGTTTTACACTATGTTTTGATGGAAATTTATATCGTTCCGTTGTTTTAATCCGTATTTTTTGATTGGTTCCGTAGACTACATCAATGTGTTCCTTTGCAGCATAATGAACCAGTGCCTCATGGATTTTGTCCATTTCTGCATAGAGGTCAAGGGTAATTTGTTTCTTTTTTTCTTTAAGTGCAGCATACCGATTAACTAGTATTACACCAGGATCGGATAGGTATTCATTTTCGGGTTTTTCTCGGATTTTGTATAAATGTGACCAGTGTTTACAGATCGGTTTAAATTCACACCATTCACAGAGCGATGAGGGGTGAGTAGGATATGTTTTTGCTTGTTCGATAGTATCAATCAATTGAATGGTGTCTTTTTTCAATTGAGTTAGTTCCTGAGCTGTTCTGGTGGAATCGATTTCTTTATCAAATTTTAAAAAATGCCAGACCAATCGGATATCTTTTGCATCGGGATATCGTTTTTTAACACCAATGGCATAGAGAGCAAGTTGTCTGTCGTTTTCAATGTATTGAGGTAATGGTAGTCGAGCATTTGTTTTGTAATCATGGATTTCATAGTATCCATCCTTTGTTTCCGTGAGTCGATCGATGTAGCCCTGTAGTTTGTATAATCCATCAATGTCTAAATCAATAAGGATGCGTTCTTCAATGGAGATTGTTTTTCCTTGATCAAATGGTTTATATCGGTTATAGTAATCGGTGATGTATTGTTCAGCCATTTGTAGATAATTTTCTTTTCCATAATTTCTTTTGACGATGATAATGTCATCAGTCCAATGATCCCGCCAGATTTGATGGAGATATTCAATGAGCTCTTTAAGGCTGTTGAGTTTTTGATATTCTAGGTCCTTGTAGAGTTTTTCCAATGTTTCATGAACGCAGCTTCCAAGATAGGCTTCAATGCTTTCTTGTATTTCAGTATCGACTTTATCAAGATATTTTAATTTGTATTTCTGAGGGCATTGTTCAAAGCAGCTGAGTCGGGAATGAGAGTACACCACCATGAGAAAGAGTTAATGAAAGGCTTCTTTTTAAAATTCATGATGATGATTGAAAATATTGAGGAAGTAAGGAATTCGAGGAAGGTCTCTATAACCTAGTGAAAAGATTCATTAATTGCTGATTGTTTTGCAGCTTTTGCTTATGGATAAAAGAAGAGTATACTATTCATTTCATGATATGCCTTTTGAGGAATCAAATCAGGGGACATCTTCGCCATCCCTTGCGATCAGGTTTAGTCGTAAAGAAATAAGTCATATTTTGATTGCTATAGGGACTTTGACCATTGCCTTTTCTTTTGCTATGGCCCCTGGTGGAGCTATTCGTAATCCAGGTGTTGCATTGAGCTATATTCCGTTGTCATTTCTGGCGATAGTAACTGCGTTTTTTTGTCATGAGCTGGCTCATAAATATGTGGGTCAAAAATATGGGTATTGGTCCGAGTTTCGTATGTATCCTCAGGGTTTGTTGTTTGCGTTGTTTTTAGGTGTTTTTTTAGGTGTTGTTTTTGCTGCTCCTGGTGCTGTGCAGATATTTGGCTCTCCTAATCGGGAGCAGAGTGGAAAGATTTCTGCTGCAGGACCTGCGATGAATCTTTGTATTGCGCTTATTTTATTTCCCGTAAGTCTTTTAGGTTCTGGTCTTGTTGCTCAGATTGGTTTTTTTGTTGCCTATATTAATGCGTTTCTTGCATTGTTTAATCTGTTGCCATTTGGTCCTCTTGATGGAGCTAAGATCTTTTATTGGAGAAAAGAGATTTGGATATTGCTTTTCATCCTGGGAATCAGTTTACTGGCTGGTTTGTTTGTTTATTCCTAAGCGCTGGATAGAGTATTATACATTGATAGTAAATTTTGGTACTCTTTCTAATGAATAAACAATCCATAAAAAATTTAATTTTCATGTTATTTGGTTTTAGTAGAAGTATTTGGAGGGAGGGGGGGAGAGTTATGAAAAAAAATGTTGTAACGCTTGAAGCGTTATCGGTAATATCTCTCCCCGTGTGAAAGTATTATATGGTTCATTGTTTATAAATGTTTACCAAAAATTGGTTTAATTTTGGTAAATTATAGGTTAAACTGACATTTTTAATTGATGTTATTTTTGAAAGCATTATCGTTTTTTGTAAAACGTTTCATACCGTTCATCATCATTTCAAATATTTTTTTCCCATTTTGATTCCTTTATGGACAAATATTTCCAATTTTATAGAATTATTTAAGAGAGACATATCGATATTATGTTAAATTGCGCTTCTTTTTTGCAACAATTTCTTACCTAAATCTGTTATATGGCTTGTTTTCATTCTTCCACGCTTTGTAACAACGATAAATCCTCGTTCTTCCAGTTCTTTCACTCTCTTTGCTGTGGTAACCTTTGTAATGGAGAAATAATCTCCGATGGTTTTAAATGAAACCAACATATTATGTTGATTTTGTTGATAAATAAATAACAATAAATCATATAATTTTTGATCAAGAGTTATATCAATATTCATTTGATCCGGTAGCATAGATAATTCTTCCTCTAAAAGTTTATATTGATAATGCTCAAGCAGCGTGGGATTCACCCGCAAAAAGAAAAGAGCATGATGCTGAGAGACAAGATTGTTAATCTGATAAATAAGCTTCATCACCTGTTCAAAAGAATACAGTGCAAGTAAGTAATCAATTCGATCGAGGAGGATAACAGATTTTGTATGTTTATTTAAGAACAATTCAACTTTTTTCATGACGTCTCCAGGGCTCTGTGCGTGGTGGGAATGAGATGCTATTTCATCAAAAACCACTAGTGCACAATCATCCAAACAATCAAAATTATGAGGAAAATGATGTGCATCCCGTGCAAACATCAATCCCTTAAACCCTGATTGAATTAAATCAGAGAAAACAAGTAAAGCTCGCTCATTTGTTCGCCCTGGGATAAGATAACTTTTTCCTGGAACTAATCTTCCATGGATATTACTCTGATGAGTGATATCTCGGCCAACAAGAATCTGACCAAGAATACTGTTTTTTTCGTTGGTAATAACTGAGCTTAACACCCGAATCAGTTTTTTTGGTTTATTTCTTGGCTGAACAATTAAATCAAAAGTAGTTGAACCCTCCTTGTAACATTGTTTTAGAGCTCTTTCAAATTCAGAAGTATGCGAAAAAGCACTGATAGAAGTGATTTCTTTTCCCATGACATCCATAATTTCTAGATGAGTAATTTCTGCTGCTCGATTGTTCCAAAAGGTAATCACTTGGTTGGTATCGATGATAATTATTATTTCCAGTGCACTATTGATGGCATCCTGCAGATAATTCTTCATAATATTTGTTTTTCGTTCAGCTTGTTTTAATTTGGTTATATCATATCCTTCCGCAATAAGTGAAACAATTTTTTGTTCATCATTAATTACCGGTCGTAGGCAAAAAAGAACATTGATCTTCTGCTGATTTTTACCGATGTGTAATGCTTCGAATCGTTGCACTTTTCCAGCTCTCGCTCGACGAATCGCAGTTTTTAATTTGTGCTGTAATCCCTTCGAATGATGCCACCAAGGTGTTTTCCAAAATTTCATTCCTTGAACATCAGCTGGAGAGGCATCAATAAAGTCCAAGGAGCTTTTGTTTGCCTGTAAAAGATATCCGTCGAGATCGAGGATGCCAATAAAGGTTTCAGGATCATTGAATATGGAACGAAGAAGCTGGTCGCTTTTTCTCAGATTCTCTTCGATTCTCCTGCGTTCCGTTATGTCTAAGACGCTGATAATTATACTTTCTTTATCAACATATAAATCTAGAGTAGATAAAAACCAATGAGTAGTGCCTTTGATTCTCAGCGGATATTCAATCGTTTGTGGTTTCGTTGTTTTTCGCACTTTTTTTGCAGCTTTTGTGTATGCAGTGGTTACTGCCTTAGGCATGACCATTGCAATGTTTTTTCCAAGGAATTCTTCTTTAGTTTTGTAGAGGGGAAATCCTTTTGGAGCATAGGCATCAATAAAAATATCTTGTGCGTCTAACAAAAGGATTATTTCACTCATGGAGGAAACAATAGATTTAAAATACCGCTCGCTTTGATCTAGTAGCTGCGTTGTTTTTTTTCGTTCTGTTATATCTCTGGTAGTAAGAATAATCCCTGATATTTGTGAATCTTGTAAGAGGTTCACTCCAACTGATTCCACATAGACGAAAGTTCCATCTTTCTTTTTTAATTGATATTCGATGGGTTTTAATTGTTTTGTTGAGTTTAGTAAGTGATCATAGAATTCCCTGACTTTTTTCCGATCATTCTTATGAACGAATTCAAAGAAGTTTTTTCTTTCTAAAAATCGTGCGTTATATCCAGTTATGGATTTGGTTGATTCACTAATAAATCGTATTGTTCCATCTTTTTCAGTGATAGAAAAGATATCTGAGGAGTTCTTGATGAGTCGATGATAAAATTTTTCTTTTAGTTCTAATTTCTTTTCTTCATCTTTTTTTTGTTCAGTGATTTCTTGGATGTATATAGCTATTTTTTCAACTGTTCCAGTTTTATTAATAACTGGATTCATTACTGTTTTCCAGTGTCTATTCACATCATGGTCTTCAAAAACCACTGTTTGTTTGTTGTTTATTAATTCATTGATAAAAACGGTTCGTCGCTTCCCCGTATCGATAGTTAACAAATCAAATCCAGATGTCTCTATGATATCCTCTTTCTTTTTGCCGAATATATCTGCAAATTGTTGATTTGCATAAATAATAGTTCCATCAATTTGGGCAAGTACCATTGGGTTTGGATGATAATTAACAAGGGTTTCCAATGCTGTTTCAGTATCTTTTTTTTTCTTATTTTTTGAACCCTGTGTTTTTTTTGCCATATTATCAAATCTTTTTCTAAATTACGGAATCCTGATTTGGTTTGTTGAATGGATAATATCATTCAATATCATTATAAATCGTTTTTTTTAATGGAACAATATAATAAATGGAATCATAAAGATAAGTGTTGTCATTAGATGAGCGAGATCGATGATATCGATAGGTTAGTAAATTATATTTATATGTAAAATGCAATAAAATTTATAAACTACTTTTAAATTATGGCTCGGTCTGAAAAGAGGTAGAAGCCTATGGCGATACAATTTCAAGATCATGTAGATAAAAGAATAATGGAGCTCAGAGAACGAAAACGTCAGCTTTACAAGAGACGAAGAAAAAAATAGAATTTTTTGGGAATCAGATTTACTGTTGCAAGATACAACATAATACAATAGAGCCAACATTAATTATTGAAAGCATTTTTCAATAAAGAAACTCCTTTGCAATTCTGATAAACACATGGTACAAACTATCCATAACATCACAGTATCTGTATTCGAAAAAGACCCTGGGGAGATCAAGAGAATAAAATCGAGCTTAAAAAAAATACTTCCCCTTGATTTTCAAAGGGAAAAAATAAATATTACCCATGAAAAAGCAGAGGGATTTAATCAAAAAATAATTCATATTTTTTCACTCAAGCTAACTAAAAATAATCATATAAAAAAACTGTTGACAACTATTTTCAAGGGATTATCAAAAAGTGATAAAAGGAAACTGATCAATCAAAAAGAATCACGGTTAGATAAAGATGGATATTTTTATATCCGATTAGATAAACAACTGTTTTTGAATGATACGTTTGTATTGACCGAAAAGGGAGATTGTTTTCATTTCAAGATTAAGCTTGCCTCATTCCCAGCATCAAAATCAGGGTTCTTAAAAAGTCTAGATACTCTGTTTTCAACCTATGCTATTTGATAGAGGAAAAACACATTAAATAATATTTAATTTATAAATTAAATCACCTCATTTGAATATATAACAACATAAAATGATTTTTTTAGAAACATTTATAAACAATTAAAACTCTTCACTAAGACTTGAGGTGATGGGAAACATGGAAATGATTTCAAACAGAATACTCCTCATAGTAGTGGGCATAATTGTCTTTCTCATGGGAGTATTAGCATGGCCAGGTATACTAGACATGGCTAACGAACCAGCATGGCATGCAGGACTAAAGATCCTCGTTGGACTGATCTTGGCCGTATATGCTTATATGAACAAGGAATAAAAAACCAAAGAGTAAGATAGATGTCACAGACATCCTTTCCTTTTCTTTTTTTATAAACAACTTGAAAAATGTAAGAGAATTATCGCTCTTAATGAATCATATCATCATCCCTATACTGAGCTAACCATCCAAGAGAAACCGATTCCACATCATCAATCGACGGGATGAAGGGTTTAATATCTAATACCGGTGTGTTATCACTCATATCAACACCAGTAAAATAGAGTTTATCATCAACAATTCTTTCTATAGATACCACACTACAACCAATATGGTTTGGTCGATGGGGACTTCGGATTGCAAAAATCCCTCGTTCTTGAGAATCTAAAAAGGGAGTAGCCTGAATATCCTCTCTTGTTGATCGATGAAAATAAAAAATAATGAGTGCATGACTAAATTGATCCAAATCTTTCAGTCCTAATTCATATCTCTTTTTTACCTGAACATACGCTTCCTCTTTTTTTGCATAGATGGCTTGCCGGGGAACATCTGCCGGGTTTTTATAGCATGATGAGATAAATCCAATGGGGTGTAGAATGATTTCTTCCATGAAGCTAGCAAATAAGCTTTATGTATAAGTTATTTCTGAAGAACAAAAGAGAAAAACAAGTGAAGCTTGATTTATGAACCAAGCTAATAAAAAAAATGATGTTTTTTCAAGAAAATATGAAAAGGATTGCTTTTTTTGTTACATGAATGTAGGTGGCGCTCCTATGGTAATATATGATATTTTTTCACCGCTGAGATTCTTTGCTTTATGTTTTACGTCTGAAGGATGCCAGAGCACATCACCCGTGGTGAGATGATATGTTTTATCCTCAATAATATAATCCATCTCTCCATGTAACATGAGATGAATCTCTTCACCATTATGTTCATACCATCGTGATTCTGAGTAGGGATCAAGCTCGGAAATAATGGCCTCCATTTTTTCTGATTTCACCATTAGTCGATAGAGTTTCCCAGAAACTCTTGTTTGCTTTTGTTCTTTGTCATGTTTTACCATGATTGGTTCTTTTTCCATCTCCAACTCCATATTACTGGATAAGAAAGGGTAATTATTAATATTTCCCTCGATCATTTAACAG
>JAWOBC010000113.1:0-11022 GCA_046498165.1 Thermoplasmatota archaeon
TCTTTTCTAGATAAACGAAAGGGAAAACTTGATGCTCTATCCATCACCGGAGGAGAACCCTTGCTTCATAAAGACCTTGATTTGTTTATAAAGGAAGTGAAAAATCGTGGGTTTTTAGTAAAACTTGATACCAATGGAACCTTTCCTCATCGATTAAAACAATTACTTGATGAAAAACGTGTTGATTATGTATCAATGGATGTAAAAGCTCCATTTGAAAAATATGATCGATTAGCAGGAACAAAAGTAAATATCGATAAAATAAAGGAATCAATTCATCTAATCATGAATAAAGCAGGAGATTACGAATTTAAAACCACTGTGATACCCGGACTTCTAGAAAAAGAGGACATCATAACAATAGCATCCATGATCAAAGGAGCAAAACGCTATTACCTCCAACAGTTTAAAACAGATGTTCCCGTCATCAATAACAAATTACTTGCTGTTACAAAACCATATAAGAAACATGATTTTGAGGAAATGAAAAAACACGCTTCATCCCTGGTTGGATCATGTTTACTGCGCGGAGTATAAAAAATGATGACCTATGATAGATGAACGAATCGTTAAGGATTTGAAAAAAACACGCTTATTTTTGCATATGTCCGATGTTTCTTTAGTGGTAATTAAAGATGGAGAGGTCATTGATCAACGGAAAGGAAAGGGTGTTGCTCCGTTTATTGATTTGATCGAGTCTACTGATGCTGATTTTTCTGATTGTGTGATTGGTGATCGATTGCTTGGCAGGGCTTCAGCATTTCTTTGTCGGTATGTAAATACTGCTGGGGTGTATGCAGTGAAAGGTACCAAAAAGGCATTAGCTGTTTTATTGGTTGGAGGTATTCTTGGTGAGGTTGATGAGTTTATCCCTCAGGTTTCAAATAGATCTCAAGATGGATTGTGTCCATTTGAACGAGCGGTTTCTTCAGTTGAATCTCCCGATGAAGCATATGTGTTAATTAAAAAGAAACTTGCTGAATTAATGGGATGAAGGAGGAATAAAAAATTATAAGTATTCTTTCTAGGTTGACGGATGCATTATAGGTTGATCATATGGATTTTGAACTGGCAATTATTGGAGCTGGCCCAGCTGGATATTCAGCCGCAATATATGCAGAACGAGCCGGCATAAAAACCATTGTTTTTGATAAAAATGGTGGTGGAGGCCTGGCTAGTATTGCACCCAATATTGAAAATTATGCTGGTTTTAAATCGATTACTGGTGCAGATTTATTAGAAAAAATGAAAGCTCATGCTAGTGACTATGCAGAAATGAAACTCTATGAAGAAATCACTGACATCAAAAAAAATGAACATGGATTCACGCTTTTAACCGCTGAAGATAAAACCTATTCAGTTGGAGCGATTCTTTTTACCACCGGAACAGAACATCGAAAACTTACTTGTGAAGGCATCAGTAAATTCGAAGGGAAAGGAGTGAGTTACTGTGCCACCTGCGATGGTTTTTTCTTCAAAAACAAAAACGTCGGCGTTGTCGGCGGGGGAAATAGTGCACTGATCGAAGCAATCTATCTGAAACAAATAGGATGTAAAAACGTCTATCTTATTCATCGTCGAGATCAACTCAGGGCAGAAGAAGCCTATGAAGAAGATGCGGAAAAAGCCGGTGTTGAATTCCTACTGGATACTGAAGTGGAAAAACTGAGTGGTGATGATTTATTATCCAAGGTAACATTAAAAAATAAAAAAACCGGAAAATCAAAAGAAATAGATATGGATGGATTATTTATCTCCATTGGTGTGGTTCCACAGAACGAATTAGCCAAGAAAATCGGAGTAAAAATAGATGATCACGGATATATTGTGGTTGATAATCAGATGCGGACGAATGTAAAAGGCATCTATGCAGCTGGTGATATCACCGGTGGTCTCAGACAAGTAATCACTGCTGCAGCAGAAGGAGCAATAGCAGCGTTGACTTCCACTGAGGCGCTTGGAAAACAGTATCCATACTAATAAGTATTGAAAAGAGACTAATCTTGATACTCACAATAAATAAAATTATGATTTGGCATTTTTTTAAAAAAGAAGAGAAATACATAGTCCAATAAAATGGGATGAAATGACCACTGCCATCGTCAACGCTAAATGTTCAATAATAACAGTTATCGGGGGTAACTGCTGTTTTCTAGCCAAATAAAGACTGTTGGCAAAAATAAGATACATCCCGATTAACACACTAATAATAATTGCTTTTTGAAGTTCTAAAATTAACACAGGAATAATAAAAATAGAGGAAAACAAAAACTTGTAAAACATGGTAGAAAACGTGCCTTCCCAGATTTCTTTTTTGCTGTGCTTATTCTGTGATTCTATCGCAAAATGCATGCCAATTGAATCAGAAAGCGCATCAGCAACAGCAATAGTAAGAATTCCTCCAATCACTACATACTCAGATTGGGTGCTGGAATGAAGACCGACCATAAGACCAAGAGTTGTGATAATGCCAGAAGTAAGGCCAAAGTTAAAACCAGCTCGTATTGTCTCTTTCATAAAACAAATTCAATAATATTATTGTTTTCATAATATTAAAATAGTGTGAAAATATGAAATTAATATTTAAACTCAAATTCAAAAGGAAGAAAGTAGAGAAAAAAGATGAGAGATTAACTAAATTCATCTAATGCTTTTTTAACCTCAACGATATAGGTCATGGCTGGACCACCACCCATCATCATTGCTACCGTTGCTACTTCAAAGATCTCATCCTTGGTGGCTCCTGCTTTTAATGCTTTTTGGACATGTAAGGCAATACAATACTTACAGCGTGCCGTAATCGCAGTTCCAATGGTAATTAGTTCCTTTGTTTTGGTATCCAGTACTCCTTCTTCCAATACTTGCCCCATAAATGCTTTGAAATGACGAAGGCTTTTAGGTTGATGTTTTGAAAGCTCCCCCATCATTTCAGTTACACTATCAACTGATGTTTGCATTTCTCCCATACTGTTTTTCACCAAAAAAAGAGTATAAACAATATCATGATAAACATTGTGATAAGTCATTATTAGAGTTTTGAAACCGAATTAACATCTTTAGAGGAAAGAATTCGAACGAGCTGATCTGCCGCATATTCAACTTCTCTTGTCATTGATCCTTTCATCTGCTTTGGTTGAATGCCAAAAAGTAAAACCGTATCAATATATCGTTCAAAATAGGTCATCAAAAGCGATAAAGGAATACCATGAGTGCTAATATGCATCACCCCCAGATGTCCCTTTGAAACCTGTCGAATTTCACCTGGTTTAAGACCCATATCAACAGCATCAACTAAAAGAAGAATATCAGGTTTTTTTCTTTTAATCACATCCGTAAAATTCTCTGGAGCTATGCCAACATCTAACACATCAACATCATCCAGATTTTTTGTTTTCAGTTGATCAGCAATAAAAGGACCCACTGCATCATCTCCACCGTCTCTGTTTCCAATACAGACAATCAAATATTTCACAGTATACCCCTCCTTTACTCTTTATTTGAATCATACATTATTTTCTGGACTAATAGAATATACCAAGTAACTGCAGTTCCAGCAGTAGCAACAGCACTCCATAATAACTCTAATGACAAAAAAATAAAGGACATAACACTGAGTAAAACCGCGGTAGAAACATAGGTTACAATGGACTGCCCAGCAACATCTTTTAATCGATAATTTCGTATAATCGCTGGAATCAAAGTAAGGATAAAACCAAAGTTAATCACGCTCAACGCGGTATCTTGCCACATACAAACCGAGCAATGCAAGCACAGAATATAAATAAACCTTCTGTATGGCAATAATTCAATCATTGTTTAATGATTTTCCTAACAATGAGGGATTAATATCATGAAAAAAAACATTACTCTTAATCAAGGTGCTGGTGGACAACAGATGGATACGTTCATCAAAAAATCCATTTTGAAACAATTCAGCTACACATCCCCACAAACAGAAATCCCACTGAGCATGCTTGATGACAGTGCTGTTGTTGATGATATTGTTTTTAGCACTGATTCCCATACTGTAAAACCCCTTATTTTCCCTGGTGGAGACATTGGTTCTCTTGCTATTGCAGGAACCATCAATGATGTATCAGTGATGGGAGCAACACCACTTGCATTATCAAGCGGATTTATTCTAGAGGAAGGTTTATCCTTTAAAATCTTTGATAAAATCATTAAAAGCATGGCTCAAACCGCTGAAAAAGCAGCAACACCAATCATCACTGGTGACACCAAGGTCGTTGAAAAAGGAGCTATCCAAGAATTTATGATCAATACCAGCGGTATTGGAAAAAGAACCCCTTTACTCGAAGAAAACATTGCAGAAGTAAACAGATATCGACCATTTACCAGTAGATGGTTGCTTGATTCAAATCTTCAACCTGGCGATAAAATCATTGTCTCAGGTTATCTTGGTGAACATGGAATCGCTCTCATGTCGTTTAGAGAAGGATATGGCTTTGAAACAAATCTGAAATCGGATGTTGCACCAGTCAATGATCTAATCGCTGAGGCGCTAAAAATTGGTGGCATCGTTGCAGCCAAAGATCCAACACGAGGAGGTCTTGCAAACACCGTCAATGAACTCAGTGAGAAATCAAAAACAGGACTTATCCTCGATGAAGAACACATCCCTATTCCTGCTGCAGTTCAATCAGCATGTGATCTGCTCGGTCTAGACCCATTACAAATTGGAAATGAAGGAAAAGTAGTTCTTGGGGTCGTCAAAGAAAAAGCCGATGAGGTTCTTGAAAAAATACGGAAACATCCGCTGGGAACACATGCAGCGCTCATTGGAACAGTCAGTGATGAAGTAAACAGGGTGGTGATGAACACCAGCATTGGTGGCAAGCGAATCCTACAGAAACCACTTGGTGATCCCATCCCTCGAATTTGTTGATACAAAACTTGTTTTATTTCCCACAACGTTTTAATACTTTTTAGGATTACCAAGAAATCAACTGAAAGATAAAAAACAAACCGCTGGAGGTACCAACAAAATGGCGAAAGGTCTTCCAAAATCATTTAAAAAAGCATTATGGGTTTATCATATCAACTCCGGGTCGTGTAATGGCTGTGACATTGAAATCATCGCAGCATTATGCCCACGTTATGACGCTGAACGATTTGGCATTAAACTAGTGGGCTCTCCACGTCATGCCGATGCATTATTAGTTACCGGACCGGTGACCAGACAACTCGTGAGCAAAGTAAAACGAGCCTATGAACAAATTCCTGAACCAAAAGCAGTGATTGTTATTGGTAACTGTGGAAACACTGGAGATGTCTTCTTCGAATCATATAATCTAGTCGGTCCACTGGATAACATCATCCCCGTTGATGTTCATGTGATTGGTTGTCCACCTCGACCAGAAAACATTCTTAATGGTGTGGTCAAAGCATGGACTAAACTAGAAACATTGGAGGCGAAAGCATGAGCACATCTAATCTTTCTCCTAAAGAAATTCTCTCATCATTCAAAGATGAATTTTCAGATAAAATCCTTGATAGCAGAATAGAAAAACATTCCATTGGTCCAAAAAAAACAGATCTGATCATAATCTGGATGACCCTTGATAGAACGATTTTTAAGGATGCAGTGAAACATCTCATGACCCTTGAAAAAAATCCTCATTTTGCGGTAAGCTCCGGTTATGATATTGAAGATAGAATCGAAATCATTCATCATTTCTCCATATATAATGGGACAAAGAGCGATGAAATATCCATTAATTTCACCGTTCCATTACCAAAAACAGATCCAACTATCGATACCATTAGTGATTTAATTCCTGGAGCTTTGATTTCTGAACAAGAAAAACAGGAAATGCTAGGAGTAAAAGTAAAAAACATTCCAAAGGACACTCGGGTGTTTATCTCAGATGATTTCCCAGAGAATATGTATCCCTGGCGGAAAGATGAAAAAAACGCTGATGCCATGGCCCGAAATCTTCATGAGCCACCACCAGAAGAGGAACCAAGACGAAAAAAAGAAGCAACGGATGAAAAGGAGGAAGAACAATGAGCACAGAAGCAAAAACCATGGAAAAAACAACATATAAAGTGCCAATTGGACCTATTCATCCCGCTTTAAAAGAACCAGTGATGTTTGAATTTGAAATCGATGGTGAACGCATTCAAAATGCCGATGTTTATCTTGGTCATGTCCATCGAACCATTGAATGGACGGGGATGAGACGAAACCCAATCCAAGTTCTTTATCTTGCTGAACGAATCTGTGGGATTTGTTCCTATTGTCATCCTATGTCTTTTGCACTTGCCGTGGAACGAATCGGCGGTATTGAAATACCTGAGCGAGCTGAATACTTACGAGTCGTTCATTCTGAACTAGAACGAATATGTTCTCATACTCTTTGGGCAGGAGTTGCTGCTCATGAAATCGGCTTTGACTCTGTTTTGTTTTTAACCTGGCAGGTCCGAGAAAAAGCATTGGATCTTACGGAGTATCTCACCGGAAACCGGGTGACCAAAGCAATAACGATGATCGGTGGTGTACGACGTGATATCACCAAAGACATGGTGCCAAAAATAGAAGAAGGGATGGCATTTTTAAAAGAATACTTTGGGAAATTGAAAAAAATCTTTCTTGATGACAAAACCTTTAAAATGCGTAGTCAAGGATGCGGGATTCTCACTAAAAAAGAAGCATTACAGCTTTGTGCTGTTGGTCCAACTACACGGGCATCAGGAGTAAAAAAAGATGTGAGGATTGATCAACCCTATTTTGCTTTCGATGAACTTGATTTTGATTATGTCACACCAGATGTACTTACTGGTGAAATCAATGGTGATGTCTATGATCGAATCATCGTTCGTTTACTTGAAATAAAACAATCTATTGATCTCATTGAGCAATGTCTTGAACAACTCAGTGGCATACCTGAAGGAGATATTGTAGCTGAACCAAAGATAGCGAAACTGCTGAATCAATTGAAAAAGGTTGAAGGAGAAAGCATTGGACGAATGGAAGCACCACGTGGAGAAGTCATTCATTATGTGAAAATGGATGGTCATGAGCATCCCTATTCATGGAAAGTGCGAGCCCCGACCTATAGTAATATTCTTCCCTGGATACCCATGCTCAAAGGAGAACAAATCGCTGATATCCCCATTGTTGCTGCATCAACTGATCCTTGTATGAGCTGTACCAACCGGGTGGGTATCGTCAAAAATGGCCATAAATCAGTGTTAACTGGTGAAGAACTACATCGATTAAGCGTGCAGAAAACACGGAGGATGATACTATGAAATTCAGTATGATCCCTCAGGTTCTTTCACAGATGTTTAAAAAACCATTCACTAATATGTTTCCAGCAAAATATATCCCGCCCTCGGTAACTGATTTTTTAAAAGATGTGCAAAACGGAAAAGCAACAATGATCCCGCCAATCGAAACACCAGAAAACTTCCGAGGTAAAATCAAATACGACCGTGAAACCTGTATCGGTTGTAAACTCTGTATCAAGGTTTGTCCCACCGATGCTATTGAATTTATCCCTGAAACAAAAAAAATCAGGATTTATCTAGCTCGTTGTTGTTTCTGCAGTCAATGTAATGATATCTGTCCAAAGGATTGCTTAAGCATGGGAAATGAGTTTTTACTAGCTGATACTGATAAATATTCAGAGGATTTAATTGTCGAATAAAAGATGACAAAAACATCATCATGGAAACTTATTTTCAAAGGAGTTGTCCAGGGTGTTGGTTTTCGACCAACCGTGTATCGCATTGCACAACACCTGGGGAGCCATGGCTATGTTATCAACAAGGGATCAGCTGTTGAAGTCGTTATTGATACCAATCCAGATGAGTTTATCAATGAACTCAAACAATCATTACCCACACTTGCAGAAATAACAACTATCAAAACTTCTCGTGTTGATAAAACATTTCAAGATTTTTCTATAAAACAGAGCACTGATGGACAACGGCAATCATTAATCCCGGTTGATACCGCTATTTGTTCTGATTGTTTACAAGAACTCTTTGATCCAACAAATCGAAGGTATCAGTTTCCCTTTACCAATTGTACTGTTTGTGGCGCACGTTTCAGTGCAATCACTGGTGTTCCCTATGATCGAGAAAAAACTTCTATGTCGTCTTTTCCCCTTTGTAAATCATGTGAAAAGGAATATCGGCATCCAATGAATCGGCGGTATCATGCCCAAACTATTTCATGTCCAACCTGTGGACCACACTACCAATTATATGATAGAAACAAAAAACTGATACAGACACAAAAACCTATTCAGCAATTCGCAAAACACATCGATGATGGTGATATCGGAGTAGTAAAATCATGGGGTGGGATGCATCTTTGCTGCACTCTTGATCAAATAAAACGGTTTCGGGACTGGTATCATCGACCGCAAAAAGCATTCGCAATCATGGTTGATTCATTAGAAACAGCTGAAACATATGCATTGATGACCTCTGCAGAAAAAAAACTGCTTGTTTCAAATCAACGCCCAATTGTGCTAATGAAAAAGAAGAAAGGTGAAGCTGTTTCACCAGGCTTGGATCGGATTGGTTTATTTCTCCCCTACACCGGCCTTCATCATCTTCTTTTTTTTAATCTAGAAGCAAACGCATTGATTATGACTTCAGCAAACATCCCTGGTGAACCAATGATAGTGGATAACAATCACGCATTTTCTTTACATGCTGATTGTTATCTTTTGCATAATAGAGACATCCCAAATAGGGTTGATGATACAGTGATAAAACTCTATAACAATCATCGATTCTTCATCAGAAAAGCACGTGGATTTGTTCCTGATCCTATACCTGTTTCATATACGCAAAAAATTCTTAGTGTAGGCGCGGGAGAAAATGTCTATGGAGCTCTTTCCAGTGACAAAAAACTCTTTCTTACTCAATACATTGGTCATTCAAATCATTACCAAACACTCACCTTTTTAGAGGAAAGTCTCACTCATCTGATAGATCTGACTATGCGACAAGGATCACTTGATGCAGTGGCATTGGATGCACATCCTGGATATGAAACACGCAGCGTAGCAAAATCATTTGCGGATCGATTCAATGCTCCATTGATTGAAGTGCAACATCATTGGGCCCATGCAGTAAGTTTACTCGCAGACAACCATGCGGATCAAGCAGTGGTGTTAAGTTTAGATGGTCTTGGTTATGGTGATGATAACTCGTTTTGGGGGGGAGAAGTAATTGCCTGTGATGCCAAATCATATCAACGTATTGGTCATCTTCAACCCATCCCCTTAATTGGTGGGGATAAAGCCGCAGTTTATCCAAAACGAGTGTTGTTTGCTCTTTTCAACATGATAGGAGAAGAACGATATTTTTCTGGAAAAAAAGCTGATATTTTCCGTAAACTCATTGCTCATTCTCCAAAAAGCTCTAGTCTCGGCCGGATTTTAGATGCCCTCTCATGTTACCTTGGTATTTGCTGTCAACGAACCTATGATGGAGAACCCGCTATGAAACTTGAACGATACCTAGCACAAGGATCAAACAGGTATGATTTTAGTGTAACACTAAAAAATAATGTGGTGCAAACCGCATCATTATTTGAACAATTAGATGAACAAAAACCAAAACATCTTTCCTTTCAGCAAAAAGCAGATCTTGCGTATTCATTTGTTTTTAGTATCATACACGCACTTACAAAAATGGCGATACAACATGCATCAACTGAGGATATCGGAAAAATTGGGATAACTGGTGGCATATCCTATAATATCCCCATCGTGAAAATGGTAGAGGACATTGTACAATATCATGATTTTGATCTTCTCATTCATCATCGTATCCCAAATGGCGATGGGGGTATTGCCATTGGTCAAAATATTATTGCAGCACACCAATTAAAACATCAATAAGAAGTGAAGAACACTTTGTTAGATGAACATTTTGTAGAGAGGATTAGCAATCTTGATTTTTAATGTACATTTATGTAGGTCTTTTGGTATTATGATGTGATTTTCATGACTATTAAGACAGAAATAATCCCAGCGATTATAGCAAAAAACCAAGAGGAGCTTTCAAAAAATATTAACAAGGTCATCAATTTTGTTGATTGGATACAACTTGATATCATGGATGATCAATTTGTACCAAATACCTCTTTGTTCTTTGATTTTCAACTCCCAAGTCAACCTTGTTCTTATGAAGCTCATTTGATGGTGCAGCATCCAGAGGAATGGATTGAGAAACACATCGAGAAGGTAGATACCGTTCTTGTTCATTATGAATCAGATTTTGACATGAAAAAAATCATTTCTCTAGTCAAACAAAAAAACAAAAAAATCGGATTTGTAATTAATCCAGAAACACCAGTAAACGTACTTTTTGAAGTGTTAGATGAAATTGATCAAGTGCTCATAATGACTGTGAAACCCGGTTTTTATGGGAGTACATTTTTACCTGAAATGGCAGGGAAAATTAGAGAACTTCGAAAGAGAAAACCATCCTTTGATATAGAAGTCGATGGAGGAATTACCCCTGAGAGCATTGCTTTGGTCCATGAAGCTGGTGCGAATCTGTTTGTTTCTGGTTCATTTATTGTAAAAGCAGATAACCCAGCTGAATCAATTGAAACATTGAAGGAAATAATAAAGAAAAACAAACTGGAGACAGCGAGTAATTAGAATGATATTGGTTTAATAGTTGTATCCTTTCATTTCCTCAGCTGAAAAACTCACTACTAAACCTAAAGCGATACGATTCACAAAATTGAAATAACAGATGATAAGATTGATGTCCAAGATTTCTTTATCAGAAAAACCAGCAGATCTCATTTGAATGATATCCTCCTCAGTTACCAAAGAAGGTGATTTTGTTAATCGGGAAGCATAGTTTACCATTGTTTTTTGTTTTTCAGAAAATGTAACTGTTTCAGGACGATGAATAAATTCCTTTACTTTCTCTTTATCTTTCCAAAGATATGATAATGCTTCTCCATGATGATTCATACAATATTTGCAGTTGTTTTCTTTTGAAACCACTACAGCCAAT
>JAWOBC010000119.1:0-3986 GCA_046498165.1 Thermoplasmatota archaeon
AAAGAACAGTCCCCCAAGCTATCTAAAAATCGTTAAATTAATGGATGAGTATATTTCCAATATCCAAACACTACACTTGCAACCGATTAAAAAAGCAGCATTTATTCATCATGAGTTCGTACGAATTCATCCCTTCATTGATGGAAACGGACGGGTAGCTAGATTACTAACAAATTTTTATCTTTTGAAAAACGGATTTCCTCCAATAGTGATACAAAAACAAGAAAGAAAAAAATATTACAAAACATTACACAAGGCAGACCTTGGAGATCTTTCGGATTTTGCAACCTTTCTTGCTTCCGTAGTCCATGAATCAATTCAATATTACCTTTCAAGTTTTATTGATGAAGATCGACTTGTACCCTTATCCGCAGTATCTACCGAATCATCGTATTCTCAAGAATACCTAAGTCTCAGAGCAAGACAAGGAAAATTTGATGCAGTAAAAATAGATAATATCTGGTATTCATCAAAAAGAGCACTCAAAGAATATCAAAACCGTGTTACTACCTAATATTTTTTTAAAAGTGAGTAAGCGTAATGTTTTGTAACATTTCTTTTCTTTTTTAGGTTTTTATACTGGTCAACACATTTAAATCTTGGTTGTGTATTATAGTATTTTGAGCGGGACCATTTGATACTGAAAATGAACAAAATTCAACTTGTTTCCTTATTCATTGTTTTTTTGATACTCGCTGGATCGAGTCATCATATTTTAATTGTGCAATCCCGTCAAACGAATATAAAGGATGAGACTCTTTCTTATGCACTGGAATTTATTGGTGACACCAATAAAAAAGAAGTACTGGAATTAACTAAGGATCAAGTTGAAGCGATGGAGGGATACTTTGAAAAAACGAATGCTTTTTTTTCGAAAGCAGATACAGTAGATGAAGGTGTCGATGTATTAAAACAGGTTATTGGCAGACTCAAAACGTATGGTTTTTTTCAAAAAGATGCTTCTTCTGAACAAGTAATAAGTGAGATGCTTCCTAAAGGACTGAGTTGGCAGCATTCTTCTATGGGTAATTGGCTGCCTTCAACTTTTTCTTTAAAATCAGATGATGATTTTTATAATAGCCACTGTTTAATTGCTTCACATTTTAAAAATTGTGAACCATTTAATTTTCCGCTTATTTTATCATATTTTTTATTTTTAATTTTGGTTCATTATTATGCGGGTGATGTAGCGGAGGTATTATTGAAAGTTGTTAATTATTGGTATCAACATACACCTATTCATTTATGGATTATGGTTTTAGATGTTTTGGGGGAAAAGCATGATCCTGCGTATTGGTTTTCCTCTTTAGGCTTGAATGGCCATGTTTACATTAGTCCATTTACGAATGTGTTTATGCGTAGTTTTTCAGGTATCAAACTAGTTAATCTTGTTACCAATGAAGGATATTGTTTCGGTTTTGCTTTAGATTGTGGGTTACGGACATAATAACGTATAAAGAGAATATGAAGAAAAGAGGCGAGTATAAGATGAATAGGCTGCATTGGGTTCAGGGAACACTGATTTTTTTAAGTATGATGCTTTTTTTCTCTTCGTTTACGGTCTCCTCCATTCATTTCAATACTGATGAGCGGATGCAGGAGAAAACGCATTCATCTTCGTTATTTGAATTAAGTGAGGATGCGGATGCTGCTGTGTGGCCGATGTTTTGTCATGATGCCCGTCATACTGGAAGAAGTGCTTTTTCTACGGTGAATACGAATGGGCATGAGTTATGGCGATTCAAATCAGAGAGCCGGATTGAAAGCGGTGCGATCATTGATCACCAGGGTATTCTTTATGTAGGGGATTCCGGTGGTCATTTTTATGCAATTTTTCCAAATGGCACACTGAAATGGAAGGTGAAACTAGCCTCTTCAATTGAAACAACTCCTGTTTTTGATCAGAACGGAATTATTTACGTTGGAACAACGGGGGCGTATCCGAAAGATTATTTATATGCCATAGATTCATCCAATGGAAGTATTCTCTGGAAATACGGAACAAATATTTATTCTTCACCAGCGATTAGTGATGATGGGACGATTTATTTTGGTGATTATGCTGGGTATGTGCAGGCGATTTCACTTAATGGAACGGTTAAATGGAAATATAGAATTAGTACCGCTTATTTTAAAGCGGTTTTTTCATCCCCTGCGATTGGTGATGATGGAACAATCTATTGTGGTTCGACTGATGGGCATCTTTATGCATTATATCCAAATGGGACATTGAACTGGCGATTTAAACTTGGTGATGACTTTATCACGTGTTCACCGGTGATTGGTGATGATGGAACGATTTATTGTACTTTTAAACAGTTGTTTGCGATCAACAAGGATGGATCCTTAAAATGGAAAACGAATGTTGGTTATTCAACTACTCCTGCTATTGGCTGGGATGGAACCGTGTATGCAGGGAGAAGTACGGTGTATGCAGTATCGCCGGAAACAGGGCAGATACTCTGGCGTTTTGATCCCGGGGATGAGCGGAAAATTACTGGTGGAACGCCCTGTGTTTGTGCTGATGGAATAGTATATGTGGGTACGACGATTGATGATGTATCAGGAGGTGAAATGATTGCTATTGATAAGGAGGGAAATGAGCGTTGGCGGCATACTATTGCTAATGATCGAGTTGAATCTCCCCCTTGTATTGGCGAAGATGGCATTGTTTATGTTGGTTCAACGTCAACAGAAGAATTTGAACCAGGTAAATGGACTGATGTCGGATATCTTTACGCTTTTGGCCCAGGACGGAATACAGCGCCGTACGATTTAACAATTACTGGTGAAACACAGGGGAGGATAAAGACCGTTTATTCATTTCAGATAACAGCATATGATGCAGAAGGAAGCGCGATTTATTACAAGATTGATTGGGGAGATGAGACAAATACAACGTGGATAGGCCCATATGCTGCAGGACGAAGCATTAGCATCGAACATAATTGGTCTGAAGTAGGTGAATACAGGATATCCATTCAAGCAAAAGATGCCTTTGATGCCGTCGCAGAAGGAATAACGCATCATCTTAACATTGAACATAATGACCCACCCCAAAAACCAGAGATATCAGGAAGAACACGAATTCAATCAGGCAGATATTACACGTATTCCCTTGTTTCAACTGATCCAGATACCGATGATCTTTTTTATTTTGTTGACTGGGGTGATGGAACAAACACAGGATGGATTGGCGTGTTTCCAACCGGAGATACTGCTAAAATATCACATGAATGGCATCAAACGGGAACGTATACTATCAAAGCAAAAACAAAAGATGTATATGATGCGGAGAGTGACTGGGGAACACTTGAAGTAGCCGTGCCAAAAAACAATGGATTTTTTTTACCATTAGTACGATTTCTCCAATCCTCATTTTTATCATGGTAAAACAGAAAATGTATCCAGGTAAACAAGGATAACAGGTATACACTCATGAAAAGATATTACAAAAAAAATGATTGTTAATACCATAATGAGATCTGACTGACCAGACACCGTTTGCACGTAATTGACCTGACACCCTCTGCAAAATTTTATGGCAAAACAGACACCTTTTGCACGGTTTGCTCGATAGGTAAAAAATTTTTTAGCTTGGTTGAGTCAATTATTTTTTTGTGGTAGATGGTAAGTGATATTTTCTTCTGTTGTTTGGTGTTGGGTTTGCAAGCGTTGAACTGACGGATTTTGCACGCAATGGATGGCTGCTGGCTGATACTTTTTGCACGTGATTGGGTTTTGATCCGTATGAGTATTATCTAATAAAACATCAATCGAACACATTGTTCTTATGCCATGAAAGAGCAATTGTTGAGGGAAGGTTCTTTTCTTGTTTTGGAAAGAGTATTTGTTTGTTGTGAAAGGTGCTTACGAGTTTCTTTGGGTATTCGTAATCGATCTTTTTAGAGACTTGGATGGTATAATCGGTATCAACGGTGATCAGGCCGTGGTCGAATAACCAGTGATGCAGTTTACAAAGTGAT
>JAWOBC010000170.1:0-3164 GCA_046498165.1 Thermoplasmatota archaeon
GGAGTTAATGTAGTGCTGGTAATTGATATCTCTGGGAGTATGCAAGCAACTGATTATGAACCATCCCGTATCCAAGCAGCAAAGGATTCAGCAGAAATCCTGCTTACATCATTACAAAACAAGGACCATGCTGGAATCGTCACCTTTGAATCAGGGGCTACCACTGCTGCTTATTTAAGCCCCTATAAGGAAAATGTCATTGAAAAACTCAGAAGCATCAATGCCAAAGAAGGAAAAACCGCCATCGGAGATGGTCTGGCATTGGGCATTGATATGGCCTCATCCATTCCTAATAAGAAAAAAGTAGTGATCCTGCTCAGTGACGGGGTAAACAATGCAGGTGTCATCAGTCCATCAGAGGCCATTGAATTTGCTCAACTAGAAGATATTCAAGTGTATAGCATTGGGATGGGCTCTGAAGGAAAAGTAGTGCTTGGACATGATTGGATGGGCAATCCCATCTATGCTGAACTTGATGAAGCAACGCTTCAAACTATTGCTAGTGAAACCGGTGGAGAGTATTACAAATCCGTTAACACACAAACCCTGGACAATATTTATGAAAACATTGGAGAAAACATCGAACGGGAAAAAGAGGAAACAAATATCAAGGACTGGTTCTTCTTTGCCGCACTCGTGCTCATTTTGATTCAATTTTATTATCGCTATGGAAAAGGGAGGATCATCCAATGAGGAAAATACTGAGTATCCTTTTCATTTGTCTGCTTATTAGTATTCCGCTAGTGAGTGCTGAGGGGATTACATTTTCCGTTGAACAAAAAGAATACTATTTTTTAACCGGTGAACAAGCAATCATCCCACTCACCATGAATAATACGTATAATGAAAACATTCAAGGAAGCATGAGCTATCAACTAACACAAACAGTTCAACAAGGCGGAAGTAGTTATTCCTCAACCAATTCTCAATCACAATCCTTTTCTGTTCCAACAGGAAACAATACCATTCAAATCAATTTTGGACGATCCGATCAACCATTACAGCTTGATGCTGAACTCACCTTTTCATATCAGGAGAACAATAAGGACCATATCGTCTCCCTTGAAAATATTCGCATTTATTTTGTCTCCAATGAATCACAGAAGAACAACCAAAAGAATCCACAGCAGAGTTCTTCAGAAGAAATAAAAAATGCTGAACCAAACCAAAACAATCAACAGCAACCACAAACACCACAGCAAAAACTGCAGAATAATCAGATGGATCAAGACAGTCAGGCGTTAAAAAATCAAATCCAACAGCAACTGGCTGAGGAACAAGCTCAACAGGATGCATTTGAACAGAATCTGATGAATAATTCAGCATTGCAACAGCATCATCAGGATTTACTCGATCAAAACTACTCCCTGAAAGACAAACAACTTTCTGCTGAAAGCAATGAAACCGGTGACTTTAATTTTACTTATGAAAATAAACAGGGCGAAAAGGCAAATCTAAAAGGACGGATGGAAAATGGGACCTTACAACAGGTGCAGAAACAGACCGCTGAAGATCGAGAACAAATGCTTGAAACATTAAATCAGAGTCAACAATTCCAGGAATATAAAAACCAACTCAAACAAGAAGGTTTCAATCAAACCGAGGTATCCTTTCATCAACAAGGCAATGAAACCACCGTGCAGATTGATTATCAAAATCAAAACAATGAAACCGCTACTATTACTGCAGAATTCAAAGATGAACAACTGCAAGAGGTAAGATTATCAAAGGAAGAACAAATACATATGTTGTTTTGGCTTATCCCAGTTATCGGTTTTTTGGTTATCCTCATTATTTTTCTTTATTATCGATATTTCATCAAACAGCACCAGGATTCCACTTCACCGGCTCAATCATTGGAAAAACCATTTGATTACAAAAAAGAAGCAAAGAATCTTCTTTTAGCCGCTGAACGATTATACAAGCAAAAAAAATATAAAGATGCTTATGGCAAAGCAGGTCAAGCACTTCGACTATACCTTAGCTATGAACATGGCTTAAAAAGGGAAGTAACAAATGATGAAGTCATCCGATTTTTGAAAAACAAACAATATCCATATCAACAGATCAAACACTGTTTTGATCTCTGTAGCCTGGTAGAATTTGCGAAATATCAAGCAAATAAAACTGATTTTGATCAAATCAAAACAACCGTAGGAAAAACCATCCAACAGACCATATGATCTTGATACACACTCTATCCATCGGTTGAACTTTTTAGCATCATCGAAATAGTTTAAATAGCATGTTCATACTAGTGATTGATGAGGGGATGGTGAGACGCAACAGAGGCAATAATCATTGGTTAATTCAAAACCGATTGTGGCTTAAAAATAAGCATTCAATCTCGGCTATCATTGGTACCATATTAATGGTATTTCTTCTCATCATGATTGCTAGTGTAGTATATTTTTATGTTGAATCAACTGTTGAAAATCAACCAAAAAAAATCGTTGCTCTTTTTGATACAGAATACCATCTTTCAACAGGTGAATTCACGATTCAGCATCTATCTGGTGATACCCTTAAAGATGCCGTACAAACCACCCAACTATTAGGGATGATTGATGAAGACTGGTGGCATCAGGATTGGAAGAAGAGATGCCCCATTCAATTTCAAAGCAGTATAAAGATAGAAAGTGAAAAACAATTTCAAATCATCATTCCCTTTGATTCTGATATGAACACTGATTTTTCTGATCTTCGATTTATTGATAGCGATGGATCACTTCTTTCTTATTGGATTGAAGAAATCAATCCTAGTTCAAGTGCAACCGTTTGGGTAAGCATTCCATCACTCCCAGCAGGAGAAAAAACAATTTTATTACATTATCAGTAGTTCGGAAAGTAGAAAACATCCCATAAAATTTTGAGACTCTATAAGGAGAAATCTAATTTCAACATTTTAAAATAAATCTCTTTTTTGCCTTATGTCGGTCACTTTCCGAAGTACTGATTATGGTAATCAACAAGCCTTATCAGAAAGTGACCCTGATGCCACTTTTCCGATTTTTGTAAATTTCACTCGAGATGGAATCAGGTCATATGGTGGATCGAATCAGGATAGAAACCCAAGCCAATGGGAAGTGCTACCCGAAAATATTTTGCGGATGTATGGCAATAATTGGAAAGCAGTTTTACGAACCATTGATTGTCAGGGTGAT
>JAWOBC010000012.1:0-4934 GCA_046498165.1 Thermoplasmatota archaeon
CTGAAACCATTAAGCGATATGGCAAAGGAAACATGAAACTCATTTTGGAGATTTTTTCCCGATCCATTACCACAGTGAATAATCTTGATCGGATTTCGACCGGTGAAATGTTTCGAGCACAACGCAATCTCTATCGAGGGTCTAAACCAGTGGGTTATCCAAAAGGAGGAATGGGGGTGATTCATCAGAAATTAGCTGAAATTATCGCAGACCATCGGGGAGTTATTAAATTGAACACTCCGGTGAAAAAGATAATGTTTGATAAAGGCAAACCAGTGGGTGTTCAAACTGAACATGATGTCGATTCCTTTGATTTTATAGTATATGCTGGTTTGTTACAATCATTATTTGAGATTGCTGATAAAAAGCAGTTTCCAAATGATTATGTGAACACGATTAACTCTTTAACTGGTACTGGAAGTCTAAGTGGTTACTATTCATTAAAAAAAATCCCTTCTGAACTTATTGGAAAAACATTTCATTTTATTGAAAGAAATGCTGGTATAGATGGAAACGATGCTGTAGGTATGATTGATTTCATGGCAGCTGATCACACAGCGCAGATTAGCCCAGAAAATGCAACTTTGGTTCAGTCATATATTATCTGCACCTCAGAAGAAGCAAAAGATAAAAATGTCTTAGATCGTCTTAGAAAAATCCTTGATACTCATCTTGCGGTGTTGATTCCTGATTTTCAAGATCAATTAAATTGGGCATTGTATCCCTCTGTGTATCATCTTGATGGGGTGGCAAAAACAATTGATAATGCAAAACCATCTATTGAAACGCCGGTAGAAAACCTGTATGTTATTGGTGATGGAGTAAAAGCATCAGGTATTGGGTTTAATTGTGCACTCAATTCAGCTTGTTTGCTTGCAAAGAGATTCTAATATTTCAGACAGATCCTTGGGATTCTTTGAAAGAGACCCATAAAAGAAAATTCTTTCTTCGTTTTTCTCTGGAGGACAAGGTTTTATCTGGTAAAGACCAAAGGCGTAATCCTTTTCATCATAGGATTTTTTCTTTTTTTTCTTTCTTCTTTTGAGCAGATTTTTCCAGCGGATAGAACAATAAGACGTTTTCAGACAGCCTGAAAAATCAATATCATCAATATAATCCGTTGCTAACATACCTCTCTCACGCCAATGATATATTGTAGATTTAGTATATAATTCTTTTTAAATTTATCATTTTCTAAAATTAAATCATAAAAGCTAAGGAATACTATTTTCACGTTATTTTTATCAAAAAGAGAGACGAAAATTATTTTTTTCCTTCTTTGAACAAAAGAATGTAAACAACCCTTTAATAGGCTAAATAACTATAGTATCTCATAGAACTATTAATGGATCGGCGGAGAACATGAAATTACTAAATAACCCAAGTGATGTACACCAACAAGATATCACCGATGTATGGGATGTTTCAAAACAGGAACTCAATAAGATCAATGAAATTATTATTTCCATCGAAGACAGTCTTCACAAAAAACATAAGGGTCATTATTTTGATTATCAACTCGTCGATGATTTTTTCCAAGGGCTTTCAGATACCGAAAAAGCAATGATTTTTGTCTATGGACAATTGGTTCATGAGAGAATTTATAAAAAAAATCTGTGATCGAATTCATAACAAATACAAAAAAACACGATTCGATACATTCTATATTTTTTTAGAAATGATTGTACTTAAAAATACGGATCTGCCGGGATTTGAACCCGGGTTAGAGGCTCCGGAAGCCCCTGTCCTATCCAAGCTAGACTACAGACCCAAATCTCACAATTAATGGGGTAAATGTTTCTTTGTTCATAAAAACATTGATTTAAAAGTGGTATTGATTAAATATTTTAAAAACTGATACTAACAGAATAAACGAATAAACCAATGAAATATTATTTTTTTTGAGTAATGGTAAAAAAAATGATAGAATGATTTATTTTTTGGTTTTAAACTCGGTATAACCACATTTTCCACAGCTAAACCGGTTTTTATGTTCCGCCAGAAATACACCATCGCCACATTTAGGACAATGACGTCGTTGTCGAGTGATTTTTCCGTCTTCCACTTTGAAGATTTCTCGTCCTTTCATGTTTTATTCCTCCTTCTTTTTTTCTTCAGATCCTTCCTCTTTCTTGGTTTCCTCAGTTGCTTCCGGTTTTTCCTCAGTTTTTTCTTCTTCCTTTTTCTTTGATCCGCCGCTGGAATCGATTTTGTTTCGCTTCAGTTGATGTTTACGCTCAATTGCCTCAGCATGTTTTTTGGAAGAATACACTTTCGCATAGCCTGTTGTTTGTTGTAAACCAAAACTTGAATCAATCCGTTCCACGATGATGGCATCCTTTTTTGCGTTTAATGCCTCTGCGAGTTGATTCTGAATGATTTTTCGATTGGTTGTCTTTTCATTTTCATGAGTGATGGTGAAATGAACCTCCGTTCTTTTAAAGAGCGGATTGTTTTTTTTCTCATTGATTTCTAATTCCATGATGCTCACATCTGTGTCAGTATTTTTTTAACCTTTTGTTTATGTTCATCGGTAGAAGGAACAATTACGACCCCTTTATCCGGCATTCCATATATTATAGTTACGTTCTCTGGGGCATAAAGGATAGCTGGTAGGGCTGCCAGATCCTCTTCACCGGTAACTTCAATTCGCTGTGTTTTTGTTCTTGGAAGTGTTTGATAGGTGTTTTTGATCTGATTCCACAGGTCGTTAGTAAGAGTTCCTGCTGGATTTGCAACCGTGATAGTTTGGTCACCATAGGATTGCAGGGTATCTTTAATCTTTTGGCTATCTTGTTGTCGTTTGATCTGATAATCGATAACGCAAAACCAGGGTTTTATTTCATGGGTGAGAAGCGTATATGTTATTTGATCACCGATGGAGACCACATGAGCATATTCTTTGATCTCATCAAACAGGGTCTTTTCATCAACAAGCATACCGATTGGTTCTTTCAATGTTTTCCGAAGAGAAATTGGGAGTGTATATTTGATGGAAGACGGCATATCAGCGGACCTTTAACGCATATTTCCCTGGTTTTTGAATATTCATTTTTTCAGCGATAAGTGATATCGTTGGATCTCTGATGATCACATAGCCTCGCCATCGTTTAGAGGTAGGCACCGCGCAATGAGGACAGACTTTATCCTTGGTGAGAATATGACAGTTTTTACAGGCAAACAGGGTTTTTACCATAGGTTATCAGCTCCTTTTCTTTTTTTGTTTCTTTTTGGTGTCTTTCTTTTTGCCTTTGCCCTGTTTTTCGTCTTCATCAGGTTGTTTTAACCAGTCATGAGCACCTAGAGCGGGTTGACGCATAGTTAGTCCTATTTTGCTTTCCCGAGCGGAGAGTTCATTCATGCTTACTGCGACTACCCGAGTGCGCACGGCATCTCCAACTCTGAGTGTGTTCTTTTTTTGTTTGCCGGTGATGATTTCGTTATCTGCATCAACTTCTACATAATCATTCATGATTTGACTCATATGAATCAAGGCATCAATGGGTCCGATATGACAAAAAGCACCAAATTCCACGATCTCACAGACAATACCATCCACGACTTCTTGCATCTCTGGTTTGAAGGTTAACGCATCAAATTGCACTTTTTGATACATGGCTCCATCACCATGAATAACGATGCCATCACCAATGGGTTCGATGTTATCGGCGACCACGATGATCCCATGGTTTTTTCGCATGGTTCCTTCAAAGGTTTCTTCAACGATATGTTGCACGACTTCATCTAAATCCTCTCCGAATTGATCCGGGAGGATTCGGACGGTATCTTCAATTTTTACGAGAGTATACATAATTCATCACTGTGTAACAATACGAGTTAATCTGATGGGAAATATTATCCGGGCTTATATGTTTTTTGAGTGAAAAAGAAAAAAAGAGGGTTTTTTTCCTCTTTTTTTTCATTTTTTAGCTTAAAGCAAGGATTAATGGCAGAAACACCAAGGAAACAATAGACATGAGCTTGATTAGAATGTTTAATGATGGTCCACTGGTATCCTTAAAGGGGTCACCAACGGTGTCTCCAATGATGGTTGCTTTATGTGCTTCTGATCCTTTTCCACCTAGATTTCCGGATTCAACATATTTTTTTGCGTTATCCCATGCTCCGCCTGAATTTGCTAAGAACACTGCAAGCAGAAAACCAGTGGCGATTGAGCCAACAAGAAGTCCACCAAGTCCTTCAGGTTTAAGAATGATTCCAACAACAATAGGGCTAACGACAGCAAGTACACTTGGCAGAATCATTTCTTTTAATGCTTGTTTGGTGCTAATGGCAACACAGCCTTTGTAATCTGGTTTGTTTTCATCACTTTTCAGCAGATTGAGTTCTTTGAATTGCCGTCGTACTTCTTCTACCATTTGATAGGCTGCTCGACCAACAGCACCCAGGGTTAATGCAGTGAACACAAAGGGAAGCAGTGCGCCAATGAAAATACCAACGACCACGTTTGGATTCGCAAGATCAAGGGAGAGTGTATATCCCATTGCTCCAGCAGTGGTAATATAGGTAAAGATCAAAGCCAGTGCAGTGATTGCTGCTGAACCGATGGCAAATCCTTTGCCCATAGCTGCGGTAGTATTTCCTACTGCATCGAGTTGTTCTGTGTTTTCTCTGACTTCTTTTCCCATACCAGCCATTTCTGAGATTCCTTGTGCGTTATCAGCAACAGGTCCATAACAATCCGTGGCCAGGGAAACACCGAGAATGGATAGCATTCCCACAGCTGAAATGGCGACACCATAGAAATCGGCGAAATAGTAAGCGGCAAGCATTGCAGCTACAACAGCGATAACTGGGATGATGGTGCTCATCATTCCTACTTGTAATCCTTGGATGATGACGGTTGCCGGACCTGTTTTTGATGCATCAGCGATACTTTGTGCTGGTTTTTGTTTTTCACTTGTATAATATTC
>JAWOBC010000168.1:0-3077 GCA_046498165.1 Thermoplasmatota archaeon
CGGAGTTTGCGTGGAGACTTATTAATCAATGGATGCTGAAAAATAACCCCATGCTTGGGTGGGTTGCCACCTTCTTTTTTAAAACGAAAAAACGCTTTTTCAGCACCTAACAACTGAATTGAAGACGCGGGAAAACAAGCAAGCCGATGCATCGTCCCAGCAACAGCAAGCAAACGAGCAGAAAGAAGCGGACCAATTAACTCTGTTGTATTCGGAGCTAACTGCGTGATTTCAACAGTAATCGATTCCTCCAGTTGATGCATTTTTTCATCAACCTGACCAATGAGATCTGTTACCGGCTGTACATCATTCTCATCTGTTGGAAAAATCAACCAGCAATCCAAACGCTCTTTTAACAAATTTGAAATTTGAACTAATTCATCAATACTGTTTATCATCTGAACAATCTGATAGTCCTTTCTTTCAAGATCTTCAAAAACCAACTGATTAGAAGTTTGTACCAGAGCTTTCTGCAATAAGTCCAAAGAGAAACCAAAATCTTCACAAGAGATATCAATTTGCTCAAAGAAATGATCCCTCGGTCGATACTTCCCAATCGAGGACAAACGATATTCACCAACAACTGTATCTTTTCCAATAACCTTTATTTCTTCAGGTAATACCTCATTATTATAAAGACAAATGAATATCTCACTAAGCTGTTTGACATCATGAGGAAACAGCACAGAATCAACAAGTTCATCGTTCTGATAAAGAAAAATCCCAAACCAAGTAGTAACCGAATACATTTTTTCAATACAGGGATACCAATTCTTTTTTAATGTATTTTTCGTTAGAAACCAAAAAAAAAAAGAAAAAATGATTTTTCCATGTAAAATGGGTTTAAATAACAGTGAAATATTTACACCCCTGGTGATAGAACTGGTGGATTTACACACCACACTAGCAGGATTACATTTTCAAAACCCATTAATACTCGCATCAGGAATCATGGATGAAGATGCTGGAAGCATGACACGAATACTAGAAAATAAAGCATCAGCCGTCGTCACAAAATCAATCGGCTTAACACCACGAAAAGGACATGTTAACCCAACCTGTATCGTTCTTAATCATGGCATTCTCAATGCCATGGGTCTTCCAAATCCAGGAATAAAAAATTACAAACAGGAAATCGAACAAATTAAAACAAATGATAAACCAATTATAGGGAGCATCTTTGCATCAACATCAGCTGAATTTAAACAATTAGCCATCACAATGCAAAGCTATGACGTTGATGCCATTGAACTTAACCTTAGCTGCCCACATGCAAAAGGATATGGACTTGAAATCGGGCAAAACACAAACCTCATCAACGAAATAACCTCAATAGTAACAAAAAATGTAACAATCCCTGTTTTTGTCAAATTATCCTCAAATGTCAACAACATCGCAGATTGTGCACAAGCAGCCGAACATGCTGGAGCAGATGCTATTGTCGCCATCAACACCGTGAAAGCAATGAAAATAAATATCGAAGCTCAACTACCAGTGCTCGGAAACAAAAAAGGCGGATACTCTGGAAAAGCAATCAAACCTATTGGCATACGATCAGTCTATGACATCTATGAAAAAATAAGTATTCCCATCATCGGCTGCGGTGGCATAACCACTGGTAGAGATGCCATAGAATATCTCATGGCAGGATCACAATTATTACAAATTGGATCAGCAATATATTATCGAGGAATAAACGTTTTTTCAAAAATCATTACTGAAATAGAACAATGGATGTCACAACATGATTATCAAAACATTTCAGAATTAGTGGGGGCTGCCCATCAATGAACACACCATTTATGACCATTATTCAAGATAGTATATTAGAAACAAGGGCCATAAAAACAATCAGTTTTTCTTTTCCCTGTGAGATGATACCAGGTCAGTTTTTTATGATCTGGATACCGGGTGTTGATGAAATACCGATGAGTGTTTCCAAAATCCAAAAAAATAACAAATCCATCACCTTTAAAAAAGTTGGCGATGCAACCGAAGCGCTCTTTCAAAAAAAAGAACAAGACATCATAGGTATAAGAGGCCCCTTTGGAAATGGATTCAATCTCCAGGGAAAAAAACAATTATATGTCGGTGGTGGAACCGGAATTGCTATGTTAGCACCAGCCATAAAACAACAATTTCAAAAAGGAGCCGAGATCACCGTTATCCTTGGAGCTAAACAAAAAAAAGATATTTTTTTCAAAGAATACCTCCAAAATTATACAAAAAACATCTATGTCACCACAGATGATGGATCAAGTGGCTACAAAGGATATGCATCAACTTTTGCTGGGCAACTCCTACAAAAAGAAACATTCGATAATATATATACCTGTGGACCGGAACATATGATGAACGCACTCTTAAAAAATCGAAACAACACACCACTACAGGCATCATTAGAACGATACATGAAATGTGGTATAGGACTCTGTGGTCAATGCTGCATTGGAAATGGACAACGAGTCTGTAAAGATGGACCTATATTTAATCATCAACTTTTAGAAAAAGATACTGAGTTTGGAAGGTATAAAAGAGATGAAACCGGGAAAAAAATACCAATATGATCTTCAAAAATGGTGAAAAACAATGACTGTATATTATGATGAACTACAGATTTCAACAAAAGCAGAAAACCATATGGTTGATATCACAAATGATATAAAAAAAAGGATAAAAGACTCAGGCTTAATCAATGGTATCGCCTGTATATTCGTCCCAGGATCCACAGGAACAATAACAACTATAGAATATGAACCAGGTCTACAAAAAGATGTCCCACGTGCACTAAACCATATTGCCCCAAAAGACATTCATTATGATCATCATGAAACCTGGCATGATGACAACGGACGATCACATGTAAAAGCAAGCCTCATGGGACCAAGCATAACCATCCCATTCAAAGATGGAAAACTCATCCATGGCACATGGCAACAAATCATCTTCATGGAACTAGACACCCGGCCACGACAACGAACGATCATCATCCAACTCGTTGGAGAATAAACAAAACAGATCAATTTAAAAGAAAAGGGAAAAAAAAGGATTTAGAAAAATTTCCAAACCACTTCATC
>JAWOBC010000014.1:0-3687 GCA_046498165.1 Thermoplasmatota archaeon
CACCGTGCAGGGCGTCGACCGGCTGGGCGGGGCGACGCATGCGGTGGTGCCCGACCGGATCGAGCTGGGCACCTACATGATCGCGCCGGCGATCTGCGGCGGCACGGTCGAATGCCTTGGCGGGCGGATGGACCTGGTGCAGGCGTTCTGCGACGCCCTCGACCGGGCGGGCATCGCCGTCGAGGAGACCGAAGGCGGGTTGCGCGTCACGCGCGGCGAGGGACCTGTGCGCGCCGTCGATGTGATGACCGCGCCGTTTCCGGGCTTTCCCACCGACCTGCAGGCGCAGATGATGGCGCTGATGTGCACCGACCAAGGCACGTCCGTCCTCGAAGAGCGCATTTTCGAGAACCGCTTCATGCACGCGCCCGAACTGATGCGGATGGGCGCGAAGATCGACGTGCATCGCGTATGCTTCTTCCAGTGTAATGTAGAAAGGCATCATCTAGTGTTGGTTTTCTGACACTGATTGATTTCACCTGGATATTTTTTGATTGAGCAAGTTCAACCACAGTGGGTATTTTTTCTTCCCCTTTTTCAACTCCCAGGGTGATATTGGAATCATGAATTTCAATATTTTTAATCCAGTTTTGTTCCTTCAAATAGGATATGAATTCTTTTTGATTTGAAACACTAAGGGTGATGATATCATTTCCCACCATGGTTTTCAGTTTTTCGATGGTATCGGTTACTAGAATACTCCCATGATCGATGATGGCGACGCGGTCACAGAGAAAATCAGCTTCGTCCATATAATGAGTGGTGAGAAAGATAGTGGTTTGTTTTTCTTGATTCATTTTTTTGACATAATCCCAGATTGCTCTTCTGGTTTGAGCATCAAGACCAAGTGTTGGTTCATCTAAAAATAAGACTTTGGGACTGTGCATTAGTCCTCTTGCTATTTCCAGTCGGCGTTTCATTCCACCGGAATAATTCTTCACTAATTCATCCTTTTTATTGGTTAGATCAACAAGAGCAAGGACTTCATCGATGCGATGGGATCTATCCTGTTTTGTTATCCCATACATTCTTGCATGGTAATCCAGGTTTTCTTTCCCAGTAAGTTCCGTATCTAAGGCTGGTTCTTGAAAAACAACGCCGATTGCTTGTCGTACGGCATCACGTTGTTTGATGATATCTGCTCCAGCGATGGTTGCTGAACCCTGCGTTGGATGTAAAAGAGTGGTAAGCATTTTTATCGTTGTTGTTTTTCCTGCTCCATTAGGACCAAGGAATCCGAATATTTCTCCTTTTTTAACCGCAAATGAAACATTTTTGACCGCGGTGAAGTCTTGGAATGTTTTGGTAAGGTTTTTTGTTTCAATAATGGTCACAGTGATTGCCTTCTTGGTGGTGGAAAAGAACGATTTGTTAATAAAATTAACCGTAATTTTCGTAAAAAATAGGGTAATGAACTGATAACAAAGTTTTTTAAACCAATCCAGAGATGAGATGGCATCATGACGTTCTATCAAGAAATCATTGATTTGATTCGTTCAGATATCATTCAATCAAAAGAAACATTGCATAAAAAAAAGATGAAACTTTGTAAAAAATATGAACTTAAAAAAATTCCATCAAATAGTGATATATTGGCTCATGTTCCTGAGTCTGTTTCAGAGGATGAAAAACAAAGGTTACATCGTTTATTACAACGGAAACCAATGCGGACGATATCAGGTGTAGCTATTGTTGCGGTGATGACGTCTCCAGCTCCTTGTCCGCATGGTCGTTGTATCCCGTGTCCGGGTGGTCCTGTTTTTGATTCTCCGCAGAGTTACACCGGTTATGAACCTGCTGCGATGAGAGCTGCAATGCATGAGTTCGATCCCTATCGGCAAGTGCAAGCTCGGTTAACTCAATTGGAATTGATTGGTCATAAAACAGAGAAAATTGATCTGATCATCATGGGTGGCACGTTTACTGCTCGCTCTCCTTTTTATCAAGAATGGTTTGTGAAACGATGTTATGATGCGTTAAATGGCAAAACAGCTACATCTCTATCGGAAGCACAACAAATGAATGAGACTGCGGTGCATCGTTGTATCGGTCTTACCATTGAGACTCGACCTGATTGGTTTCGATTGTGTCATGTGGATACAGCGTTACGATTTGGGGCGACAAGGGTTGAACTTGGGGTGCAGACGGTTTTTGATGATGTATTGTTTCAGATGAATCGAGGTCATACAGTTACAGATACAGTGATGGCCACCAGAATTGCAAAGAATAGTGGTTTTAAAATATGTTATCATCTCATGCCGGGGCTACCGGGATCTGATGAGACAAAAGATATTGAAACGTTTAACTCATTGTTTAGGGATGATCGGTTCAAACCAGACATGCTTAAGATTTATCCCACAGTGGTGGTAAAGGGTACAAAACTGTATGAACAATGGAAAGAGGATCACTACCAGCCATTAGAGAATGATGAAGCAGCAGAGCTTGTGGGAAAACTAGTAAGCATGATCCCATCATGGGTTAGAATCCAGCGGATTCAACGTGATGTACCAGCTCCATATATTGATGCAGGGGTAAAGATGAGTAATCTTCGTCAATTAGTAGATGAGTATATTGAAACGAATAATTTAGCAAATAATGATATTAGATCTCGTGAATTAGGTCATTTACAGTTGAAAAAAGAGATTTCTTTTGATCGTGATGATCTTTCATTAAAAACAGTGAAATATCCTGCGAGTAATAGCACTGAGTTCTTTATTTCACTGGAACTTGAAAAACAGAATGCTTTAGTCGGTTATCTTCGTCTGCGCAATATTAAGCAATCTCCTCAACCGGAGTTACAACGACCATGTATGATCATTCGGGAGTTAAAAGTAGTTGGTCAGGAACTTGCTATTGGTGATAAAACAAAGAAGGGACTGCAGCATAAAGGATTTGGATCAATGCTTCTTGCTGAAGCTGAACGGATTTGTGTTGAAGAATATGATATACCGGATTTGTTTGTACTCAGTGGTGTGGGGGTAAAAGAGTATTATCGTAAATATCATGATTTTGATGATGCTGGTTATTATCTACGGAAAAAACTTTAAAAAAAAATGTTAAAGGTTTTCTAATGCTTTTTTGGCTAGTTTATAGGCATCATTATAACTAGTGATTTTTTCTGTTGATGGTTTTTCATCTGAGGATGTTGATGGTGGAATGTATTCTTTGAATTCAGGAAGATCATAATCAATGAGTTGTTCCTCTTTTTCTGTGTGTTCATCCTCTGGTGGAATAATTGGAAGTTTTCCAATTCGTTCTTCTTCTCGAAGTTGTTTTACGATATCTGGTTCATCAAAATAATCAGGCAAGGTTTCATCCTCTTCATAAAGTTCAGGGAAATCATTTTCAGAGGAAAAAATGTCTATTTCTTCCTGTATTTCTTCCTCTAAATCCCATTCATGCCATGGATCAATCTGTCTTTTTTTATATGGCTTCCGTCGATATCGACCCATCTTTCCGCGTTCAACCTCAACAATTTCTTATAAAAAAGGTCTTTAAAAAAGTACTTATTTTTTTAGAATTGCTCTTCTTTTTTTATCGGAAGACTATAATAATGCTGGTAAATACGTACCGTTTTGTATGAAGATTACACCGACTTGTGTTCCTTGTTTGATTAAACGGATTATTTTTGAAGCAGATCAAAGCACAAACGATAGAAAAAAGAAAACAAAGGTCATTAGATTGGCT
>JAWOBC010000082.1:0-18341 GCA_046498165.1 Thermoplasmatota archaeon
AAAAAATCTCCGTTGTTAGTATGGGATGATGCTGGTAATTGGTTGTATGCTCAGGAGCATAATAAGAAACGTATTAGTGATACGTGTAAGTATTTTCAGGGAATACTCAAAATAGAAAAAGCTAGAGAAAAAATACCAAAATTTGTTTGCCCCCAATATCGAGCGATAATAATATTGCTGATGAGTAAAAATAAGGAATAACATAGAAAACCAAGAAACACTGTTCCAGATCCTTTTGTGATCTGAGATAAAGAAGAAATAAATGCTGATTGCTCATGATCCTTTGTATTCACGATACATCACTTCTTTTAGTTAGTTGTTTTTCTTTTCAAGATTTCATGGATTTTTTTTGCAGCAATTTTTTCTCCATTAGGCGCTGGTAATTTTACGGAAAGATCTTTCGCTGCTTTTTCATAGGATTCATATTTTGCAATGATGTTGTCAACTGTTGATAGAAACTGATGTTTATCATATGATTGCTTGGATAACATACAGCCAACTCCATGACCCACCATTTTTTCTAAATGAAGATGTTGTTCAAACTGCATAGGAAACCCAATGATTGGTTTACCCGCATAGGCTGCAGTATAAACCGTTCCCTGGCCTCCATGGATGATGGAAAGATCAACCAGTTGATGAAGCTTAGCTAAGGATGGAACAAATTTTTTAAGAAGGATGCGTTCGGAAACCATTGGTAGATGATCATCATCTAAGATATTACCATAAACCACAACAACTTGATGCTGGGTTTCATCAAGAGCATGGATCAGATTTAGAAATAATTGTTTGTCACCGCTGCTTCCCATGGTCAACAGTATTTTTTTCCGCCTGGTTTGAAGATGCTGAGAAATCTCATCCACGATTTTTTTTCCTTCATGCAATGGAAAAATATTGTTAAACAATTCCTCTAACAGAATAATTCCAACATAAGCATCTTTGGAAAAGAGTTGTTGATGAGGAAAGATATTGATGAATTCAAGAAAATTAGTAACTACTGTAAAATCTCCATGGATAAGATCAAACATGTTATGAAACGATTGGAGATTATGTTCCTTGGCGATAATATTAAAGGGTTTTCGAATATGCCGACCGCCTTTATAAAAAAAATAATTAAATACGGGGACCTTTATTTTTTGAGGTAGAAATCTAGTAAAAGCTGTTTCATATGAATCTGGGATGCAATAATGAAATCTACCTGGTCCAGGACTGACATCTATATGAAAAATTTTTGCTATTTTTGTAGAAAGAGAACAAGGGAAATTGACAAAAGAAACCAATAACTGAATATCATTTTTTTTAAACGCAGCTACTTCATTATTAATTACCTCTCTCAGAAATGAAACATGATATGGGATTCCTGATTTTTCTTTTCTATTTACCTGGATGATATTTGAAATAATGTCTGAAGTATACAATGGATCAATAGTGATAACATCAAATCCAAATTTTTTTTCAAGATACTCATAGGCACCCCCATGACTAAAAAAAACAGGGTTAATACCAAGTTTTTGTAATTCCAGGGCAACAAGAATAGCTCTTCCCACCTCAGCAAGATTATAGGAAAGAGGAAAAAAACCAATATTTGCTCCTGAACTATCCGTCATAGATTGAGACCTCAACCATGTTCATAAATTCTTCTAACAATCTCCCTAAATCAATAGTCATTTTTAACCTTAGTCATTTAAACAAAACAAATTAAAATAACCCTTTTTCTATTCGAAAAAACCCAAAAGTAGTTTAAGCGTTCAACTGTTTGAACATCAAAAAAGGAAGTGTTTCTGGAGCTGATACCGCTGAATCAACAATCACATCAATCAGAAAAAAACACGTTAAACATTGGCATAGTAGAAGTTCGTAGACATCCAGCAGTGCTTTACACCTTCTGCAAAATATGTAACACATCAGATACAATGGTAACTGTTTTTACTACTCCAGATCTCTTTGCTCGATTGAAAACATGGCTAGATGACACAGAGCAATTCACCTTTATTATCAAAAAAAATAAACAATCCCTCCGATCATTTTTACAAGAAGCTGAATCATATTGTGAAACACAGCTTGATGCTGTATTTGTCAATACCATCCATGAAACCTGGTACGATCTTTTTCATTTCTCAGGATTCAATCCTCATATTTCAAAGATACTCACTGTTCATCATGTTAATGCTTGGTTTCATCCTAAAAATCATACTGGGCAAATAAACCTCATTCGTCTCCTGATAAATAGGATAATGAAACCAAGCATGGAAAAGATTATCCAACACTATGATGCAATCAATGTCATTTATCCACCCTTGAAAGATTATATCAAAAATGAAACCACATATCAAAAACCAGTATTTACTCTTCCATCAGCCGTCTTCGAAGAAAAAAATTTAAAGAAAAAAGAGAACGATTCTTCTAAAACATTAACCCTTACTATTCCAGGTCTTGTCCAAAAACATCGGAAGGATTTCAATACTGCTCTCATGGCGTTACAATCCATACCAAAAACATATTTAGAAAAAATGAAGTTGATTCTTCTCGGGACCGCATTTGATAATCATGGAAAAAAAATCATGAAACAGTTCCAAGATCTGAAAACGTATGGTTTAACAGTTGAAACCTTTGATGAGTTCATTGATGATGAAACATTTTACACGACCATTCAACATAGCGATATTCTCTTTCTACCCATAAAAATTTACACCCAATCGGATAATAAGATTTCTGAAATCTATGGAAAATCAGTTGGTAGTGGCGTAATCTATGATGCCATAAAATATGCAAAACCAGTGATACTACCCAAATCCTTTGTCTTGTTCCCTCAATTTAAGAATGCCAGTATTAGTTATGATTCAGTTGAATCATTACAAAAAATTATAATAGAATGCATAGAAAACCCAGCTATGATTCGAAAAAAACAACAGGAAGCATTGACTTCGGCAAAAGCGTTTTCACTACAAAAATTTCAACAATACTTTGAAAACACTATTATCCCATGGATACAAAAACAAAAACATGACTTCTGATGGCTAAAAGATAAGATAAGTTATTTCCCTGATTGCAAATGCTTATGCAACATTTTGATTTTTTGTTTTTCAGCAGAGGTTAATCCATCTTTAGATTCATTCTTATCCCAATTGATTTTTTTCAATTGAGGTGATGAACGAAAAACGGTTTCCTTAACGCTTCCATCAACAAAAGAAGGTGATGTAAAACCAAAAGAAGCAAACACCTGAGGCAATACATCAAACACGGATAATCCTTCAACTACCTCACCCTGTTTAACATTTGATCCATATCCAAAAAAGATCCCATGCTGAGCATGATCACCTGACCTGCCAGAAGAATCAGTTGAAAACAATACTGGAAAATTTTGCAGATTTCGAACATATTTTGCTGTCTGTTTCTCAGGGAATCGAAGACTTTCACTTGCGGTGTAATGAGGAATAAGACTGAGCACTAAATCAAGAGGATCAGTTGCCTTTTCCCCGTAGACCTCCGTTCCACGATACACATGATCAACATAGTTTTCACCAGTCTCAGGATCAGTCAATGATGAAAAAAGAGAAATGATTTCATCTCGTAGGGTTTCATACTCGTTTTTTTCAACGATTCCCTCCTCATACCGTTGTTTTAAATTAATTTGGATCCCTCGTCCCTCAGCTGTGGAAAATGCTTTTGTTTCATTGAAATCAAACACTTTGTTTTTAGCTGCTGAGGAAAACAATATTTTTTTAACCAATGGAGAATGTTTAATGAAATCAGCGGGGATTCTTTTCAAAAACACTCTACCCATTTTATAAAACAAGTTCCAAGAGAGTTGAGAAACCTGATTAGAGGGAACATGAGCAGGTTTTAAAAAACCTGTTTTATACAGCACATTATCTGGATGAAGAATTTTTTTGATTCGTTCAAACCCATGATCTGAAACAATGAAAAAAGTTGCATCGGGTGCTGCATCTAACAACTGTTTGATTAACTCATCAACTTTTTGATAAATGGTTAATACATGATCTAACTGATCAAAAAGAAAATGTTGAGCAGTATCCGTTGCTCTAAACACCACCATGGTGAAATCCCAGTCCATCTCCTTCATCAGTGAACAGGTGATTTTTCCTCTTGATTCAAGTTGATTGAGTAAAATGGAAACCAGTTTCGATGGTTTTGTTTCTGCAAGTCTTGAACGAGAAAAATCTTCTAACCAAATAGATTCCAAAGGATATTCACCTAGATCATCCTTGGTTAATCTGTTCTTTAAATCAGCTGGATATGTGTAGCGGGAATCAGGTGAAGGAGTCAATAACCCTGTGATCATAACCCCATTAATTTTTTCTGGGGGGTAACTACCGGGTACATTGACAATGATATTATTTAGATTCATTGTTGAAAGATACTTCCAAAACGCAGGGGTTTTCCGGTTTTTAGAAGTAATGAGATGAGGATTCACATCAGTTAATGTTTCAAATCCATAGATGCCATGTTTTCCTGGGTTACAACCGGTGACAATGGATGCCCAGGAAGGAGCACTAAATGGCGGAATAGTTGATCGTAGTTTTCCCCACACACCCTTTTTTCGAAGCATCTGAAAAGTGGGAAGTTTACCAGCATCCATCCATTTTTCTAGGAGTTGAGGAGTGGCACCATCAACACCGATAACAACAACTTTTGATGACATACAATGACCGGAATTATTTTTTCTAGAGGACATACTGTGTTCTCATAAATAGTCTTTTCTCCCTATAGAGTGTATTGTGAAAAATGGTTATAGCAAAAAACTAAGAAATAAAACAAGATATGCTTCATGAATTAAAAAAAAGGTTTGTCTATGAATCAACATAATCCTAAGGATGGTCCCCTTCTCTCAAAACTCGCTGATGTTTCGTTTCAACCCGTTTTTATTATGGGTGTGCAACGATCAGGGACCAGTATTCTTTATAAACTTTTACAAGAAACTGGGTTTTTTACGGTTACCACTGCATATGATATCATTTACTATGATGAACTCCTTTATAATCATCAAAAAAAACGAGATCAACAGCTTAAAAACGATCTCACTGAGATTTTACAATCTGGGAAAAAACAAACTCGCGGTATTGATGAACTTTCAGTTTCTGCAGATTTTCCTGAAGAATATGGTTTTTTACTCTCCCGGAAAACAAAGATTCATCATTTAAATCCTGTTACGGTGTCTCTTTTTTCTCTTCTCTGTCAGAAAGTAACGTTTCTTTCAAACAACAATAATCCAATTCTCTTAAAGAATCCCTTTGATTTCGCTCATTTTTTGTTTATCAAAAAGCAGTTTCCAACAGCAAAATTCGTTTTCATCCACCGCAAACCATTAAATACATTAAGTTCTCAACTCAAAGCAATGCATACCCTTTTTAGCAATAAAAGTAGATACATGGCTCTGTTGTCCCCTTGGTATAAAAAAACATATAACAATCCCTTATCTCGATTTTATTATCGACTCGCTTGTTCCCCCAGCAATCCCTTGAGAGTTAATCAGCTTATTAGCACCTTGTCAACAAATGCAAATACGTTTTTACAAGATATTAAACATCTTCAACATAACACTGATTATGTTTCTATCCGATATGAAGATCTCTGCAATCATCCTCAAAAAACAATGGAAAACATATTGGAATTTCTTGGTTATAACTCTTCGATGGGAATTGATTTTTCATCTTATATTAAACCTCGGCATCTCTCACCAAGAAAAGAAATCCTTAAAAAGAAAAAGAAAATTAATAAAGAACTAAAAAATTATCTAGCCTATAATGATTATATCATAAATGATATATCTCCAATGCAATGATTTTTCATTATGGGTTTTTTAATCCTGGAATAAGGTTAAATCAATTCTATCCCAATCATCAAAATCATTTCGTCCTCGACTCCCATCAGAATAATCAACCATACGATAAACATACGCATAATTCATCACACTTTTGTAATTATGCCATTTCCAAAAATGAAGATGCCAAGGCTTTTTCCCAATTTGATCATCACAACCCGGTGTATTAGAATGAAAAATCCCAAGCGTGTGACCGGTTTCATGCATGATTGCACCAGCATACACCGTTGCATGAATCTCTTCCATGTTCATATTCTTCCAATAAAAACGAAACAGAATTGGAAGACGTGTGGGAATCTGCTGATGTGGTCTCATAGAGATCTGACAGCAATCTAATTGATCATCTCCTCTGAAAACAAAACCAGGATACCGGTCTGAATGATACGGCAAAAGCGTGTAATGAAACACACCTTTTCGCCAATAATCTTTATCCCCATTGAGAAAATAATCATGATAAATCTGTTTTAACTCCTGATCTGTGGTATCCTCATCAAAAGGAATATCGGTCTGCCCTCCACCAAAACAACCATCATCGATATGAAGCACAATATTCTGCCGCCGATACGCTGTTTTCAATAAATCCTTTGATAACTCTGGAAGATGGGTTCCTTCACCATTTGGTCCAATCTCCATTTGATCGATTTCCATGAAAATATCCTTTCGGAATGGATCCGAACCCCATTGCCAGGTGAGATATTCTTCTACGTTATCCAGTCCATCCTCATCAATGTCCATGTTTTGATGATCCTCCCACTCAAAGGGATCATAAAACCATATATCTTCATTACCCCAAGATGAATACTTATGGCCAAATTTCCATTCCCATTCGATAGGCACTCCATCATTATCATCATCTCGACCACGGTCATCTACTTTTGGATTGGTCCCATACACATTTTTTTCAGTCCAATAGGGGATGCCATCCTGATCATAATCAGTTTGATAAATATCAAACCAAAGTTCAACATCTCGTTCTTCCTCATAGGCACTGCCATCATCACAGCCATTTAATCGACCATAACCACTAACATCTGCACTTACCTGTTCATCATAATTGAAATCATCACCACGCCAATGACCAGTTTTAATATCATAAATGAGGTCAACATCGAAACTGTCTTTTAATCGTTCAGAATCAAAATGCAGATTACTGATATCACAGCGTTTATCCAAACCAATATTATGATCCCAAAGCTCTATTTTAATATCGACAAACTGTTCATCATCAGGCACATTCAATGTTGCTGAAAATGGACAATCCTCAATATAACGAGTGTTCTTCCACACTTGACTAGTAAACTGTTCATCATTGATGGTAACTCTAACGTAGAAATCTGGATTAGAAAATGAATCTATGTTTTCTTCAAAATTAATCATCCGATTGTTTTTTTCAAGTGATCTGATTTTTTTGATGTCAACCGTAACTGAAATATCGACCAAGGGATCATAGTCAGAAATAGTCAAAGAAGTAGCCTTGTAATCTTTTTTCTCTCCTTCAAATATACCTGCCTTTGTTTCAGATTGAAGATTTACTTCAGCATTCACAAAAGCAGGGATGATAAACAATCCTAGACACAAAATTATACTCATTATTTTTCGGTTCATATTGAATCATTGCCCCCTATCATTGGCAAAACAGGAAAACTCAGCTTTTTCCCTTTTTCTGTATTTCAATCATATATATTAAAGCATCGATTATATAAACATTCGGTACTTACTTAATAATTAATAAGTGTTAATTTATCCAATTTTAAGAGATAATAAATATATAAAATACCATTTTTTTGATGTAATAAAAATATAAAGAAATATTTTATTATTTCTTATTATTCAATAATAAACCTTTTTTGAAAACCATTACAATAACTAACAAGGCAATGATAAGCACCAAGGCCACAATCACAATGATCTGCTGCAAACTCAACAACGGAATCTCTCGCGCACGAGAATGCTTCGTAACACCAAAAGGCATATGCCCATCAAAACTTACATCCTCATCAAATACAAGAGGCCTCACATCATCAAACTCCCAATGATTCTTCGCATCCAAATCATAAGATGCCTCAGGAATCCAAATATGCAACTCAGGATCAGAAAAAAGAACCACATTTTCAGCACTATCCCACCACCAATCCACTGGTTCATCATCCTCAAATAAATATTTTATCCCAATCTTGGTTCTCCCTTCAGCATAGGACTGGCCAATACTTTTACCCAATGCAAAATCACGAGGGGCCTCCTGAAACGCAACCCCACCCCAATAAGAAGTGGGCCAGGGATCTAACTCCTGCATCACCGACCCATGACGAATAAAAGAAATATGAAGGAATTTACAAGCAATCAAACAAGAATCAGCATGAAAACTCATGGAATGAAGATTATCTAACAACTCATTGTATTCCTTTCCATGATGCTCATAATGAAACTTAGTGATCATCGCTGTAATACTATAAGGACCGACAAGTCCATCAAAATAATCATTACGATTATTTTGAAACAAAGGAATATTAGCAGGGACCAAATCAAGACCCGTTTTAAGCAATCCTCCATTCAACGGACCATCCGGATTAGCAAGACCAAGCCAACCAAGCACAAGACCAATCTCTGCATTCAACGTTGCCGTATCCGGTTCCTCAGTACTTCCCCAAAGCTGATCATACCCACGCCAGGGATTGGTCTCAACCAACGGATACAAACCCAAGGGAATACCAATTGCTGCCTGCAACAATCTTGAACCAGTCACATCAGCAACAGAAGAAGGATCATACCAAGAAAGCTGACCACCATTTGCACTATCACCATGAAGCACCATATACCAACTAATAACCCCCTGATTCAAATTATCCATGGTCACATCAAAATTCGTTGAAAAACAATTATCATAACCCGCCTTAGAAGTATAAAACGGCGTAATATCCGTTGCTGAAATATCAGGTTGATACGCACCAGGAATACCCTCATGAATCATCCGTGTACCCTGATCAATTTCTTGATATGATATAGACTCACCCGGAATTGTTCCTAACCGTGTTTGATATTTAGTTCCCCAATACTTACTAGCTCTTTCATTAAAACGATACCCATAACAACCATAGGTATGAAGCACAGGATAACTAAATTCTTCCACCGCAGATGGTTTAATAATCTTTAAATTACTCCCTAATGGTTGATTGAACAACCGAGTAAAAATACCTTGTAATGGACGAAGTGGAGGAGTGGTAGGTTGTTTTCTCACACTTTTACTCCCATTCTCCAACGCAACCTCACCCTGCAATGCAGGATTAGAAAAAATCAAAGCTGGATAAAACATATTCCTGTTAATGATTTGTGCGGCATCAACCGGTGTTCCAATAATCGTTCCTGGTGTTGCCACACCAGCAAACATCCGAGTCCAAGAAGGAGCCATATCATACTGACCACCCACCGTTAAAATAGTTTCATTTCCTTCTTGATCAAATCCATACTCATCTAAAAAATCATAAACTGTTCTCCCCGTTAGCACCATAGGAGCAACTGGAAGTGAGGTATACCCATTTCCATTATCATTCCAAAATTCATTATGCCACATCACACCAGCTGACAACCGAGGATGATTCTCCACCAATAACAAAGGACTACCATGATGCGCAGCAGCATAAGTAGCAGGACCAAGATAAAAAGCTTTCTTAAATTCACCAGCCGGTTTTATCTCCCGAGCTTTTGTGGTATAATACCAATAACTCCAAGGATCAATAGTAGAAAACACGACATCATGTTCACCGGTTTTCTCCATGATTGATGAATAACAACTTTTATGATCAATAATATGTTGCTTAACAGCAAAAACATTTTTTAACTCTGAAAAAACATCATTCTTAAGATGACTACCCAGATCCATCACATAGACATCTTCTACTCCAAGCGTAAGCAATGATTGCTTTGTCTCATCAGAAAACTGATGAGGTTCAATGAAAAACAGAGGACAATTCAACACCGATGCTAGAATTGCTCCCTCGGAAGCAGAAGTAAGCGAATCAGCACTTTCTTTTGAAATATTCTGACCCCAAGAATAAGAAACACTGAAATCAACAGGAGTATTTACATCATCTAGGGAATACACAATCACTGAATACTTGTTGTTATCAAAGCATTCACCCATACGTCGGAGATGAATATTTTGATAAGACCGATCCTTTACCTGAACTGATTCAATTTCCTCACCACACGGGCCAATCAAAGACAAGCCTAATGAAATATCATCGTTTTCCCAGGTTAAATTAAATGAAGCATCCTTACAACCAAATGGAGGTTTTTCTGGAATATCCAAGGTAACACCAGGATATTTTGTAATCTCACAATTATACTCCGTGATGGGTCGACCTAACACGTTAAGCAACGCATCAAAGGTGTCTCCATACACCAAAAACTTTCCATCACTTCTCCCTGGAAGAAGATAATGATTAAAACTCTCATCATCGCCACCCTCCGTTGGCATATTGGTTACACCAACCCGCCAGGTTCCTGGTTTCAACACATAAGAAAGACATTCCTCATGAGGGCCCTTGGTAATCGTCATATCTGATGACGCACTGGTCTGCAACCAATCATTATCATACTGACAATACAATTGCAGATCAGGATCAACCGATGGAAGGGTGATAATCGGTGGAAAACCTGGGATGAGTTCCATGATTTTTGATTTCATGGTGATAGCAGGAAACCATAAATCAGCTTCAATATATTTATAGGAATCCTCAACCGTAAAATGCTTGAATTCTGGAGAGACACCATCACTTCGAGGAACCGTAAATTTTTCTTTGCCTACATTACCACTAACTTTACCTTTTATCACTCCCTCAGAGATATTTGTTCTTTGATTATTAAAATCCTTTTCAATCACACTGATAACTGCCTGATTTGAATAGGACCATTCATTCAACGCAATTTTTTGAGCTATTTCAAATGGATCCTGACTTTCAATTGAATTATATTTTCTAGCAGTCCATGATGGTTCTAACTCATTTTTATCAACATTAATCAACGTGAATTGGTCAAGCATACCACCACTATACTCCATCCAATCTTGCATAAAATAATGAATCCCGTCATAATCATTCAAAAACAAATATTTATCTTCATTTGGATAACTGCCATCTGGTTGAAAAAACAACAATGGATTAGAAAATACTGTATCACCACTATTAAATATATTTGCTGGAATGGATGCTAAATACGCATAATCATCAACATAACTATTCTTATCAAATTGAACCAACGTTGTTTTTTTTAGATACTCTGTCTGTTTCCAAGTTATTCCTTTTTCAAATGCCTGCGTATAAGGTTCTACATCATCAGAACTCACCACTGCTTGCATATTCGCAAAAATAATCACAAATATTAAGAAAAAAGCAAATAAGATTGTATGATTTTTATTTTTCATGATCATGTGTGCTTTCCTCCGGTAATAGAATAAGGGTCCCCTAAACCGGATTAATACGTCCAATATCTAAATACAATTCTAATGTATATAAGATTTATTATAAAATAAATACCTGTCCTATTTAAACCCTATCTTTTAGTGGTATCCCAAACGAATAAGATTTTCCCTTATTTTCGCATTTATCACTGTTTTTTCGATTACATTCAAATCCTTTTCCCATCGATTCACACTTGAAGAAAAAATAGGTCTGCTGGGAGAATGACGATCAGGTTGTTTTTCGTCTTTTTGAATTGTATCTGTTTTTTCCCTATGATTAAACCAAAAATCATGATGATGCTGTTGATGATGCAATAAATCCTCCGTCCATGGCTCACCTAAAAAATCCATCATCTGTTTAGTTTCAGTTTCTGGAAATCGAACTAAATCTTCATATTTTACTTCGAAATATCGATCTTGTGAAAACTGTTTTCGAAATGAAAACGTTAAATCTGCACTTTTATTCCATTGTTTCATACCCGTAACAATGGCTAGCCTTCCCCAACGTTTTTTAAAAGAAGTGACGACGTCTCTACCATCTCTAATCACATTGATAAATTGACAATCAGGAAACAAAGTATCAATAAAAGGAACATGAAAGATGTTCTCCGGTGTTTTTTCCGCCCATCTTTTTTTGTTTTTATCAGCAACATATTGATTAAGAAAGACCGTGTACATCTTAGCAACTGTTCGATTGAATTCATTCCTAGAAACACCATATGGTTTCAATTGTTTCCAGTGAGAAATAATTTGTTGCTGACAGGTTTTCAAGGCATTGATAACATGCATCTCTGGACCACAACAAATATGTGGATGAGAATCAAGGATCACTCTAACTAATGTAGTCCCTGAGCGAGGGCAACCAATGATAAAAATTGGTTTTTGATTTTTTTGCATGAATTTAACAACCAAATCCTATTTCGTTTAGGAATAGAAAAATACTTTTTTTCCAATTCCTGATTTGATGTTAAATATTCCTCTGCTATAAAATGCTTCTGAAAAACAATGAACTGAATGATGGCTACAAAATTAGGTGTTATCTACTGATCTAGATTCTCATTGATTTTTCCTGTTGTAAGAAACTCATCAATAAACAATGCTGCGTTTTTATGACCGTTTGCGGGAGGAAGCAATGAAGCTATCTTTTGTGCCTGATCATAATAATTCTTGTAATCGGAAAAGATTTTTTCTACCATGTTAAGTATCTTTTGCTTTGTAAGATTCCTTTTTGATGCAATCAATGCTGATCCATGTTTTACCAGCATCTCCAGATTAAGATGTTGTTCAAACTGCATTGGAAATCCGATAACTGGTCTACCACTATATGCAGCAGTAAGCACCGTTCCCTCACCACCATGGGTAAGAGCAAGATCCACTAGTTTATTGATGCGAGCAATAGATGGAACAAATTTTTTAAGCAAAATATTATCCTTTGTTGCGGGGAGATTGTTTTCATCTAAAATAGTTGAATAAATACCAATAACTTGATACTCCGTTTTCTCCAATGCATGGATTATTTTTAGAAATAACTCTTTTGTACCTGAGCTTCCCAATGTGACAAGAATACTTCGGTTCCTGGTTTGAATATGTTGTTCAATTTCTTTTTGTTCCTGCTTAGTTTTTGTATCATCTGATGATTGAAATAATGATTCCAAACTGATGGGTCCGATAAACCGGACATCTACTGAATCATCTATGTTTTTTTCTCCAATTAATTTAACACTATTGGTATAAAATGTATAATCCCCCTGATTGATATCTGACGTATACCGAGGTGGAGAAACATGATACTGTTTTGCAACCTTAGCAAATGGTTTCACATACATTTTCGATCGAGGAGCATACCAATTCAAAAAAGCAAGTTTCAATCGTTCAGGGAGAAGCCAAGATAAAAAAAATTCTGCATCCTCTGGAAAAGAAGAAAAAGAAGCAACAACTTTAGGCGTCACAAAAATAAGAGGGACCTTTGCAACCGGTGCTGAAATCCGGCAAGGCCAATTATTCGTTGATACAATGAGATCAACACCAGCTTTTTGAAAGGCTTTTTTTTCTTCTTCAACATGAATACGTAAATTTTCAGTTGTGAACGGATTTTTTAATGTTTCCAATCGTGATGATTTCCAAAGCAAATCGATAAAATCATCAGAATATATCGGTGGTACATGAATAATATCAGCATTCAGCTGTTTTACAAGATATTCATATTTTCCCCCATGACTAAAAAAAACAATGTTATATCCACGTTTCTGCACTTCTTTGGCAATAAGAACAGCTCTCCCTGTTTCCGCTAGATTATAAAACAAAGGAAAAAACCCTATGAGCTTCTCTGAGGAGGAATTACTTTTTTCTGCCATAGAATACATCCAAGATTCAATAACAACACAATCTTCATGGTAATATTCCTTCATCACTTTTAATGTTACCTTAAGCAAAACCCAGAAATCTTAAGAGTTGTACAATAACCTATAAATATAATACTATAAGTATAGATATAATAGGAAAGAAACAGCTGTTGATGTTCATGCAAAAGATGTATAGTCTTCTTACCATTTCTTTATTGCTTTCTGCAGCACTAATGCTAGCTGTTGCTATACAAAAACCGGTTACCGCTGAAGAAATACCTTGGTGGGATGAAACCTTTGATTTCCGTCAGAAAATCAAGCTTCCAAGCTCTCTACTCTCAGCTTCATCAGAAAATGATCCCATTGATATCACGATAAACTTCACTAATCAATGCTGGGCTGAAGATAATCAGCATCACTCTATACGAATCATCCATCAAACAAACACGAGTTCACTTGAATTAGAATCACAAATCTATCAGCTAAATCACTCACAAAAACCCTATCTAGATTCATGCAGCATCGTCTTTCTTCTCCCAAAAACTCTCAGTGATGATGAAACTATTTTTGTCTATTATGATGATCAAGAAACCACTCAACCAACCTACCCAGATCGAGTCACAATAACAGAGGATCAATATCAATATGAACCAGTGAACGGGTATCGATTTGAAACATGGTATTATGCTATCACTCAAACAGATGATCTCATCTATACTATCGCTCAAGAAGGAAGTTTCATGGGCGATCCAATAGCGCAACAAATCACAAAAATGAAACCAAATACACCATCATTTTCACCACAACAAACAGAACAAACAGCATCCTTTGCCTTATCTTACTGGTACAAAAACGATGATGCATGGACCAAGATGACCACTGCACAAAAACTTCAATCAACAGAAATCCTTGTCGATGGCAATCTCATGGTACAATGTGGTATCGTAAGCAGCTCAACTGATGATCTCTTTCAAACCACAGCAATCTACACCTACTATTACTCCCCAGATCAAAAAACACGGTTACTCGTAGATGTCACCCATGAACTCATCAGAGATGCTGCTCCCTCAGCAGATGCCATAGATGTGTTTTTTGCTTCACTTACCAGTGGAGGACTCTCCTCAACAACATATGACGATTTAAATTTTGGAACTATTCCCTCATCTCTTTATATTTATACCAATGATAATCAAACCGTAGAATACGCACTCACCACTAACCCAGATAGCGCCTGGGAACCAATACTCGGAAGAAAAGCAAACATTGAACTAGGTAGTCCTGGTTGGTGCTGCCTTGACTCAGGCACAGATCAACCAGCTCATGCCATCATTTTTTCATCAAATTCAGTACTCAAAACCGGTGCAGATGAACAAGATGGTGTGGAAATCCAAGCATATGAAGAAAAACTCAACGATCAACCCGGTGTAAGCAGTACCTCAGCCTACATTTATTTCAGTAGAAATACCTTTGATCCCTCATCAGGAAGAGATACAACATTACCAAACAACTACAAAATCAGTTTCTCAGCTGAATTTTTTTCCACACAAACCGGTGGATACCAAACAGTCAAACCTGAGGCAACCTATTTTTCATCACTTACAAAACTAACAACAATAAAAAATACTACTATCTCTGGGAATGGATCGCAAAAAGGAACTCTCAACCTCACAGTTAATACTTTGTTAACACCTGGATTAACACTTGAATATCTCAGTTCAAAAATAGCCTTTACCGGATCAAATATTGTTGCAGAACTCTATCAAAATGAAACACAATATGCAAGCAGTATCTGCAGCCGAATTGAAACCACAAATACAAGCTCGATAAACTGGAAAAACAGTTCAATCTTTCTCAACACCCAATTTACTAATCTTCCCAAAAAATCCTACGTCATTAAAATCTTTCTAACAAATTCCCTGTTCTCAAATACAAAACGATTCATTGGTGTTGCAACAATTGATCTCACCAGCAATGACGCCATACAAATACTCTGCAGACAACAAGGAACAATACAACTCAGCATACATGATCAACAAAACAATGGCCTTTTAAATGCAAGCGCACAACTCATCCTTAATCAAATGATAATAAACCAAGAAACAACCGATGAAAACGGTCATATCATACTCCATGCACCCTGCAGTTTATTTGATCATCAATACAACTTGCAAACCACCTATGATGGATTTTTAATTGATGAAACAGCAATAAACCTCGGTTACCATCGAAGTATTCTCCCACTCACCATCGCTCAGTCAATCCCCGTATATGATACACAAATTAACATAAAACAAGCAGATGGAAATCAATATACCAAACCAGTGACCCTCAGCCTAACCAGCCAAGAAATGACCAACCCAACAACCCTTGTCCCAACCAACCGAGAAAATGGGCTATACACATTCGAAAACATCCCCGCAGCAACCTATCAAATGCAATTACAATACGGCTCATTTCTCATTCCCTGAATACGCAGAAAGTGGGCGCTGAGCCGGCTCAGATGCTCGAGATCATTCAGCGTGAGCGCTTCCATGGAGCGGATCTCGTCGATCGTGAAACCCAGATCGAGCGCAGCGGAAAGATCACCGTCATGGACGCGCTGCAACGCGTAGCGCAGGACGTGAAAGGAAAGGTCCGCATGCATGCTCATCGCCGCGCCTCCCGGCCGTCATACCAGCCTTGTTTCCAGAGGGCCTCACCGTCCTTGTCGGGGCACAACTGACGGGCCATCCGGCAACTGCCCATGAGCTGCGACAGCGCGTGGAAATCCCGGTTGGAGAGCGCGGGGGAGGATAGGAGGTCCCGAACCAGGGACACGATGTCAGGGGGCCGACCCACGAAGGTATCTTGGTCGCGTTCCAGATAATCGGGCGGCGTGACCTGATGCGTGATCATCCACGCCGCCCGATCCTGGTCGATGGAGAATTCGGTGAGCGAAAACAGGAACCACCAAAGCCACCGGCGCAGATGGTCCTCGCGGGTATTCCCAGTCACGGGTTCAACCGGCACATCGACCAAGAACCCCATGCCGTTCGCGGACAGCTTGCGAATGCACTGGTCACCGAGCCCGGTGCGCTGGGCGATCTGCAGGGCCAGCACGTAGTTACGGGCACGCAGGGACTTGAGGTCCGTGGGTCCTGTATAGGTGCCTGGCTCGCTCTCCGACTCGCTGGGTTCGGGAGTCTCGCCGGGTGATGACCTCACACCGGATGACGGGTCGGCGGTCCGAGCACTGCCGTCGGGTGTTCCAATCGAGGTCTCATGGTTGGGGGCGTGTGTTGATGCCGTGGAGCCTCCGACCCCGTTCGTGCTCGCCGTCTGGGTTGCCGGACGTTCATCCAGGGGAGCATTCGGAGGGGGGTCGGCCGCAGCTCGGGTTGCGTCCGAAGAGACATCTGGTAAAGGCTCTGTCTCTGCAGCGGGGTCGGTCCCATCGTCCGGGCCGTCCGTGGCACCGGCCCGGCCCGACAGCAGGGCATCGACGGCGATGCGAATGCGACTGACCGGATGCCCGAGCATTCCAGAGATGCGCGTTTCGAGGTTTTGACGCGCGAGCGTCACGTCGAAGTCGGGTCCATCGACCATCAGCAAGGCATCCTTCCAGATCGTCTGGAAGCGATCGGATTCGCGACCGGCATCGGTCCAATAGGACTGGAACGCGGTTTCCAGCGCACGCAGCGCGTCGATCTGGGGCCGCCCCATCCCGGAGCGAAGAGCGGTCGGGATGAGCGGGTAAAGCACCTCCGCCGTGTACTGGAACCGGATCAGATGCCGCCGGGAAATCGTGTACCCCGCATCTGCAAGCTTCCGGACCAACTCACTTCGCGATAGCTGCTCGCCGGTTTCGGCCTCGATCTCGGCCTTCAGGGCCTGTAACCCGAGGGCCTTGTCGATCAGGCTCATCTCGCCGCGCAGTTCGTTCTCGATCATGTGCGCGGTCAGGACGTCGGTGTCCGAAGTCCAGGGATGAAACAGGCAGTGCACCTTCGCGAACGCGGAGTCACCCGTCTCCGCAAGCAGCTCCTTCAGAATCTGCAGGCGCGTGTTCCCGCCCGCACGAATCATGTACTGCTCGGATCCGTGCCGGCGCGTGATCTCGAGCGCATTGTTGAGCCCCCGCTGGGCACGGATCGACTCCTTGATCTCCGCGTAGCGCGGGTTGGCTTCCTGCCGGGGATTGCGGTCGTAGGGCTCGATCCGGGAGACCTCCATTACCATCTGCGTGACGGTGACGGGATCAGCGAGTGGGGGCATCTCCGCCTTCGGGTCGCCGAAATGCCCCTCCCGTAACATGGCCCCGATATCGGGAAGAATCCTCTTCATCGCCATCACGCACCTCCTTGCGACGTCGAAAGGTGCGGGAAGAGCTCGTTCACCAGCGCAGTCATCGTGTCGTGGGCCGAAGGGGTCGGGCCGGAGCGGGTGCGCTCGAAGCGATGGACCGGGATCCGGGCCGTTGCGGCCTCACGGTAGATCACGGTGTTCGGCACAACCGTATTCAGGATGGCAATGGCACCCCGGGAAGGCGCATAGGACTCCTGGCGCAGTTCGTTGGCGATCAGACGCGCATCCCGCGTGTGATCCATGCGGTACAGAAGCCCCTTGAGCGGTCCCACCGGCGCACCCATGTACGCCATGGGCTTGAGCCGCTCGAGCATGCCGAGCGGCTCAAGCCCATGGCGTACATGGGTGCGCCGGTGGGACC